>CADDYS010000020.1 GCA_902810715.1 bacterium | reverse complement strand
TTACCAATGCACCAGTTTATGATTACCAAAGCGCAAAAACGTCCGATACCGCCAAATACGCCGCATACTTTAAGGCGATGCTCGGGCAGGGGATATACCTTGCACCGTCACAGTTTGAGGCGGCATTTGTGTCGCTCGCGCATACTGATGAAGATATTGAACGCACGATTAGTGCGGCTAAGATAGCATTGAAGAGCTTAACAGTTAAAGCGTAAGCTAAAACAGGTTTCACGGTGCCGCCGTTATCAGTGCTGTAATTAATAATTAATTGTAGTTGCTCCATTTATGGAGCTCCTCTGGCCCGATAAATCGGGCAACTACAATTGAATTGTCTTCCTGCAGCACTGCAACACCGCAGCACGCTTTATCCCAACAAGTCTCCTGTCATCTTCAGTGCGCCGGCAAACATATCCATATACTTCTGCGGGTTGAGCAGGTAATTAAACTTTTCCGGGTTTTGAGTAATCGATATATAAAGCGGTACCGCCTCAGTTAATCCAAAATCCGGCACTTCGTTTGCCTGCGCCCACTTAGGCGTTGCGAGCACTTCATAGTTTTCGTTTTTTAGCCAGGTAAAATTGGCAAGCTCATAGAACGCCCCGCCATGTAGCTCCTCTAGCGGCTTATAGATAGACTTGAAGCCATCCGCCGTGACGTTACTCATTACCAGGGGCTCGTCTCCCGGGTTGATTGTTATGTGTCCGTAGCCAGGCGGGATGACGACTTTCTGTCCCGGAAGAGCTTCTACAACAAAAAATTCAACCACCCGGTTTCCATCGACTTTCTGGCACACGTAGTGTGCCCGCCCGCTTATCACCTCGTAGACCTCCGGATAGGTCACGTTTGTTCCGGGCACAAGCGGATGGTAGTGCCCGACGGTTTTTAAAAGCTCTCGCCCAACCACCCCGGCCTGGAGCGTCGTGATATCATAGCGATAATTCATCCGGCGAAACATATCTTTGTCGTCCGGCCAGCCGACGTCGCGGTACATGAAGTAGGCGTCCTCCGGTCCCTCCAGGGGAGAGCTCGGTGCAAGCACTTCTTTAAAATCTTGAAGATGCCTGATATCCGGCTCCACGGTGGGCAAATCATCTCCAAATACCAAACGGGGGCCCTCAAGCCCCAATGGCAGACCTGAAACAGTTTCGAGCTTTCTCGCCATTAGTCCTCCTCAACTTATCTGCGCATTTGATCTATATAAAAGCGTAACCAAAGGATTCTTCCACCAGAGATACCCGTTTTCCTTCTTAAATATTATTTGGATGTGGCTTCAATTTTAGACGGTTGCTTAAGGGGTCGCCACCACCACTCGTTGTTTTTATACCAGTCAATCGTGATGGCAATGGCAGTATCAAAATCATATCGGGGCTTCCACCCCAATGCCGCCACCTTAGAGGTCTCGATAGAATATCTACGGTCGTGCCCTAGGCGGTCTTCAACAAACTGTATTAGCGACTTTGGTTTGTTTAGGCGGCTTAGGATGGTCTCAGTTATCGTGAGGTTTGTCTTCTCGTTTCCCGCGCCAATGTTGTATACCTCACCAACTTGCCCCTGGTGAAGTACAGCATCGATACCGCGGCAGTTATCCTCAACAAAACACCAATCGCGGATATTCATGCCATCCCCGTAGACAGGGATTGGGATATCCTCAAGGAGGTTGGTTACGAAAAGTGGGATCAACTTCTCAGGATACTGATACGGGCCGAAGTTATTTGAGCTGCGGGTGATAATAATAGGCGTGCCAAAAGTAGTATAGTGAGCTTGACAAAGCAGGTCTGCCGACGCTTTACTTGCCGAGTAAGGACTGCTTGGGGTGAGCAGGCCTGTCTCTTTGAACGAGCCTATCTCAGTGCTTCCGTATACCTCATCGGTACTGACCTGTATGTATTTGGGGGTGCTAAAATCCCTTACCGCCTCAAGCAAGACCTCTGTACCCATGATGTTCGTGGTTATAAACTCTTTGGCTGAGGTGATTGATCGGTCCACATGGCTTTCCGCCGCGAAGTTGATGACCACGTCAACCCCCTTGACGGCCTCCGAGACTGCTATAGGGTCGCAGATGTCTCCCTTTATGAAGGTATATCTTGGGTTATCCTCGATATCCTTTAGGTTGTTTAAATTACCGGCATAGGTCAGCTTGTCGAAATTTATGATCTCATAGTCCGGATAGGTATTTAACATATAGTGGATAAAGTTAGAGCCGATAAAGCCGGCCCCTCCGGTAACAAGTATCTTCAAACTTAAACCTCCTATATCTCTTAACCGATTAAATTATAAAATCCCCCTTTTGGCCCCTTGGCCTTTTCGCCTTTTGGCGTACTTTCACTCTAGACCCGTAAGCTTCTAGCCGTGCTTTACGTCCCAGTCGTAGGGGATCTTATCTGTGTTATAGGGGAGACGGTGCTCATCCGGCTCCTTGTAATTATATACGTGCGTGGGTATGTTTATGACTATAGCTTCGGTCTCACTTACGCATTTCCAGCCATGGTATACATCCTTTGGAACCTGCACCAATACCGGGTTGTGCTCGCCGATAAAAAACTCGTTAGCCTCGCCCCTTGTGGGCGAGCCTTCACGATCATCGTAAAGCGCGAGTTTAAGCATCCCTTTTAACACCGCGATGTTATCCGTTTGCAACTTGTGTAGGTGCCACGCTTTGATTATCCCGGGATAGGTAGTCGTCATGTAGACCTGGCCGAATTTATCAAACAGCTCTTCGTCGCTTCTAAGTATCTCCATCAGGCGTCCCCGCTCATCAGGGATAACCCTAAGATTTTTTACCTTAACACCATCTATCAACTCATAACCTCCAGATTAGCTCATAGCTCTCAGCCGATAGCTCACAGCATGAAAGCAAGTATCATAGGGGGACGTTCTTGAATAATTGAATTTCTGCCAAGTTATTCAATTATTCAAGAACGTCCCCTTTTACCTTTTATAGAACTTCAACTTCGCTGTTGTCTCCAACCATTAACCTGTATGCCTTTGGCTTTCTTTCGCTCCTGTGAACGGTTACATTTCTACCTAACAGGCTGTCCTCGATGCGGCTGCCGATATTCTCGATAATGCACTCGGCTAGGATTATGCTGTGCTCGACTTCGCTTTCCGTTATCGTAACATTGTCGTGTATCGAGGTAAACGGGCCGATATATGAGTGAAGGACCTTGCTGTTCTTGCCGATTATTGCCGGCCCGCGGATCACCGAGTCGTGGATTTTCGCGCCCTCTTCTATAACAACTTTGCCGTGAATCCGGGATTCCTCATCGACAGAGCCATCAATTCTCGTTTCAATACCCTCAAGCATTATCCGGTTGGCCTCAAGCATATCCTCCAGCTTTCCGGTATCCTTCCACCATCCCTCAATTACGTGCGGGTGGACTTGGTAGCCTTTATCTACGAGGTACTGAATGGCATCGGTGATCTCAAGTTCACCTCTCCAAGACGGCTCAATCGCGTTCACCGCTTCGAAGATATTGCTGTCAAACATATATACACCGACCAGCGCGAGGTCGGACGGTGGATCTTTCGGTTTTTCAATCAGCCTCTTTATGCGGCCGCCCTCAAGCTCGGCGACGCCGAATTGCTGCGGGTTCGGAACACGGGCGAGGAGTATCTGGCAGTTGGGTTTATCCCTCCTGAACTCGTCGACCAGGCTGTTGATGCCGTCTTTTATGAGGTTATCGCCGAGGAACATGACGAAGGAATCATCACCGATGAAATCCTGCGATATTTTTACCGCATGAGCGAGCCCAAGCGGTGCTTCCTGCTCGATGTAGGCCACCTTGACTCCAAAATCGCTGCCATCGCCGATCGCCCCTTTGACCTCTTCGCGGGTGTCGCCCACGACTATACCGATTTCTGTGATCCCCGCGTCTCTTACTGTTTCAATCGCGTAAAAGAGGATCGGTTTGTTGGCAACCGGAACCAGTTGCTTGGCGCTAGTAAAAGTTATGGGTCTAAGCCTGGTGCCGGTCCCGCCACTTAGAATCAAGCCTTTCATCAACTATCCCCTGATATCTGTAATTATAATAATTTACCCATACTAATATAGCCCAAGTGCAGATGATATGCTATGGCTGATAGCTTACTAAGTAAGCATGTTAATTTTTGAAGTTTCGGTGTCAAATATGTTACGCTAAGATTATTGCGATGTCTAGGTTTAGGGAGGCTTACTTTTGAAGGTATTGGTAACAGGTGCTAAGGGAATGCTCGGTACCGATCTTATGGATATCTTATCGCGGGGTCACGAGGTTATCGGCGTTGATATAGATGATTTCGATATAACCAATGCCAACCAAACCAGAGAAAAAGTTTTTGAGATAGCCCCCGAACTCGTTATCCATGGGGCGGCCTATACCGATGTAGACGGTTGCGAGACAAACCTTGAGCTTGCATATAAGGTAAATGCGATAGGCGCCCAAAATATCGCGCTGGCCTGCCGGGCATCTGATGCCGTTATGCTTTACCTGAGCACCGATTTTGTCTTTGATGGCCGAAAAAAGGAGCCTTATTTTGAGTGGGATCACGCAAACCCTCTAAGCGTCTACGGGGCCTCAAAGTATGCGGGTGAGTATTTTGTATCCCGCCTGCTTCAAAGGTATTATATTGTAAGAATTGCTTGGCTGTACGGTGAGAACGGAAAAAACTTCGTCAAGACCATCCTTAGGTTGGTGGACGAGAGAGACAAACTCCAGATTGTAGACGATCAATTTGGTTCGCCGACTTATACGGTTGATGTCGCCCACGGGATTTCAAAACTTATAAAAAGCGAAAGCTACGGCATATACCATATGGTTAACAGGGGAGAGACATCCTGGTACGGATTCGCAAAAAAGATACTTGAGCTTGGCGGGAAAAGCGGAGTCGTTGTCGAGCCAATCACAACCGAAGAACTAAACCGTCCGGCAAAAAGGCCGGCGTACTCGGTTTTAAGAAACCTTGCACTTGAGCTTACCATCGGCGACCCGATGCGCAACTGGGAAGATGCGCTAGGGGAGTTCGTACAACAAAAGATTATTAAAGGAAGTAAAGTATAGATGCCTAACACGAAAAATCCCACTGTAAAGAAAGCGGTAATTCCGGCAGCAGGTCTGGGAACACGGTTTTTGCCCATCACAAAATCGCAGCCCAAAGAGATGATACCGGTGGTCGACAAACCCACAATCCAATACGTGGTTGAAGAAGCCGTCGCCTCGGGTGTGAACGACATCTTAATTATTACCGGCCGCGGCAAGAGGGCAATCGAAGATCATTTCGATCGCTCGTTTGAACTTGAATCGGTACTGAAGAAGAAAAACGACTACAATGCGGTTGCCGAGCTTGAGGAGATCGCAAAGCTTGCAGACATACATTATATAAGACAAAAGATCGCCGCAGGGTTGGGCCACGCGGTCATGTGCGCCGAGAAACATATTGGAGACAACCCCTTTGCCGTGCTCTTAGGTGATGCCATAACCCTAAGCGACAATCCCTGCACCAGGGTTCTCATAAAGCATTACAACAAACTCAGAGCCTCGGTAGTTGCCGTTGAGCGCGTGCCGAAGGAAGAAGTTAGAAACTACGGAATTATAAAGGCGGAAAAAGTCGGCGATTATCTATACCGGGTTACCGATTTAGTCGAGAAGCCATCCCCAAAGGATGCTCCGTCCGATCTTGCTATGCTCGGCAGGTACGTATTAACCCCCGGCATCTTTAAGTCGCTTGCCCAAACCAAGTCGGGTCTCGGCGGGGAGATACAGCTAACCGATGCATTAAAACACCTCCTAAAAAAGGAGGAGGTATATGCGTTTGAAGTCACCGGGCCGCGCTACGACATCGGGAACAAGCTAAGCTGGATAAAGGCAACGATTGAACTTGCACTGTTAAGCGAAGAATTTGGCCCCGAACTCAGAGTATATTTAAAAAGGCTTCTTGATAAATAACACAGGGATGTTATGAAAAATTTTTAAAAAAATTTTCCGAATATCCCTTGCCTCCATCATACGATTATCCTATTGTAATATTTCATGGAGAGTATCCAATCGTTCATTGAAAAAGCGGAAGGTGATTTAAAGGTAAGCCCGTTACCCCTTGCATATCATCTGGTTCTTCCAGCACACAACAGCGAACCCCTATTTAAAGCTGTAGGCAACTGCAACAACCTGGCCTACTTGATATTTGAAACATCGGTTCTTCATAAATACAGCCTTTTTGCTTTTTGCATAATGCCCGACCACGTTCACATCCTCTGCCAGCCCGGCAATATCCTTGTCTCCCACTTTGTAAACCTCTTGCGGTTTAGGTTCGAGTACGTACTTACAAAAAGCGGGCACAGCGGGCCTGCGTGGCAGCCGGATTTTAGGGAGCAGCCCTTACCGGAGGATGAGATAAAAAACACAGCGGTATTTATCTTTGAGAACCCCGCGCGAAACGGTTTAGTAAAGGATGCTTTTGATTATCCGTTCTCGTTTGTTATTGGGGGGAAGGAGTATAGGCCGTAGGGGCTATTTTGCCAGTAGCGATCGGGAAAGACCCCCGGCATATTGACCGATTGCAAAGGCGGGAATTGTAAAAAGAAGCGCCCACCAGCCAAATCCGAATAATAAGCGCAGTAGAATGACCACCGGCACGGGCAGGTGTACGGCTAAAAACCAGTCCCTGGAAAGCTTCTTTACCCCCGCCCTCCAATATCCGAAGGGTACGGTTATAACAAAGATAAGGAACAACAGAAGAGCTAACCTTGCCATCCATCTCTCCTAAATTGAAGGCTTATCGCAAATCTATTATACCAAAAATACCCATAATTTTCTCGCCAAACAAGAGGCTAAAATATGATAAGCTATACTGAGTGGTCATTCTTATAAGAGGGCGATAGCCCGTAGTCGAAGAATCTCTGTAACATCTAAAGGGTGGTGGAATTTGAGGATTTTAGTAACCGGTGGCGCCGGATTTATCGGATCAAATATCGTCGATGCTTACATAGATGCCGGCCATGAGGTTGCCGTTATTGATAATCTGTCAAACGGAAAAGAAGAGAACCTGAACCCGAAGGCACGGTTTTATAAAATAGATATACGCTCGCCAGAGATAGACCTGGTTTTTGCCAAAGAAAAACCGGATATCCTAAACCACCACGCCGCTCAAATCGACGTTAGAAAGTCGGTTAACGACCCCATATATGATGCGGGTGTAAACGTAACCGGCATGATCGGGCTTTTGCAAAGCTCAATAAAACATGTGGTTAAAAAAGTTATTTTTGCGTCCTCGGGTGGTGCGATCTACGGAGAGCCGAAGGTCTTGCCCGCCGACGAGGACACACCCCTGGACCCGCTTGCGCCTTATGCGGCATCCAAGGTTGCCGGAGAGTACTACCTAAAATGCTTCGGCAATCTGCATGGGCTGAAACACACGACTCTTCGCTACGGCAACGTCTACGGGCCGAGGCAAGACCCCTTTGGCGAAGCCGGGGTCATCGCTATATTTTGCAATGCCATGCACGGAAACAAAGAGGTTAAGATTTTTGGCACCGGCGAGCAGCTTCGAGATTATGTGTATGTAGGAGATGTTGTGCGGGCCAACGTGCTTGCCTTGGGTAGAGGGGATAACGAAGAAGTAAACATCGGCACGGGCATTGGCACATCCGTCAACGAGCTGTATGCGCGTCTTAAGGACATCATCGGATACCAAAAGGATGCGGTATATCATCCTCCAAGGCAAGGTGAATTAGAAAAAACTTACCTTGCCAACGCCAAAGCCAATGAAGTCCTTGGCTGGGAGCCTCTGGTTGATATCCAAAGAGGACTTGAGCTCACCGCCGAGTTTTTTAGAGAGAAGCTTGTGAGGGAGAAAGTCTAGACTAGGGCTCAGAGGCCAGGGTCCCTGGGCCCTATAGCGAGAGTTGGTATTAATGCTAAAAGTGATGTCGGTTTTTGGCACTCGCCCCGAGGCCATCAAGATGGCTCCGGTTGTAAAAGAGCTGGAGAGCCGCCCGGATAAGTTCAAATCGGTCGTTGCAGTTACCGCCCAGCACCGTGAGATGCTGGACCAGGTGCTTAACCTTTTTGATATAAAACCGGATTACGACCTCGGCATTATGACCCATGGGCAGGGCCTCTTTGATATTACCACCAAGGCGTTGCTTGGCCTAAAGCCAGTTCTTGAAGAGGTGAGGCCAGACGTGCTTCTCGTTCAGGGCGATACAACGACGACATTTATCGCATCTCTTGCGGCCTTTTATCTTAAAGTACCGATCGGGCACGTGGAGGCCGGTTTGCGAAGCTTTGATAAATACCACCCGTTTCCCGAGGAGATAAACCGTGCGATGACTACTGTTATTGCTGATTACCACTTTGCGCCGACCGAGACTGCCCGGCAAAACCTTCTGGCCTCCGCAGTGCCAGACGAGCGTATCCATGTTACCGGTAATACCGTTATCGATGCGCTTATCCAAACCGTAAAGCCAAATTACGTTTTTACCCAGCCCGAGCTTAAGACCGTGGACTTTGAAGGTAAGCGCATTATTTTAGTGACCGCGCACCGGCGGGAGAATTGGGGCGAGCCGATGCAGCGCATCTGCCGGGCAATCAAGGAAATCGCTGATAAAAACAACGATGTCGAAGTTATTTTCTCGGTCCATCTTAATCCGGTTGTACAGCAGACGGTCCGCAAGATACTGGGTGGCATCGACCGTGTTCGCTTGATCAAGCCCCTTGACTACGAACCATTTGTCCAGTTGATAAATAAATCCTATCTTTGTCTAACCGACTCCGGCGGCATACAGGAAGAGGCCCCGTCGCTCGGAAAACCGGTTTTGGTTTTGCGTGAGGTGACCGAGCGACCCGAAGGCATTGAGGCGGGCACGGTCCGCCTTGTCGGCCGTGATACCAAAAGAATCGTGAGCCAAGTACAACATTTACTTGATGACGGGGAAGAATATAGCCGGATGGCACGCGCTATCAACCCTTACGGAGACGGGCAGGCCGGCAAAAGGATAGCCGGCATTCTAGAGACCAGCTTTACTAAATAAAGGAGTATACGATGCTAAAATCTATTGCCTTGATATTATTTAGCCTGGTGCTTGCCCTCGGCGGCCAATTCTTACTTAAATCCGGGATGAACCAGGTTGGACGGATCGGCGGAGGCGATGTTACTTATTACAAGGGTATGCTTCTAAAAGCGTTCCTTAATCCCTATGTACTCTTAGGGTTATCCTTATATGTTTTGTCATCGGTCCTCTGGCTTATTGTCCTATCCAGGGTTGATTTGAGCTTTGCCTACCCCTTTGTGGGCATCGGCTATGTGTTCATCATGTTTATTTCCTGGCGGTACTTGAATGAGCCCGTAAGCGCCCTTCGCGTTGCCGGAGCTACGTTAATAGGGCTTGGCGTGGTTTTAATCTCACGGGGATAGCAATTATGTTTGAAAGTGACATCTCTCACATAAGAATGCAAAACTTTACCCCGGCTTTTGCCAGAAAAATTAAAAAGGCTAGCAAGGTGGGGCTAGCCTTTATTAAATTTTACGATTAGAAAAATCGTTTTATTCAGCCCAGGAAATAGCGCCGGTCGGGCACTCCTCGATGGCCTCATCGATCTTATCATGAAGAGACTCATCCGGCTCTTCATTGATGACATGGGCAAGCCCGTCGTCCCTAAGCTCAAAGACCTCCGGACAAACCTGCTCACAGATGCCGTCACCGATGCACTCGTCGTGGTCGACGGTTGGTTTTCTCATTGCTCAGCCTCCTTTTTAAATAATATTTTGCAGAATATTACTTCTATTTTTAGCAGGTTTTAATACGTTTTTCCACTCCTATTTTGCCTTTTTTTGGGAAACGGTAGCTGGGCGATACTTTCAATAAACGGCACAAGAGATGGCTGATCCGCCACCTGGGCCGAAAACTCGCGGGCAACTCGGCGGCATTTATCCGATAAAGCTTTGCGGTGCTCTGCGGGTGCGCTCCAAAACTCCGTAATCCGCTTTGCAAACTTCTCGGCTTCAAGGGGTGCTACCAGCTCTGATGATACTTTTTCTACAATACTTGAGGCCCCGGTCCACTCGGAGATAAAGGGGACAACTCCGGCCAGCATTGCCTCAGTCACTGCAATGCCAAAAGCCTCGCCTCGTCCGGGATGGATAAGTACCGAAGATGAAGATAGGTAGGGACTAATATCGGTCACAAACCCGGGCGATATTAAACCCGGCTTTTCGCTAAGGTCGGGAAATCCCAACACTGTTAACCCGGCATCAGAATATGTGTTGCGAAGAAGCTCCAGGCATTTAACGGCAATATCAACGCCTTTATAACGCTCATCCCTTCCGCCTATGAGAATTATCTTATGAGAATTTAGCGATGGTTGGAGTTCTGTCAGCGAATTTAGCCTAGATTCAGATACTTCAGGGTATCTGGTCTCGATAGGGAGCGGTTTTAAATGAGTCTTGGCCAGCTTGGTTACGAGATCACCACTTGCAATGATGCCAGAGACAGACCGAAAGCTAAGAAACATAAGCAATCGCAATAAGGGCTTTCCGACCACAAAAGCCTGGTAAAAGGGATTCTCAGCACACAACGCAATTATCCTTGGTCGACGGTTGAAGAGTCTAATAAGCGGTGCCATGATAATTGTCGGAGTAATTCCTTCGATAACGATGATGTCGGCCTGCTTTGATCTTAGTTTCCATGGGGTGGATATATACGCCCGAAGTTTCTTAGTGTCTGGGGTTTGCCCATCGGTTGGCCACTCTCCCAGCATTTTTATGTTTTCCGCGGAGACATCGGCAAGCAACCTCTGGTGGGCTGGGTGCGCGCCGGAATAAACTACTATAATATGCAAGTTGCTTAACATATCTGAATCTGGAGAATTTTTGTCCATATTCATGCTGTTCATGACCACAAACGCCTCTCATAAACTAATATTTTTGATTGTCTTGCTGGATTATATTCTACATCTACTCAGTATCGGCGAAAACCAGGAGCAGTATACCGAAGAAGGCGGCGGACGAAACGACAACTTTGTGGCAATAATGACTTTTGAAGACGGCTCAGTTGCACCTCTAACTTACACGGCACTTGGTAGCAAAGGATATCCTAAAGAGCAGCTCGAAGTCTTTGTGGACGGCAAGGTAATAAAACTTGATGGCTATAAGAAACTGGCTATTACCGGTGCCAACGCAACAGGTCTAGAGACAAAGCTCTCAGATAAAGGCCAAAAAGAAGAAATCAATGCTTTGGCTAAAGCCATCCAAAAAGGCAGCGAGTGGCTAAGCCCTCTTTGGCAGCAGACACAAGCAACGGAGATCAGCTTTGAGGTGGAAAGAAAACTGTTAAGGAGGAAGATGCACCAGGAGCAAATCCCGATGGAAGGTCATGGGACACTGCCTTTATGGTGACACCGGGGGATTTTATGTAACCCAGGCATGGAGCATAACGGGGGCGCCCACTCTTTCCTCTAATCCCTTTACTCTAATCTTGTAACGTGGGTTTATGTCTCTCAGATGGCGAGAGATTAGTTCCGCGTGATCACCCCTATGGTATGTAGTTATCGCGATCTTGGGATTGTCTCTTGCGATTATATTGCTTGCGCCTTTAATCATTTTATAATCGTAGCCTTCTAAGTCTGCTTTTATGTATGTGATTGGAATCGCCTTTTCAAAAAGCAAATCATCTAACGTAGTGACCTTGACAGGGATGCCACTATTCGAGTTTCCTAATCCGGATGATATGTCGGCCCCGGCTATAGTTGCTTCTCCCTCTTTGTCGGACAGGGCAACGGCGAGAATATCAACGTTACTAAAATTTGCAAAAGTTGCCTTCATAGATTCGACAAACTTTGGCAATGGCTCTATGGCGTATACTTTCTTGCATCTCTTCGCTATCAAGAGGCTAAAAAGACCTTCGGCTGCGCCACAATCAACGACGGTGTCGCGGGGCTCGACTTTAGTCCCCTCAAATTCGTAATAGTGCCAATTCTCAGGGTAAAACGACTCCGTCACGACCTGATAGAGTGAGGTAATATCGAATTCCTTAGGATAATACAGGGGATAATCGGAATCATTGAAATAGATGACTATATGATCACCAGTCGCTTCTATGCTTTTTATTAGCGGTTTAGCCTTTAGCTCACATGTTTTTCCAAAGAAGAACCTAGCTATTTCAGGAAGTGAGACACCATTTCTTTTACCCAATAGCCAATGCTTAAGTATCTGTAGCCTTCTATTCAAAATATACTCCCAAAAATAAACCGCTTAGCTATTGCCGATTTTAAATAGCGATATAATTATAGCTTCAAGGATTTTGTGACTCAACAAAAACTATTTTAGCCCCAGACTCTTCTGACATCCGCCCGAGTGCGCATCCCCCGTAAATCGGAGGACCGGTTTTTAGAATGGTATTCTTTTCGATCATAAATACATTCTTCCTAAAAAATCGCGATGAAAATGACTCGTCGCATTAACAATATAGTGCACAGTCCTCTGATGCACTTTACGCCGACTCATGCGTCCTGGCTCAATCAAATCGAACTATTCTTTAGCATATTTTCAAGGAAGGTTTTAAAGAGGGGCTCTTTTAGATCAACGGACGATCTTAAAGAAAAGCTGCTTTTCTTTATTGAGAAGTACAACAGAGAGGCGCAGCCGTTTAAGTGGACGTATGCAGGTGATCCACTTGCAGCATGATGTTAGAGTTATTTTTGGGACTGTGCACTAGTGTGTTCCTAATATAGGGGATTACTATACGCTTGACATATTACCAACCGTACATAATACTACGAATAGGTATATTGTTAGAGCAATCAAAAGGACTCGCTTATGTTGGCTGCAACCAAAACACTTGCAAGGCAAAATATACTTTACAGTGAACTTAACACGGAAGGGTGCGTAATTAAACAGGTCTTTACTTAAGATCGGTTATTTTTACTGTACTAACGGCTTTCCTTTAAGGCGATAGTAATCATGTGGGGGGATGTAAATGAAAGATCTTAGAAAACGAGCATTATTTAGCCTAATATTTCTGGCGGTGTGTTGCATTGTTCTTTTTTCACCTTTAATTGCCACAGTGGCTAGCGGAAATTCTACCACGTGGAGTGATTGGCAAAACAAGGGTATGGTATCTGTCTCGGAGAACGCTGGTGAAGATAGATTAAACGAGCCCGTGGAATTTACTGCGAAACTTGATGCGGCAAAAAGCGATGGTAGCGATATAAGAATTATTGATAGCAATGATCAGGAAGTACCATATCAAATTGATAATGCTAGTGCTGATAAGACCTTTACGATAGTTTTCTTTACGGATGTGCCTCGCTTGTCGTCAAAAAACTATTACATCCTATATAATAATCCTCTTGCTTTGAAACCTGATTATGGTCAAATAGCATCTACTGTCGATAACACAGCTAAAACATGGCAAACTAGGGGCGTGTTTATTAAATGGGGTGAGAAGGCAGGATTCAATGTATCAGGGAAAAACTGTATAACCACGTTAAAGTTCGACAATAATTCGGATAATAATCCAACCAATGATCCTGACTGTATAAACGATGCATACTGTTGGGATTGGTTTTATGGATTCTTAGGTCCAGATGCTAATGGCTCTAACCCTGGTGATTTTGGGTCTGCCCAAGCGCAAATAGTGAAAAACGGGCCTTTATTTAGTGAAATGGCGCTTGGTACAGCAAGGCTTCGTTACTATAAAGATCATAAATGGGTATTGGGTAATGGTTATGTCCAAACTTTTGTCGGTTTTGATAGGAACTTCCAGTATATGAAAAGCGGTTTAGGTGCTGAGGCGTATATAACTGACCTAGGATCTGGCGATTTACGCACATGGCAAACAGACTATAGCAGCACTACTGTTAATCCTCAGTATTTAGCTTTTAGAAATCCCGGCAACGGTCTGGTTTTTGGTGCTATCGCAAGCAATGTCACGCAATGGACCCTATCTGCTAAGAATTCTGGTGCTTGGGATCGGTGTATATATTTTAACGATAACGCTAATAGACCAAACGCAAAGATTTATTGGTATTCGGATACATCAAATGGCTACAACAATATAGGTCAATTATCAAAGCAGCTGTTGAATCCAATAAGCTCTAGCATATCAGTCGATATTATCCCCCCAACAGTCTGGGCAACACCAGCAGGTGGCATATACAACACATCCCAGCAAGTAACACTTACAGCATCTGAGCCGGCAAGTATTTACTATACAACTGATGGGACCACTCCCACTGCGTCGAGCGTGCAATATATAGGATTGCCGATAAATATCCTTGCTCCAACCACATTTAAGTTTATGGCAATTGATACTGCTGGCAATCAGTCGCAGGTCTACACAGAGAACTACGTTATCGATACTGATCCGCCTCTCGTCTCACTTAACTTATGCGGCGCACTTGGAGACAACGGCTGGTTTGTCTCAGATGCAAACTTCTGTATCTCAGCCACTGATACGGTATCTGGTGTTGCATCAAGGGAGTACAGCCTAAATAGTGGCGCGTGGACTCAGATGACAGCACCGGTTACAATAAGTAACGAGGGCACAACAACCATCTGCTACCGGGCAACAGACAATGCCGGAAACACCTCGACTCCTAACAGCCATGACGTAAAGATAGACAAGACTGCCCCGACTACTACAGTTTCTCTAGAAGGAACCCTGGGAAACAACGGCTGGTATACATCAGATGTAACGGTCACACTTACTGCGGTAGACAACGTCTCAGGAGTTGCCAGAACCGAGTACAGCTTCGACAACGCGACCTGGACAACATATGCCGCCCCATTCGTGATCAGCACCGAGGGCACAACAACGGTCTACTATCGCTCGATAGACAATGCAGGAAATGTCGAGTCATACCAGGAGCAACCTATTATCGATGACAAGACCGCACCTTTGGTTGATGCAGCACCAGTTGGCGGAACACCGGGAGGCGGTGGCTACTATACCACTCCACCTCAGATTGAGATTACTCCGGGCTCAGATGGCAGTGGCTCAGGGTATGATCATACCGAATATAGCTGGGACTGCTCAAACTGGTTTACCTACAGTGGTCCGGTTCTTGTGACCGAGGATGGGACAAAGATCTGCTATTACCGCTCGGTAGATAAAGCAGGAAACATCGGCCCGGTTAAGTCAATCGTCATAAAGATAGATAAGACCAAGCCAACTACATCTATTAGTCTTCAGGGAACCCTGGGGCAAAACGGCTGGTACACATCAGATGTTGTGGTAACCCTTACCGCAGAAGACACCACCTCCGGTGTAGCAAAAACAGAGTATAGCTTTGATAACATAACCTGGGCTACCTATACAGCTCCGTTTACCATAAGCACCGAGGGCACAACTACTGCCTACTATCGCTCAGTTGACAATGCAGGAAACACCGAGGATGTGCAAGGCCCAGAGATAGTAAAGATAGACAAAACCCAACCCCAGATAACTATAACCACACCAGCAGATGGGGCAGAGTACTTACTGAATCAGCTGGTTCTTGCAAACTGGGCAGTACTTGATCCTTTCTCGGGGGTATTCTCAAGCATTGGCACTGTCCCAAGTGGCAATCCAATTGACACGGCATCAGTTGGGATAAAATACTTTAGCGTATCTGCTCAAGACTTCGCCGGCAACAAATCAACTAATTCAGCTACCTACTATGTAAGATATAGCTACATTGGAATCCTTCAGCCTATCAATCAAGATGGGTCTAGCGTCTTTAGGATGGGTAACAATCGCACTATCCCGGTTAAGTTCCAGCTTCAAGATGCCAATGGTAACTATATATCAACTGCGGTTGCAAGGATCTACCTTACCCAGATAAGCAGCAACATAATGGGTACAGAGCTTGAGGGTATCTCAACCAGTGCGGCAACTGAAGGGAACCTCTTTAGGTATGACAGCACTGACAACTTGTATATCTTCAATCTTGCAACGGATAATCTCTCAGCAGGAACCTGGCGGCTAAGGGTAGAGCTTGATGATGGAACATCAAAGTATGTGAATATATCGTTGAAATAGTAGCAAAGAGGGGTCAAGGGGTACTTGAAAGTACCCCTTGAGCCTTATCGCATATCTTCAGCTCATACTGTTAACTACCAAACAAGTATATGTAAATTATAGTATACGGTAGTGCACAGTGTCAGACACCGAGGTGTTTTGTTTGAGATTGTTCCATCTGCAGACCATTCGCCTAGCATTTTGATATTGTTGCTACAGCAGTTGGCAAGAAGCTTCTGATCTGTGGGATGGGCTCTGGAGTAAGCGACAACCATGCGCATTTTGTCCTCACTTTGAGAATCTACTTTTGGGTTCATGGTTGGATTATACTCTACGGCAGCCCCACTTCAAAGAATCGGCTTAGCCTACTAAAGAACCGGCACGGTGCAGGGATTATTAGCGAAGTAGTTTAACCCTTGATTTGGCAAGGCGGACTATGCTAAACTATGTTCAGATTATGAACAATCACTTGATTGCCGGAATGGTTTAAGCCAGGAGCTGCTTAATGCATGAAGATGAGGTTTTTCTAAAAGAAGCGGAAGCTCTACATAGCCTACGTGCCCTGGAAGAAATCGAGAAGAACCCCAAAATTTCACAGCGGGAGCTTTCTAATCACCTTGGGGTCGCACTTGGTATCACCAACGCGCTCCTCAAAACTTTAGTCCGTAAGGGATTAGTCAAAATTCGTGGTAATAATAATCGCTCATTAACCTATCATCTTACACATGCAGGCGTATTAGCGAAAAGCCAATTGGCGGTAAAGTGGACATTAAATACGATAGACTTTTACCGCCAGGCAAGAAAGGACGTTGCAAATAAACTGCAGGAGCTGGTCGATCAGGGTATACGAACTATAGCGTTATATGGCAGCAGTGAGCTTGCCGAAATTGCTGCTATTGTAGCACCTGAAGTGGGACTGGAAGTCATCGGAATCATCGACGATCACGCGTCGGATGATGGGCAACTCTTTCTTGGATATCCAATAGTAAAGTTTGATGACCTTGCCGCAAAGCAATTGGATGCGGTTATTACTTGTCTAGAGGTGGACGATAATCATTTAAGAAGGTTTGGCCAGTACATAGACCAGACCACAACACGATTATGCCATCTTATCTAGGGGGAACTATGAAACTTGCGATTGTAGGCGCCGGACATGTCGGCTTAATCTCCGGCGCGTGCTTTGCAGAAGTTGGCCACCATGTTGTGTGCGTTGATAATGATCAAGAGAAAATCGATAAATTGCAGGCTGGTGAGCTAACTATTCATGAACCTGGCCTTGAAGAGATAGTTAAGCGCAACGTAAGTGATAATAGATTAAGTTTTACCTCGGATTTAGCTGGTGGAATCGCTGGGGCCGAGGCAGTGTTTATCGTTGTAGGGACACCGCCACTTGAAGATGGAAGAAGTGATCTTACTTATATCTATGAGGCGGCTGCTGCAATTGGCAAGGCTTTACCCAGCGGATACACGGTTATCGCTACCATAAGTACAGTCCCAGTTGGTACGTCCTCCGAGGTTGAGGCAATCATAAAAGAAAACCTATCAAGCAGAGATGGGGCAATTGAATTCGATGTGGCATCCAACCCGGAGTTCTTACGCGAAGGCGCCGCTGTTTTTGATCGCTTACACCCCCACCGGATTGTCATCGGTGCTAATAGCGAGCGGGCAGCAGATGTTTTAAATAGCGTATATGAACCGTACAATGCTCCGATTTGGATTGTTGACAGGGAAACCTCTGAGCTTGCAAAATATGCCTGCAATGCGTTTCTGGCCACTAAGATATCGTTCGTTAACGAGATTGCAAATATCTGCGAACTGGTAGGGGCCAACGTCGAGAAAATCACCAAGATTATGGGACAGGACCCACGAATCGGGCCCGATTTTCTAAGGGCCGGCATAGGCTATGGGGGCTCATGCTTCCCGAAGGATACGCGCGCGCTGGATCACATCGCCCGCACGCAGGGTCATAATTTTGCCCTCTTAAAAGCGGTCATCGAGGTAAATAACGTTCAAAGGGAGCGGTTTGTCGAAAAGATGCGCCGATCTGTCGGTAGCTTTAACGATAAAACAATTGCAATCCTTGGGCTCTCATTTAAACCGAATACCGATGATGTTCGCGAATCGCCCGCACTTCGGATTATCCAAATTCTTTTGGATGAAGGTGCTCGGGTTAGAGCCTACGACCCGGTAGCGGCCGAGAAGGCGGTTGCCGTTTTAGGCGAGCAGCCCAAGCTTAAAATATGCGCAAGTCCGTACGAGGCTGCCGAGGGCGCCGATCTGTTGGCTATTGTAACCGAATGGGATGAGTTCAAAAAATTAGATTTGAGCACCTTGCGCTCAGCGATGAAACATCCGGTAATTTATGATGGGCGCAATATCTACTCTATAGAGGAAATAGCCGAGGCGGGATTTGAGTATTACTCAGTTGGGCGCCCGATAGAGAATAAAGAGCGTACAGCTTTACTAGATCGCACGGTGAGTACTTAGGAGGATTGGTTAAGGGATGACAAAAACAGCGCTAATAACCGGTGTAACCGGACAGGATGGTGCTTATCTGGCTGAATTCTTATTGGATAAGGGCTACATGGTTCATGGTATTAAGAGACGTGCCTCGTCTTTTAATACTCAGAGGGTTGATCATCTATATACAGACCCACATGAGGGTCACCCAAGGTTTTTGATGCATTACGGAGACGTTACAGATTCCACAAACGTTATTCGTCTCATACAGGAGACCCAGCCGGATGAGATCTATCATCTGGCCGCTCAAAGCCATGTGCACGTATCCTTCGAATCGCCGGAGTACACCGCCAACGCTGATGCCATCGGAACGCTTCGCATTCTTGAGGCTTTGCGCATCCTTGATATGACAGATAGGGTTCGCTTCTATAACGCAGCAACCAGCGAGCTTTACGGCCTTATTCAAGAAACTCCGCAGACAGAGAAAACACCGTTTTATCCAAGAAGCCCATATGCCTGTGCTAAGTTATACAGCTACTGGATAACGGTTAACTACCGCGAGGCGTACGGTATCCATGCAAGCAATGGTATTCTATTTAACCATGAATCACCGATACGTGGAGAGACATTCGTCACCCGAAAGATAACCATGGCTGCCGCTCGCATAAAGCTCGGTCTACAGGATAAGCTATTCCTTGGTAACTTAAATGCCAAGAGGGACTGGGGCTATGCCAAAGATTACATCGAGGCCATGTGGCTTATCCTTCAGCAAGATAGGCCTGATGATTTTGTTATCGCAACTGGCGAGACCCACTCGGTTAGAGAGTTCTGCGATGAGGCCTTTAAGGAGCTTGGCATTACGCTTGAGTGGCAGGGGAGTGGAATAGATGAGAAAGGAATCGACAAAGCAACGGGCAAGGTAATCGTAGAAGTCGATTTGCGTTACTTTAGGCCGACTGATGTAGAGCTATTGATCGGCGATGCCTCAAAGGCACGCGAGAAGCTTGGCTGGGAGCCGAGGGTTACCTTTAAAGAGTTAGTTAGGATTATGGCTCAAGCCGACTTTGAGGAAGCGCAGAAGCAACTGGTTTTGGCGAAAGAATCCTAATTTAGGAGTCACAACATGAAACAAGCAAGAGTCATGGACAAGAATTCAAAGATATATGTTGCCGGACACAGAGGTCTTGTTGGTTCTGCAATTGTTCGCAGGCTCAAAGTAGAGGGCTACGATAATCTTCTGTTGCGGACAAGCAGCGAGCTAGATCTACGCGATGGTCCTTCGGTTAAAGCGTTTTTTGAATCCGAGCGACCGGATTACGTTTTTCTTGCTGCTGCTAAAGTTGGCGGCATTTGGGCCAATAGCCATTACCCAGCTGATTTTATCTATGATAATTTAGCTATTGAGATAAATATCATACACAACGCCTATCTATCCAGCGTCAAGAAGCTTCTTTTCTTAGGGAGTTCCTGCATCTATCCAAAGTTTGCTCCTCAGCCGATGAAAGAAGAGCATCTGCTATCGGGCACGCTAGAGCCGACCAATGAGCCCTATGCTGTAGCTAAGATAGCGGGCATTAAGATGTGTGAATCGTATAACCGCCAATACGGGGCCAATTTCATCTCGGTGATGCCCACCAACTTATACGGGCCAAACGATAACTTTGATCTCGAGAACTCACATGTTTTGCCGGCGCTCATTCGCAAGTTCCACGAAGCTGGGGTAAATGGATCACCTTCGGTCATTGTCTGGGGGACGGGCAATCCTCGACGTGAGTTTTTACATGTCGATGACTTAGCCGATGCCTGTGTATTTCTTATGCAAAATTACAATGACAGTGAGCTTATTAACATAGGTACCGGCGAGGACCAAACTATTAAGGAGTTGGCTCTGTTAATAAAAGAAGTGGTTGGTTTTGAAGGCAAGGTCGAGTTTGATACTTCAAAACCGGATGGTATGGCTCGCAAATTGTTAGATGTTAGCAAAATAAATAGTTTAGGCTGGCAGGCGAAGATAGATTTACGCCAAGGAATCGAAATGACATACCGCTGGTATTGTGAAAATTATGCTTAGATTGAACAATATTTCACGATGCGCTTTTACCTATAATCAGCTGCCTTGACTAAGAAGCAAGAGTTAGATAAACTGTTCATATAATGAACAATAATTTATTATGCCTGAGCTGCAGAGAGATATTCAATCAAGATTTTGCTTGGTGGTTTAAATTCAGTTAGAAAGGGTTTCATAAGGCAGTGGCAAGAACCACAGATGCCCAAAGATACATCCAAGAATATATTGAAGCAGGTCATTGTGATTGGAAGGCCAGATGGTATGTCATAAATACTAATCCACGATGTGAGGATTTAGTTTACCAGGTACTGACCAAAGAATCGCTTGAAGTATTTCTTCCCAAGATTCCGAAGAGGTCTAGCAAGAGGGCGAAAAGTGCCAGCAAAAGGGCACTGGAGCCCCTTTTCCCTGGCTACATATTTGTAAAGCTGGATTTGATCGCCTATGGATGGGTAAAGATCAAGTATCTTCAGGGCGTGCGAAAACTCCTATGCTTTGGGGGTAGCCCAGTTCCAGTATCCGAGGAAATTATCGTGAGCATCGAACAGAAAATAAAAACCGGTGGTTATCCTAAAAAATCGCTATCTCTCAAAGTAGGGGATAAGGTTAGGTTTACTAAAGGACCTTTTGAAGGCCTTGGAGGCATATTTACGGGCGAAGTTTCAGGGAAAGAGCGGGTCAAAATTCTTCTAAAAACCATTTGGAGCTGGCCCGTAAAAGTGGAAGCAAATTCATCTGAGCTTAGGAAAGCAAATTAGCTTGAGCTCTTAAATTACGAAAGTAGATAGTTGGTTGACTTTAAACCATGTCTATAAAAGCAAATTCTCAAATTCTGAAAGTCAAGGAGCTTCAGAAATGGCGGAGCATACCATGAAAGAAGCGAGCGCTAAGATAAAGATGCGAGAAAAAGAGAATTCGGAGCAATGGACTACAGTTATCAAGCCACGTACGGGGTGGTTCGATATTAACCTTTCCGAGCTGTGGCGATATCGCGACCTGATTGCGCTCTTTGTACGAAGAGATTTTGTTGCGCAGTATAAGCAGACGATATTGGGTCCCACCTGGTTTTTGCTCCAGCCGCTATTTACGGCAATCGTCTTTACGGTTGTCTTTGGCAGAATTGCACAAATCCCAACAGATGGGCTACCGCAATTTCTATTCTATATGGCTGGTGTTACAGCCTGGAACTACTTTGCAGCCTGCCTAACCAAAACGTCAGATACTTTTGTCGCTAACACTAGTATATTTGGCAAAGTGTACTTTCCGCGGCTTGCTGTTCCCATAGCTATTGTTATAACCAATTTGATAAGTTTTACTATCCAATTTGTCTTGTTTATAGCCTTTACGGTTTACTTTTATGCTCAAGGCTCGTCAATTGAGCCCAATATTTGGGTATTTGCAATCCCATTACTTTTAATTCAAATGGCAGCGTTAGGGCTGGGGGTAGGGATCATAGTATCGTCACTAACAACGAAGTACCGAGACCTAGCTTACCTAGTTGGTTTTGGAACGCAGCTTTGGATGTATGCGACGCCTATAGTTTATCCAATCTCTCAGATTCCAGCCAAATGGCAATGGGTTTTTCTTTTTAATCCTATGGCAGCAGTGATTGGGACATTCCGCTATGCTTTTTTAGGCAAAAGTGCTGTTCAGTTACCACAACTAGCATTAAGCGCAGCCTTAACAATATTGGTGTTTTTTATAGGTATCGTTTTGTTTAGTCGAGTAGAAAAAACATTTATGGATACTGTTTAACCGGGGCAATGCAACTATGAGCGATAATGTAATTCGCGTTGAAAATTTGTATAAAGAATATAGGCTTGGAGTCTTGGGTCACGGTACGCTAGCGCGAGATTTACAAAGCTGGTGGGCTAGGGTACGAGGCAAAGAGGACCCAAATACCAAGATAGGTCATGATTATAGAAGCGATGGAAAGAAATTCTTAGCGTTGGAGAATGTTTCGTTTGAGGTAAAGCAAGGCGAGGTTCTTGGCATAATTGGCCGAAATGGAGCTGGTAAATCTACTTTACTTAAAATTCTTTCTCGAGTTACAGCGCCAACTAAAGGAACAGTTAAGATTAAGGGAAGAATTGCAAGCCTGCTTGAAGTGGGCACTGGCTTTCATCCTGAGTTAACTGGTCGAGAAAACATTTACCTAAACGGCGCCATTCTTGGAATGACCAAAAAAGAGATTGATAAGAAATTTGATGAGATAGTTGATTTTGCAGAGATTGAAAAATTTATTGACACACCGGTCAAGCGTTACTCTAGCGGTATGTATGTTAGATTAGCCTTTGCTGTTGCAGCCCACCTTGAACCCGAGATTCTTCTTGTAGATGAGGTATTGGCAGTGGGGGACGCTAGCTTTCAGAAGAAGTGTCTCGGGAAGATGGGTGAGGTAGCGAAGGGTGGAAGGACAGTTCTTTTTGTGAGTCATAATATGCCTATGGTTGAGAAGCTTTGCCCTCGGGGAATTTTATTGGAGGAAGGAAGCTTGGTATGTAATAGTGATATCCAGCATGTCCTAAACAGATATAAGTTTGCAGACGAGGATGAAGTTTGTAGGACACCGGCTACGCTTAATTTGCCCAATTTGGGCTTAGAAATAAGACAGGTATATTTAAATAAGGAATACACGAATATTAAACCCTATATGCCCTTGGCAGTTGAACTAGAAATATATGCAAAAAATGAACTGCATGGTTTGGCTTTCAATTTAACAATAAGCCGTGATAATTGTGATAGCTTTATATTTTCAACATCAACTATGCCGCATAACAATTTTGAGGTTGTTATAAAACCGGGTCTAAACAGGATTGTTTGCCATATTAAAGAACTTAATCTTTGCTCAGGAACCTACTATTTAGGTCTTGGGGTATCGTTTCCACGAGTTGAAACTATATTTTTTGAGAGGGAATTTCTTAAATTTAAGATAGAAGATTCGATGATAAGAGACTCAGTATTGCCTTCAATTCCTGCCTATGGCTTGGTCTATCTAGACCACACGTGGTGGATGAGTTATGGCCAATAACGACCTATCGATTTGGGAAGGGCTCTCGGCAAAAGTTTCTGTCGAAGATCTAAAAAAATCGTTTATAAAACCGTGTAAGTTTCAAAAGGAGCTGGCGGTTGTTCTTGAGAAGTTGTTTTGGGAAACCCTAGCCCCATCTTCAATTGAAGTCGGCTCTGCTTTCGGCATAACAAGTGCCCTACTTTCAAATAAATTTGATAAAACTCTTCTTGACCTTGATTTAGAAGCGCTAAAAAAAGCGGAGCTTTTCTTTAAATCTATCGGTCAACAGGTTCGCATAATTCACATGGACATGTTCAGGCTGAACGAGGTTGATACCAAATACGACCTCGTTTTTAACGCTGGCGTTTTAGAGCATTTTGGCCGTGAAGATCGCCGCAGGATAATCTCTAATATGTCCCATATAACGAAATCGGGCGGATACATTGTCATAGCTGTGCCAAACCATAATTCGCTACCTTACAGGCTAGGTTATCAATGGAGTAATCTAACGAAGAGCTGGATCTATCCAAAAGAATTCAAAATAAAAGATCTTAGTAACGAAGTTAGCCAAATAGATGGCATAAAACTAATCGATGAATTTGCTCTTGATAAGAGCAATATTTATAATTACTTACCCTTGTTTCTAGAGAAGTTATTTAAGCTCTCTGAGAGATGGTTTGATTTCGAGGGATATCTTAAAGTATTTATTTTTAAGAAGACAGCTCCTGGTCAACATGATAACTAACTTTTCCAGTAGAGAACAAAATATCAAGATTCTAGTTATCACTAGTAATTTTGGGCAAGATGGCGTGCCATCTTCACATCATATTACAGATCGTTTAATGGAACTGATACAGTACAATGTTGATGTAACAGTTGTGACTGAGGATAAGCAACCATTCATTTTAAATAGTGAATTGGTTGGCAGATTGAAGATCTTGAGGATAGGCACTCGAAGGAATAGTTTAAAAAGGTTGTTACCAAAGCAATTTGCTAGGAGCATAAGTTTTTTTAGTAATGCCCTTTCTAGGATCTCACGAATACAGAAAGATAAGTTTGGTGACTGGAAATGGGAAGCGGCTGCTACTAGGTGTGTGTTAAAAGAGATAAATTCCGCCAATTATGATTTGATATATAGCACGGGTGGGCCTGCTGTTGCCCATTTAGTTGCATATAATGCAATTCGGGTTAAGAAAATCAATTGGATTGCAGAAATACAGGATCCACTTATTTTTGAAGAGATACAAATATCTTATAAGGCAACTCAAAATGATATCAATAGATTAATGCTTGCTGAATTTGCTTTGGAAAAAGCTGATATGATTCTATGTCTTACTAAGGAGTGTGCGGAGCATTATAGGAAGAAGTTGAATAAAAAAGAGGTCACCTACATTTATCCAGGTTCTAGAATACACAAATTGGCCGACGTGTCTCTTTTAATGAAAGAAGCAATTAAGGAGAGAAAATGTTCTGACTCAGACAAGATAGTTTTTTTTCATGCAGGTACGCTTACTGGCGATAGAAATCTTTGCGTTTTTATTAAAGCCGTTCTTGCTTTAGGAATCCAAGATAAAATAAAACTCATATTAACGGGTCACATTGGTAATGAAATTGAGGAAATGATTCGTCCCTACGATTTTATAGATTTCATAGGGCGGATATCTAGAGAAAATGTGGTTGAATATATTATCTGTAGCGATGTTTGCCTAGTAATACAAAATGTGGGGCCTGTCTCAAAATTAACGATCCCCTCAAAATTTTACGATTACATCGCAATACGGTCGCCAACCATGTTTTTGGGCTATAATAATAGAGAAATGGAGCTTGCTAGCAAGCAGTATAATTTTTATTACGCCGATCAATCATCCATGCAGGGCGTTATAGAAACGTTAGATTTGATAATTAAGGAGCGCGACGGCCTGAAAAGGCCTTTACCTATCCATATTGAAAAATCGACTGAGAAGTTTCTTGAGTTATGTAAGGATTTTTTTATTGCGTGAACAACTCTTACTGACGGTATGCAGATGTGCGAGGATCACTGGCCAAAATAGTAAGAATTTGCAGTAGAAGTGGTATTCGAGATACTTATAGATGCTGCCCACTCCAAAGAGCGTGAACTATATTGCTTTAGAGCTGTTTTGAGAAAAAGAGGTCGCATTAAAACAGGTAAACTATGATACTTAAATCGATCAAAAGAGTAATTAAAAGGATGGGTTTTGAGATCGAGTCCACTCGATTCGATGAAGCCGATATTACCCGAGTACGAGATTTCTTTATTGAGTACAACGGCTTTAGATCACTTGAAGCCTGCGCTAAATACACTGGGCTTAGCCCAGGCTATATTCAAGATATAAAAGCACTGTTGTATAGCAACAGACAATTAGGGCTTTACTATTTTGAAGCAGATAAACCGCCACAAGAATACATGAGGCGGTTTATACTAAATAAATTTCCTAAAATCGATAAGAAATCGATGATTTTAGAAGTTGGTCCTGGAGAATACCCTGTTTTTACTCTTCCAGAGTATCCAAATTGGTATGGTGTAGATAAGCATCTTGAAGATGGCACGATCAACTTCAGAGATTTTGGATGGGCAAAAGATAAATATCCAGCAGATAGGTTGTTTAAAGGCGGATGGGAGGATATTAGCGATGCATGTCCACAACTCATTGGTCAGTTTGATATAGTGGTGGCATCCCATTCTTTTGAACACACTTTTAAGCCTATCGGATCATTAAAGGAAGCTAATAAAATGCTTAAGGGTATGGGTATACTAGTTTTGTTTGTTCCGGATGGTTTTAGTGACGATCCGAATACAAAAGACCCGACGCATACTCTATATATCGTACCTGAGATGATGGAGGAGTTTTTTGAGTATGCTGGCAGGTTTAGGGACATTTCTATCGAGAAATTTAGACCCAATGCTGATTTAGTAATTACTGCTATTAAAGATAGTAATTGAGTATTAGCCTATTTAGTAAACCACCTTGGGAGATTTAAGCTTTTATTATGAAGATTTTTTATGTTAATGTTATAGAGCAAAATGCTGGCTGGGGTGCCGAGTGTTTTGTTAACAGAGGCCTCCTAAGAAATGGTCATCATACCATTACATTAGATTATCGTGTCCACAGGCAAAGCCTCGCTAGGAAATTCTTGGAAGTTGACGATTTCGATGTCTTCTTTCTCCAGCGTGCTGAGGGTTTTCCCGTCAAACTTCTTAAGGCAGTAAACAGGCCTCGGTTTTTTTGGGCAAGTGAATTAGTATCTCGCTGCAGGGATCAAGACCCTCTACTCGCTTCTGGTCTTTTCGAGCACATTTTCGTCCATTCGCAACAATGTAAAAAAACAGTTGTCAATAAGGGCTGGCAGCCTGCGGAACGCGTGAGCGTTCTACTAAATGGTTTTGATGAGACAGTCCAGTACAGGATGCCTAATACAAAGAAGGATATTGATGTTTTATTTGTAGGCAATATTTTGCCTAGACGTCGTTTTTGGCTTGATAGCTTAAAAAAGTACTTTAACATAGTGGAGCAAAATGCTTATGGTCGAGGGATGACTGAACTATTTAACAGATCAAAGATTGTATTGAATATCCATGCTGAGGATTATCTTGATACCGAGACTAGAATATTTGAGGCTTTGGGATGTGGTTGCTTCATGCTTTCAGAAAAACTTTCTGAAGAAAATCCATTTAGCTCAGGAGTTCATCTTGTTGAGGTAGAAGATCTCAATGAGATGATAGGAAAAGTAGATTATTATTTAAAGAATGATGATATAAGGGAGGCAATTGCGTCTCAAGGATATTCTGAAGTCACGTCGAATCACACCTACACAAAGCGCGCGGAGGAAATTGCCTCATACTTCCAAAAGTACCTGCAACAACATTCAGGGCTAGCCCTAAAATATAACTTAATTAGGTCGTATGCCCTGAAGGAACTTGTTTATAGTAGAGTTGTTGAGTTAAAGCGTAAACTCGCTAAAATAAAGCCTAAAGGTGTTAGTTTATGAAGAGGAAGCTAATATGAATATAGGCATTGTAACCACATGGTTTGAACGTGGGGCTGCCTACGTCTCGAGGCAATATCGTGACGTACTAAAGAGCGAACATAACGTTTATATATACGCTCGTGCTGGTGAATCTTATGCTATTGGGGACCCCAGCTGGGATAAAGAGCATGTAACTTGGGCAGAAGGACCTGGCATACCTATTTCTACAGCTATTTATTTAGCGGATTTTCAAAACTGGTTAGAAAAGCATCAGATTGAACTTGTATTTTTTAACGAGCAACATTGGTGGGAGCCAGTTATTCTGTGTAATAAGCTCGGTTTGAAAACAGGTGCTTATATTGATTATTATACAGAGGATACTATCCCTTTATTTGCTAATTATGATTTTTTAATCTGCAATACCAAGAGGCATTACTCGGTATTTGATTGGCATCCGCAGTGTCTTTATATACGCTGGGGTACTGATTTAAATTTGTTTAAGCCTGAAAAATATGGTGCTGTAAGCGAAGGATTAGTAACGTTTTTCCATTCATGCGGCTTTAGCCCTGAAAGAAAGGGGACCGATTATTTACTAAGAGGTTTTTACGAAATGCAAGCGGAAAATTCAAGGTTGGTTATACATTCACAGGTTAACTTATTAGAAAGAATACCCCAACTAGGTTCTTTAATCAATGAATTAGTTAGCAATGAGAAGCTCGAAATCATAGAAAAAACTGTTTCTGCGCCTGGTCTCTACAATCTAGGCGATGTCTATGTATATCCCTCAAGGCTTGATGGTTTAGGGCTAACCATGATGGAAGCTTTGGCAATGGGTCTACCTGTTATTACAAGCGACAATGCACCAATGAACGAGTTTGTTAAGCATGGGGAGAATGGCCGACTTGTAAAAATCGATAAGTTTGTTTCTCGATCTGATGGTTATTATTGGCCTCAATCGTTTATCAATTTAAACAACTTAAAAGAGCAGATGCAATGGTATATTGAGAACCAAGCACACCTAAGATCTTTTAAAGAAAATGCTAGGAAGTATGCATTGCAATATTTAGACTGGAAAATTAATGCAAAGGGTTTACCAATTCTTTTCTCTAGCTTAAAAAAACAGCCCAGGGGCAATATCCTAGCAGCTGAGGAGCAAGCTACCAAATATGATAACGAGCGGTTAGGCAAGCTATTGGTTATTGAGCGAAAATACCCCGAGCTATTTAAAATTGCATCAATCGGCATTAGAATTTACAAGAGAGCTAGGACTTTAATTAATAGGAATTAAGTAAGTCGATGACTTCACATTCGCTCATCGAAAATAGAAGGCTAATTAGTATTGTAAAGCAACTTGTATGGTTTATGTTTTAATTCCAGCCCATAATAACAAACAGGAAGTTCTTGCTGTCTTGCAATGCTTAAGCGACCAATCCTACCGTGATCTTAAAATCATTTTAGTAGACGATGGCTCAACCGACGGAACCTACGAAAGTGTAATAGAGGAATTTCCCGATACCGTTGTTCTGAAAGGCGATGGAAACCTCTGGTGGACTGGCGCTAACGTGATGGGTGTCGATTATATCCTAGATAAGGCTAGGGATGGTGATTTTGTTCTCCTTCTTAATAACGACCTTGAAGTCGATAGAGACTATATCGGCTATCTTGTGGAGGCAAGTACCAGGAATGGCCGTGCAATTATCGGCTCTACCCTAGTTGATGCAAATAAGCCGACATATTTAGAAGCGGGAATTAAACTTAGCCCCAACCTGGATATCACGGTCAACACGAATCTAGCTGATATTAATGGCCGTGAGATTGACCTAGGTGTTGATGTGCTCCCAGGGCGTGGGACGCTTATCCCGCTTGAAGTTTTTAAAAAGGTAGGCAATTTTAATAAGCGCAAGCTTCCTCATTATGGAGCAGATTACGAGTTGGCGGTTAGGGCCAGGAGAGCCGGATTTACGCTTGCAGTATCCCATAAGGCCAGGGTTTTTGCAAAACTTGATGTTACGGGCTTGGAATCACCTGATAAGCCCATTATCTCTCTACGAGAGTGCTTTAACTTATTATTTTCAAAGAAATCCAAGAATAATATTTACTATTACCTTCACTATATTTGGCTTTGTTCGGAAAAGAAGTATAGATTAAGGAATACGATATATGGTGTGCTTCACGTGATGTCGATTACTGTCTTTAAGACCATACCCATGTATCCAATTAATATATTTGTTCTTCAACCCTTGTTATCAATAACTAGGTTCCTTTTTAGAAGTTATCCATTAAGAGCTGCCGATATCGAGATGTATGGCTTAAACCCAGCTGAGCTTGTTAAATGTGGTATAATCATTAGTTACCAGCCTGGTGGAATAAAGTACTACAAATTTGCACCAGGAGGAAGCTTCGACATAGGTTTGGCGTATCTTTCTCAAGCGGATTTGGCTAAGGTTCGCAAGCTAAAGCAGTTATCCATGAGTTATGTGCATAAGGCTAATATCCTCTGGACTAATTTTAAAAGCCATGGTTAAAGAAGGACTCGTATGGGATACAAAATCTTAATTATCGACACATACTATCAAAATTTCCTGAATGCTTTTTATGAAAAGCATCCACAAGCTGCTAGCCTTAGTTATGATAAAGCCATCAGCTTCATAATGGAGCAATGCTTTGGAACTTCCTATTATTACTCTGCTAACCTAGAATCGCTGGGTTATCTAGCCAAGGATATTATTGCTAATGATCAAATGCTGCAAGGTAAATGGGCTGAAACAAATGGTGCTCCTATAGAGAGACCGTCATTTTCACGTAAGTTGCTGCGTAAAGTACCTTATGTGCGAAGGTTCGTTAAGCAAGACGAGTGGGTCTACTCGATTCTTGAGGCTCAGATCAAAGCAGGTAGGCCGGATGTTTTATACTTCCAGGATTTAAATCTGTGCGAGCCGGAGTTCGTAGTAAAAATTAAAAAGCACGTAAAGCTGATCGTTGGTCAAATCGCTTGCCCACTCCCAGAAGATAAGTACCTCCGTGGCTGCGACCTGATTTTGACCTCTTTTCCTCATTATGTGGGGCGTTTCAGGAGCATGGGGATTGCTAGCGAGTATTTTAAAATCGGTTTTGAGGCGACTCTTCTGCAGAAGGTAACTAAGTTACCCCCAGGCTACGGCACGGTTTTTGTTGGTGGTGTGTCTAAAGCGCATGGAAAGGGGACCGCATTTTTAGAGAAAATAGCCGGTCAGGTAGAGATGGATTTCTGGGGCTATGGTGCTGATACGCTTTCTCCCGATTCGCCGATCCGCAAGCGTTTTCATGGGGAAGCCTGGGGTCTTGATATGTACAGCATACTGCACAATTCCAAGATTGTCGTAAACCGGCACATCGACGTAGCCGAAAATAATGCCAATAACATGCGCCTTTACGAGACAACCGGTGTGGGCACGTTTCTAATAACAGATTACAAGGACAACTTAGGAGAGCTCTTTGAGATAGGCAAGGAAGTTGAGTCTTATAAAAGCGTTGAAGAGTGCGTTGAGAAGATCAAGTTTTATCTTACCCATGATAGCGAGCGGGAGAGGATAGCCCGTGCTGGGCAGGAGCGCACACTTCGTGAGCATACCTATGAGCAAAGAATGCGTGAGCTAGATAAGATTCTCAAATCTTATCTTAACTAGTTCTATATCGCAGGATATGCTTAAGATAGAAATTTCTTGTTTTGGGGGCAGCCTTTATGGATGAGAAAATTGCAAAGACCTTTAAGGGTAAAGAGATTCTAGTGACGGGTGGTCTTGGATTTATCGGCAGTAACCTGGCCATCAGGCTTGTTGAAGCCGGGGCCAAGGTGACGATTGTTGATGCCATGATGTCGGGGCATGGTGGCAATCTCTTTAACATCGACCCTATCAAGGATGATGTGCATGTTAACTTCTGCGATATTCGCGATGAGCACAGCATGAACTATATTATTCGCGATAAAGAGTATATTTTTCACTTAGCGGGTCAAAATGATCATATCCTGAGTTTGACCGATCCTTTCCCGGATATAGACATTAATATCAAGGGATCGGCAGTTGTCCTTGAAGCATGCAAGAAGTTTAATCCCGAGGCTCGACTGGTGTATACCGGCACTCGTGGTGAATACGGCTCGGTAGCTAAACTGCCAGCCAGCGAAGATACACCCATTAATCCAAAAGGTATATATGAGCTCTCTAGCCTTACCGCTCAAAAGCTGTTTAAAGTATATCATGACAACCACAATGTTCGCTCAGTGACTTTGAGGCTTACCAATATCTACGGTGAGCGTTCGCAAATGCTACACAGCCGTTTTGGTGTAGTAAATTGGTTCATTCGTTTGGCGATCGATAATGACACCATAAAAGTATTTGGCGATGGGCAGATAAAGCGCGATTTCATATACGTAGGGGACTGCGTGGATGCCATCCTCTCATCCGCTTGTACCGAAGAAGCTTATGGTGAGGTG
>CADDYS010000019.1 GCA_902810715.1 bacterium | reverse complement strand
CTGGACATTTTTAGCGTAGCTAAAGTATAGAAAGGTACTGAATATAGCAAGTAAAAGAGCAATAACAACGACGTAATATGATGCTAGCCGCAGGCGGGCTTCAAAAAATATGTTATTTTTTAAGCCCGTAGCCCGCTCCCCTGACGGTTTGCAGTAATTTTTCCTGGTTTCCATGATCAACTTTCTTCCTTAAATTTTTAATATGTACATCAACCACATTGCTGAAAGAGTCGTATTCAAAATCCCATAGGCGACTTAGTATTTGCTCACGGGTGAGAACCTGCCCCGCATTCCTCATGAAATACTCAAGCAGGCCAAACTCCTTTGTTGTAAGCGGGATTTCTTTGCTACCCCGATAAACTTTTTTTGTCGCCGGGTTGAGCACCAAGTCTTTTATTTCTAGAACTGCAGGCAACAGGTTATTCGGTCTTCTCAGTAAAGCCCGTATCCTTGCCAATAGCTCTTCAAAGGCAAAGGGTTTAATCAAATAATCATCAGCACCGCTATTCAAGCCAAGAACTTTATCCTCCATACTGTCCTTTGCTGTAAGCATAAGAACAGGCAGGGAGATACCCTGGTCCCTGATGTTTTTGCATACTTCAAGCCCGCCGATTTTAGGCGGCATGATATCTAAGATCACGAGGTCGTAATCTTCGTGGTTTATTTCTATTTGAAGCTGCCCCGTCTGGCCGTCAAAAAAGCAATCAACGGCGTAACCTTCTTGTTCAAGACCCTTTTTCAACGTTTTTGCCAGTTTTTCTTCATCTTCGATTAGAATAATTTTCATAACCCCCATTAAACACGAAATTCATGAAATTTTCATGAATTTCGGGGACGTTCTTCATATGCGCCAAATTCTTAAAAGCACAAAAGTATTTATATACAAATGCTTGACATACTCAGATTGCAAGCGATAGCCTTTACTCATGCCGGGGGCCCACGTCTTGATATCCCAGGTCTAGTGCAGCACGTTGTATGCCGGGGTATCGAGAGGAAAGATTGGATTATCTTCAACAAAGCTTGCGTCTATCCTCGGCGTTGGCCCAAGTGCGGTCTGCGAAATACTGAAAAGTGGAAGAGGCCTGAACGGGAGTAACAGTATCGCATTAGATTGAGGAAATGATTAAAAGAATGGTTAAAGAAATTGAAAAATATGAAGAACGTCCCTGTACGCTGTACGTACAGGGACGTTCTTCACTGGGGAGCTATGGATTTTACTTCTTGCTCTCGGTAGTAGTCGTGAATTCCTTGCTGCTTGTCCCCTTAGTAGATTTTGTTGTGCTGGTGGTGACCTTTTCCTTACTTGGTTGCGTCTTGCTTGATACTGTCGTGGTGCTTTTCACTTCGCTCTTGACTGCTCTGTTGCAGCCAATTGCACCGACTAAAACAACTAGTAGAGTAACGATAATGATTGCCAATTTGCCGATGGGGCGCAGTGTTTTAGGCGACGCCTGCATACTCATATGAACCTCCTTAGTAAATTTGTAGTTACTGAAATATTTTAAAATACAGTTTTAAACAGAATTCTTATAACTTGTAAACAAAGTGTAAAAATTGAAAGGGAGGTGGCTAGATTGCATTGGATAGGTTATTTATGGGAAGGTTGATGGTAAACTCACAACCATGCGGGTTTCGGTTTCGTACGGCAATAGTGCCGCCGTGCTTTTCTACCAGGAGCTTGCTGATTGCTAAACCGAGCCCGGTACCCGCATGTTCTTGTTTTGAAGAAGGGTTGCCGACATAAAAACGATCGAAGATATTCGGCAGCTCGCCAGCCGGAATGCCCGGTCCTTCATCGGCAAATTTCACCCAGAAATCGGTGGGCGTCCAACCGGATTGTATGTGCACCACGCCACCCTGCGGCGAAAACTTTACGGCGTTGTCGATTATGTTGACAAAAACCTGGGTGAGGCGTTGGGGGTCAGCGTGGATGGTTTTATCACTATTTGCAGCAGATAGGTCAAGTTTTACATTCTTCTCAGTAGCAACTGGTCCGCATATCTCTACCACTTCGGAAAGTAAGGCTGCCGGTGCAATATCCGTCCAGTTAAATTGAAGATGACCGCTGCTAAGCCTGGCCAGGGTCAAGAGATCATCAACAATTTCTGACAGACGTTCAGCCTCCGTATAAATTCTGGCGAGATAGGTGGGCTGCTCAGCTGCCGGGACGGTACCGTCCAGTATGCCCTGTGCGAAACCCCGGATAGATGTCAGAGGGGTTCTCAGCTCATGTGAAACGTTAGCCAGAAATTCCTGACGCGTTTGCTCGATCGCCTCAAGTTGAATCGCCATGTAATCCAGTGTTTGGGCGAGGCGCCCGATCTCATCAACGCGGTTGATGCTGATGCGGGCGCTAAAATCTCCCTGCCCCATCTTCAAAGCGGCCTGGTTCATCTTCGTAAAAGGGGATGTGAAGTACCGCGAGATGAGATAGGTCGGGATTATTGATACGACGAAAGCCCCCAGCGCGGCGAGCCATACTAGATGTACGATGTTTCTAACCGGCTCGTGGATATCTGCTATGAGTGTAAAACCGATAATTGTTGCTTTCGGAATCGCCACAGATGTTACAAGTATATCCAGCGAGGAGTTATCCGGGTCTTTTAGCATTCTGGTAAGCTTGCCACCCCTTCTTGTTTCCCCGGCTAGGTGTTTAAGCATTTCGTCAGTCGGTGCCCCATTGATGTCGGGGTCCGTCACAAAAAGAAGTTTGCCGCTTGAGTCGAGTATACAAAAATGCGTCTTCTCTAAACGATCGATAAGCTGGATTCCCCGGTTGTACCCGGTGCTTGTCATCTGACCCCGCATGTACCGTTTGGTCAGGTCCTTTGCTTCTTTGACGGCTTTGTCCTGTGCAACCTCGTATTTGTAGGTGAAGTAGTCCGAGAACAGCCCGCCAAGAAACACGCTCAGGGCTATTGCGGTAAATAGTGCACTCCCAAGTCCGAAGGCAAGGATTTTAGAGAAAATGCTTCGCATTTGCTTTCTCCAGAACAAACTTATAACCGACCCCCCAGACGGTCTTTATCTGGCAGGTATCGATTATACAGTCGAGCTTCTCCCGAAGCCGGTTTATGTGAACGTCAACGGTGCGGGTATTTCCAGGGAAATCAAACCCCCAAAGCTGTTGCAGCAGAAACTCGCGGGTGAAGACCTGGTCAGGGTGACTTGCCAAGAAGTGCAGTAGCTCGATCTCTCGTGGTGTTAATTCTACCGCCTCCCCTGCTATCTTAACAGTGTAGCTGTTGATATTGATGGCTAAGCCTGGAAGATCTATTTGCTGGGGTTTGCTATCGCTGCGGCGAAGCACGGCCTTAATGCGGGCCGCCAGCTCCATAGGGTCGAAGGGTTTAACGATATAATCGTCCGCCCCAAGGTCAAAGCCCTGTAGCTTGTCTTGAATCTCTCCCCTTGCGGTAAGCATGATTACTGGGAGAGAGGTATGCTGCCTAACCCAGCGGCATATTTGCCAGCCGTCTATCTTGGGTAGCATAAGATCGAGCACAACCAGATCGATGGCGCTATTATCGGATAAAATCTTGAGGGCTTCAGAACCGTCGGATGCCATAACACACCTAAAGCCCTGATTTTCCAGGTATAACCTGATTAAGTCCAATATGTTGTAATCGTCTTCAACGATTAAAACCGTAGCGGAGTATTTCACCTGCATTTAAAGCTTCCCTACCTTGGGTAGATTATAGCACTGTTGCGCTAAGCTTTGAGAAATCTGCTTACTTTCTCAAAGCTTAGCAGATTTTGCTAATTATTAATAATTTGTAAATTATTTATCGCTCTGCTAAAAGTGCCTCTGTGTGTATGCTAAACTTCGTTTGAGATATTATGGATTCCAAACCGGTATTTTTCGATCCTAAAGGCAGGCGCAAACGCAGGACGACTTCAACCGTTGTTGTAGTGGGGTTGCTTATTGGTTTTATCATGACTTTGTTTATGATAAGCTTGCTTGCTATCCCCATTCTCCCAAGGGTTCCGGCCATCTCGTCGCCCACCTACGATGGCGGCAATACCGGCCTGCTAAGGATCAAGAACAAAAAATCAAAGCTAAGCCGCCTACTGCTAAAATTCTCGCATGCCGACCTATTCAAAGAAATCTCACGTGACAAGAAGCGTTCAAAAGCCGCAATGAGAGCACAGGAAGATGTTGCCAACCCGGGAAACAACATCGTAGTAGGCTTTTACGCACCCTGGCAGGAGACCGGCATCCAGTCGCTTCATGCCAATGCCAACAAACTCACCCATGTGGCGCCCGAGTGGCTGCACTTAAAGCCAACCGGGGATGAGCTTGACTTTACCGATTGGGATCTATCGGTTACTCCTGGAAACAAAGAGATAATCAAGACAGCGCGGGAGCACCACCTTAAAGTCACTCCCATTTTAAACAATGCCGAAGGGGGTCAGTTCGATCCAGAGCGTGTCCACAAGCTGCTTACCTCACCGCAGAACCAGGTTACGCTTGCAAGCTCGATCAGGGACTGGCTGCTTAAGCAGAAGTTTCAGGGAGTAAATGTCGACTTGGAAAACCTTTACCCGGGAGATTACGCAAAGCTGCCGCAGTTTTTAGATATACTCTCCCAAACCCTGCATCGGAGTGGTTTTGTCATGAGTGTTGACGCCGAGACGGATAATGACAACGTCCCCTTGGCTGCTTATGCCAAGTATAGCGACTTCGTAGTTCTGATGGCTTATGATGAGCATAGTGAGGATGACCCGCCTGGGCCGATCGCCTCGATTCAATGGTATGAGCGCATCCTAAAAAATGCCCTACTACACATACCGGCTGATAAACTAGTGATTGGCATCGGAAATTATGCCTATGACTGGACGGAGAATAAGACCCCGGCGCAATCTACAACGTACCAATCGGCGCTTGCCCTGGCGGCAGACAACAACCCGGGAGACAAACCCGAAAATATTGTGAGCTTTGATGGTAACTCACTTAACTCAACCTTCAAGTATGACGATGATCAGAATCGGCGTCATCAGGTCTGGGTGCTTGATGCGGCAAGCGCCTACAACCAATGGCTTCTTGCCAGCCGGCAGAAGGTGCATGGAGCCGCTCTCTGGGTCCTGGGTTCAGAGGATCCGAGCATATGGACTTTTTTGGATAAGCGGGCGATGAATAGATCGCCCAATTCGGATAAGCTTCGGAAGGTTCACTATCCCTACGAGGTTGAATTTGATGGTGAGGGCGAGATTCTTTCTGTGCACTCTACGCCACATGAGGGAGAGCGCAAGCTTACCATAGACAATGACACCGGTATCTTGGTTGATGAGGAATATAAGAAGTTTCCGTCGTCATATGTCATATACCGCTCCGGCTATAAGAAGAAGGACATTGCTCTTACCTTCGACGATGGGCCAAGCGGAAAGTTTACACCGCAGATTTTAGATGAGCTAAAGAAGCAGGGAATTCATGCGACTTTCTTTGTCATCGGAGAAAACGCACAGCAATACCCCGGCCTTATCTGCCGGCTGTGGGATGAGGGGCATGAGATCGGAAATCACACTTACACCCATCCCAATATCGGAGTGGTAAGCCGAAGGCGGGCCGAGCTTGAACTTAACACAACTCAGATCACGCTTGAAAGCATCATTCAAAGATCAACTGTTCTCTTTCGCCCGCCGTATAACGCGGATGCCGAGCCGATATCAGGCGAGGAAGTACGTCCGCTTATCATCGCGTCAAAACTCGGCTATGTCACAGTAGGTGAGTTCATCGATCCGCAGGATTGGAACTTATACGACACAACCACAAAAGGCATGCAAGTGAGACGCTCTGCCCAAGAGATCGCCGGCAGCATCATCGAGGGGATAGAGGGCGGCCACGGAAACGTGGTTCTTCTCCACGATGGCGGCGGCGACAGGTCGCATACCGTTGAGGCATTGCGCATGGTTGTTCCTAAGCTCAGGGCAAAAGGGTACCGCTTTGTAACTGTGTCGCAGTTACTCAACCTGCCGCGGAATAAAGTGATGCCGCCGATTAATAAAAAAGACGCTATGTTGATCGGCTTTGACAGGGTAATGTTTAACTCCATCTCAGGGTTTAGGAATTTTTTAAGCCTTGCTTTTATACTGGGCATTGTACTTGGGATAGGCCGCATCATCTTTATAACAGCCCTTGCGGCAGCCGCAAGAAGACGCGATCACGTGTTGCCGGAAGCAATCAGATATAGGCCACCGGTAAGCGTGCTTATTGCCGCGCACAACGAGCAACCTGTCATAGCCCGTACGATAACAAGCATCTTGAAGAGTTTATATAAGCCGCTTGAAGTCATCGTAGTTGATGACGGCTCGGAAGATGGGACCGCGCGGGAGGTTAAAAAGAGCTTTAAAGATAATCCAAATATCAAAGTCATCCGGCAGAAAAACTTGGGAAAGGCTACCGCACTAAACAACGCAATAAAGGAAGCAACCGGCGAGATACTGGTCTGCCTGGATGCCGATACCCAGATCGCACCTGATGCCATCCACCTGCTGGCACGCCACTTTGCCGACCCCAGAATTGCAACTGTTGCCGGAAACATCAAAGTCGGAAACCGTATCAACTTAATTACCTACTGGCAGTCGATTGAGTATATCACCAGCCAAAACCTGGATAGAAGGGCATTTGCGCTGCTTAACGCAATTACAGTCATCCCCGGCGCAATCGGTGCCTGGCGCAAAAGTGCAGTTGTTGAGGTCGGCGGCTACTTAACCGATACTCTTGCCGAAGACATGGATTTAACCTGGAGGCTACGCCGTAAGGGCTGGCTCTTAGATATCGAGAGCAAAGCGCTTGCCTACACGGAGGCACCCGATAACCTTCGTGCGCTTTTCAGGCAACGCTTCCGCTGGGCTTACGGAACCTTGCAGTGCCTGTGGAAACATAAGGACGCTCTGTTTAGACACGGCTGGTTTGGATGGGCTGCCCTTCCGTCGCTTTGGATTTTCCAGGTATTTTTCCAGATGCTTGCGCCGCTGGTTGATTTTATAGTTTTATATAACATCTTTAGTGTTGGCTTGGCTTGGGTTTCGTGGATATTTTCCCATGGAGACTATGAGCAGCTTGCAATGGCGATGCTGAACCTTGAACAGGTTGGGTTCTTCTACGCCCTGTTCTTTGTGGTCGAGCTCTTTGCGGCGACGGTTGCCTTCAGGATCGACAAAGAGAAACTAAAACCATTATGGCTTCTCTTCTGGCAGCGGTTTGCCTATCGTCAGTTGATGTATGTTGTAATTTGGAAATCGATATGGACCGCCGCAAAAGGGATTGCACAGAGCTGGCACAAAGTTGACCGCAAGGGAACGGTTGATGTCGTCACTTTTTAGTCCTTAATTCGTAGGCCGGCCCAATATGAACATCGGCGGTCGCCCCCGTAATTGTTTCGCTTATCTTTCTCTCGACTTCATTTGCAATATCATGTCCCTCTTCCACCGAGAGGTTTCTATCGACCAGGATATGAAGCGTAACCACCTTTCTTGCGCCGTAGTCATGGATGTAGATCGCGTGTACTCCTTTTACACCATTGACTGAGCGGGCGATGTAGCGGATAAGTTCAACCATGTCCGGGCTTGGCGCGCGCCCGAGAAGAAAACTTGAGGCGTCTCTTGCAATCTCATAAGCGGTGTAAAGGATAAACCCTACAACAGCAAGTCCCGCGATGGCATCAAGCCGCCTGAATCCGAGTGCAACACCGCCAAGGCCGACCAGGACCACAATTGCGGCGAGGCTGTCGACGCGCTGGTTCGCCGAGTCGGCAACAAGGATGCCGGCCTCGATGCGTCTACCCAAGTCAATTGCCACCCTGGCCAGAAACTCCTTAAACAGAATTGTTAAGATGAGAACGCTGATAGCATAAATGTTGACTGTAACAGGGGTGGGGCTGATAAGCCTCTCGGCTGAGTCTCTGCCTATCTCGATTGCAAGGGCGACCAGAATGGTTGCAATAACCAAAGTCGCGATTGCCTCAAAACGCCCGTGCCCGTAAGGGTGCTCCGGGTCTGGCGGTTGCTTCGAGACCCGAAAGCCGATAATGACGATAGAGGATGCAAGCACATCGGATAGGCTGTGAAATGCCTCGGCAATTAAAGCAATGCTTCCGATTAAGTATCCCACGATTAGCTTGGAGGTAAAAAGAACTACCTCAATTGTCACGCCAAGGACACCCTCAAGGTAGCCGTAGGCCGCCCGCGTATCACCGTCCTTAACATCCTTATAGTTTGGGACAAATCGCTTAAGCAGTAATGTATTAAGTTTGCTTATAGGTGAGGCCGCACGCCTGGCTTCCATGACGCATCCCTCAGGTTAACTGTTGCTGTTAACTTCTTTCCCCTTTTGGCCTTTTGGCGGACCCGCAAATCTAGACCATCGTATCAGTGGCCTTTTGGCCTATAATAAATACATGGGTGAAATCTCCAGTTTCTTAAGTCATATCCAAAGTCAACCCGGGTATAGCGGCCAAATTGTGCATCGTCGCGAGTTGCCGGCAAGGCCCGCATCTTTTGGTATCCCCGATAACGCTCTTTCGGAGGAGACAAAAAAGAGACTTGAGCAAGTCGGCATAGGTGAGCTATATATACATCAGGCGAGGTCCTTTGACCTTGTCAAGGAAGGCAAAAACGTTCTTGTGGTCAGCGGGACGGCAAGCGGCAAGAGTCTCTGCTACAACTTGCCGGTTCTTGAAGAGATGTTGATTAACAAGAAGGCGCGAGCACTTTATCTTTTTCCGACAAAGGCGCTTGCGCAGGATCAGCTGCGCGCGATCGGCGAGCTTGATTTTCCGGTTGAGTCAGCAACGTATGATGGGGACACACCACGAGAGGAGCGCGGGCGCATAAGACGCCAGGCCTCGGTTATCCTGAGTAACCCGGATATGCTTCATCAGGGGATACTCCCCTTTCACAAACACTGGGCAACTTTTCTTCTCAACTTAAAATATGTTGTTGTCGATGAGGTGCACGTGCTTCGCGGTATCTTCGGCTCAAACGTCGCCCAGGTGCTAAGAAGGCTTCGCCGTCTCTGCCACTATTACGGAAGCCACCCGCAACTTATCATGGCCTCGGCGACGATCGCCAACCCCCGGGAACTTGCCGAGAAACTAACCGGACTTGAGGTCGAGGTAGTTACAGAGGACGGCGCACCGAGTGGTCAAAAGACCTGGGTCTTCTGGAATCCACCCTTTGCCGATGAGACGAAAGAGAAGAGAAAAAGTATAACCTGGGAGACGACCTGGCTCTTGGGCGAGCTATCAAAGGATTATTTTAGAACAATCGCTTTTAGCAAATCGCGAAAGCTTGCCGAGCTTGTTCTAAACTATTCCAGGCGCCATTTAAACAACCGTCCGGACATCGCCGGGCGAATAGCATCGTACCGGGCCGGGTACCTGCCACAGCAGCGGCGTGAGATCGAGGGGCGGCTTTTTTCAGGCGATCTTTTAGGGGTCTCAACCACCAACGCACTGGAGCTGGGGATCGATGTCGGCGTGCTTGATGCCGCGATTTTAAACGGCTTCCCCGGTACGATATCGTCCACCTGGCAGCAGGCCGGGCGGGCCGGAAGAACGGCCGGCGAGTCGCTCGCGGTTTTGATTGCCGGCGGCGATCCCCTCGATCAGTACTATATCAACCATCCTGAGTACTTCTTCGGGAGAAACTTCGAAGAGGCGATAATTGATCTTGATAACCAGAAAATCCTGGCCAAGCACCTGTGCTGCGCGGCCTACGAGAGGCCCCTCTCAGTTGACGACCGGTTTTACTTTGGTGAGAGCTTCGAGGTCGTGACGACCTCGCTTGCACAATCGGGCGCGCTTAAAGAGCGAAAGGGCCGCTGGTTTATCGTGCAGATGGGCTTTCCGGCCCAGAAGGTAAATATCCGCTCTGCCTCGCAATCGATTTACGACATCGTAGAGGAGAGCACCGGACAGCTTATCGGCACAACCGAGGCCAACCGTGCGTTTTCCGAGATACACCCCGGTGCGGTTTACCTGCACCAGGGCGAGCCCTATGTAGTGTGCGAGCTGAACATTCGCGACCGTGTCGCTCTGGTTGAGAAAAGCACTAAAGAATTCTACACCGAGCCGCGAGAGGAAACCGACGTCCAGGTTCTCGCGGAGCTTGAGACGCGCTCTTTAGGCAGGACGCGACTTAGTTTTGGTCAAGTCGAAGTAACGACACGCGTCGTCGCTTTCCAGAGAAAAGCACTTAATGGCAGAGTCGTCGGCATGGAGGAGCTGGACCTGCCGCCGGTGAGATTCCAGACCGAGGCCCTCTGGTACACGGTGCCCGGGGAGATAATCGGCAAACTAAAGCTTGATGAACGTGAGCTTGCCGGAGGGATTCACGCCGCCGAGCATGCCGGTATTGCGATTTTGCCGATGTTTGCGATGTGCGACCGCTGGGATATCGGAGGTGTCTCAACGCCGCTTCACCCGCACACCGGTGAGGCGACTGTTTTTATCTACGACGGCTTTGAGGGCGGCATAGGTATTGCACGGCGCGGCTTTTGGGTCGCCGAGGAACACTTGAGAAGAACCCTCGATGTCATCAAGAAGTGTCCCTGCAAGGATGGCTGCCCATCATGCATCCAGTCACCCAAGTGCGGCAACTGGAACGAACCGCTTGATAAGAAGGCGGCGATCGGGATATTAAGGGAGATACTGAAAGTAGGCCAAAAGGCGAAAAGGCCATAAGGCCAAAAGGGTAAAGAAAATTCTTTTTGGCCTTTTGGCGGACCCACATATCTAGACCTACAAGACATTGGCCTTTTGGCGAGGCAGGAGGATTATATGACAACATACATTTCGGTAATTGGGGTGGGCAAAGAAGACAAAGAACTCAACCAACTCGCCCAAGAAGTGGGACGACTTATTGCTGGGCGCGGGGCGATACTTGTCTGCGGTGGGCTTGGCGGCATTATGCATGCCGTGGCCTGCGGGGCAAAAGAGGCAGGCGGGACAACGGTCGGCATACTTCCCGGTCCGGATCGGGTGGGTGCATCTAAGTGCATAGACATCGCAATTCCCACCGACATGGCGCACGCGAGAAACGCGCTTGTTGTTAGAGCCGGCGACGGCGTGATTGCTATCGGGGCGGGCTACGGCACGCTCTCAGAAATCGGTCTCGCACTTAAAATGGGAAAGCCGGTTGTCGGGCTTAAGACCTGGGTGCTATATAGAGACGATAAACGCGATGAAGGGGTTGTATCCGCCGATACACCCGAGCAAGCTGTTGCAACAATTTTCCAACTAACCAAAAAGCGTTAAATTGACGATAACTTAGTACAAAAAAGAAGATAATTTCTATTTTTATCGAAACTTCCTTGTTGCAAGAAATCGTTAGTGATACGATTTCTTTAACATCCGAGATAAGCTTGCATGAGGGGGGTTTGGCATGAGGACAAGTGTCGACCTACATAATTTTCTTCAGTCTCGTGAGGTTCCGCATGAGATAAGCGTTGTCGAGATGCCTGCAAGAACTGTCTCTATGGCGGCGGCGACGCTCGGGCTGGACGAATCGGAAATCGGCAAAACGCTTATTGTGCAGACCGACGACAGCGCGGTCGTGGTTATGCTCCCCGGGAATCGCCGTCTCGATGTGCGCAAGCTGAAAAAAATTACCGGAGCAAACAAGATAAAACTTGTTGATATCGAAGAACTGGTTAACCTCACCGGTTATGTCTTGGGAAGCATCCCACCTCTGGCGCACGCCAAGGAGATGCCCGTTTATGTCGACCACAGGCTTCTTAGAATCCCCGTCATATATACATGCGGCGGACAATCAAATGCAGTTTTAAAGATAAAGCCGATCGACCTCATCTCAGCCGGAAACGCCCAAATTGTTGACATAGCGGATGATGGAAGAGTGTAAACTATACGTCAAAGCTCTGCTACATACCAATCGTTAGTCTAATTCCATAGGTTTGCCCTCATTTTTCTAACTTATCCCGCAATAACTCAATCGATTTTCTATTTCGATTCTCGAGTGCAGCGTCAATCTATGATTGACGCTGCACTAGCTCTCGATTGGGCAATCAGCATTATTAGCTGGAGCAGGCAAAATGCACCTCGACCTTGTAGTAATGTGGTCCCATGTATTATTATAGAAAAGCCAACAGTCACCGTTTTTCCATCGCAGTCCGTTGATCCTTTGTTTGCAAAATAACGTTTCAGCAACCGTTCTAACAATATCTTATTTAAGAGGAATAGAACGTGGTCAGGAGCCAACATGAGCGTATTGTCCGTAGCTGAGGGACAATGTAGCGAGTGCTATTCGTGCGTTCGCGTGTGTCCGGTTAAAGCGATAAAAATGGCAGAAGGCCAGGTAGAGATAATCGATGAGCGTTGCATATACTGCGGTCGCTGCTACCTTGCCTGTCCTAAGAAATCAATGCTCTTAGGCGACGGCCTGCAGCGAACCATCGATTTTTTGTCCTCGGGACGAAAAACCGTGGCTGTTCTTGCCCCCGAGTATCCCGCCTCGTTTTATCCGATGTCTGAGGCCCAGCTTGCTCTGCTCATTGAGCTTGCCGGATTTTACGGGCATGAGGATACCGTGCTTGCCGAGGAGCTGGTGGCAAGGCAGTACCTGCGCTACTTTGCAGAGAAGAAGGACTTTCCGGTGATAAGGTCGACTTGTCCGGCTGCAACCACCTGGATTGAGAAATACTATCCCAACTTAAGGGACCATCTGGCCCCGATCATAACCCCGATGGACGCGCAGGGACGCCTGGTAAAAAGCCTCTACGGTAAAGACGTTGCGGTGGTTTATGCAACCCCCTGCATCGCGGCGAAAAACGAGGCGATATCTCATGATTCGGTTGATGTGGTCTTAACTTTTAAAGAGCTAAAAGAGCTTCTTAAATTGCGAATTGCCGGCCTCGGCGACGAGATGCTTGCCGGACGTGCGGCAAAACCGGAGATTAGAAGGCGATACTCAGTTCCCGGGGGGTTTCCCCGCCCAACAATTGCCCAGTACAATATGCTCGACCCGGCGCTTATGGTCGTGCGGGGCATCAAGGACTTAGACAGCCTGGCGGATGCAATATCAACCGGTGAGGTAAAAGCAAGGTTTATCGACATTTTAATCTGCGACGGCTGCATTGACGGGCCGGGGATGGATACCAGGCTCGGGATACACGTGCGCAAAAACATCGTGGACGAGGGGTACAAGAGCCGCCTCGTCCGGGCATCCAGGCAGATAACTTTTGACCAGGTCGAGCCGTATCTTCCCAAGGTAGATTTAAATAAGAGATTTGCAAACAGACTGGTAGACCTGCCGATGCCGAGCGAGCAGGCCCTTCTTGAGATACTTGCCGAGGGGGAAAAGTTTGCTCTGGAAGATGAGTTAGACTGCGGCGCATGTGGGTACAATACCTGCCGCGACCAGGCAATCGCTATTTATCAGGGAATCTCCGACTGGAACGTGTGCTTTCCTTTCAAAAGGAATGTTTACAGCCGCATCATAAGCCAACTTAAAGAAACCGCAGTAACCGATGGTTTGACCGGGCTTTACAATCACAAGAGCTTTCTTGAGAGGCTCTCGGTCGAGTTTAACAGGGCTCAGCGCTACGGCTCCGAGCTTTCCCTTATAATGATCGACGTCGATACGTTTAAAGAAATAAACGATAATTTCGGCCACGTGACCGGGGACTCGGTTCTAAAGGCGATCGCCGCCACCTTAAAGGCAAACATCCGCCAATCCGACCTTGCCGCAAGATACGGCGGGGACGAGTTCGCGCTTATCCTGCCCGAGACCAATCTGGAGAAGGCCTACAAAGTCGGCGAGAAACTGCGCCACATCGTCGAGACCAACCCGATCTCGCTTAAGCCCGACATTCTGGTGGGCACGACACTTAGCATTGGTGTCAGCGCGTACCATCCCTCCATGAGCGACCCCCTGGCCCTCGTGCAAAAAGCCGACGAGGCGCTTTATCTTGCAAAAGAGCAAGGCCGTAATAAAACAGTGGCATCGAGTGATCTGGCGGTCAGCCATGGGGACAGCGGATTGTAAACCTTTGGTTAGAAAAGGTTTACAATCTTAATTATAGGCTAGATATAAGTTAAGTTATCAAATCCGTGTTTGGGGTTATCATGGCACAGGCGAAGAAACAGGTGCACACCGAAACCGCCGTATCCTCCGGCGGGGTTGTTTATAAAAAAGAAGACGGAAGAATAGAGATCGCCCTGACCAATCATGATGAACGCAAGGTATGGAGTCTTCCAAAGGGTCTGGTTGAAAAGGGCGAGAGCCTTGAGGAAACGGCGCTTCGCGAGGTAAATGAGGAAACGGGGTTAACCGGTGAGATCGTCGGTGAGATAGACAAAATCGACTACTGGTTTTACTGGAAGCCCAAAAACACCCGCTATCATAAATTCGTCCACTTCTATCTTGTAAAACACACAGGCGGCGATAGCAGCAAACATGACTGGGAAGTAACCGAGGTCAGGTGGTTCCCGATCGATGAGGCTATCGAGACGCTCAGCTATAAGGATGAAAAGGTGGTTGTCGAGAAGGCAAAAGACATGATAGAGAAGCTGGCGAGATGAGTGAGGTTGTTTTATTTACTCCTGGCTTCTGGCTCCCATGTTAGTTATAATCACATTATCTTAGTTGACCATCCCAAGTACTGGCAAAAAGCTCTGCGCTAATAGTTTAAAAGGGCGGTTTTTTGTGAAACCTATCAGATCTATTAAGAGATGGGAAGAAAACCAGCTTAATACCTTTTACTATTTCATAGGCAGCCTCATATTCGGCAGCCTGCTTGCGCTTGCCGTACTTTATCTAAGTGCATACATGTTAAAAATGAAAGGGGATATAGTCTTCTTCTTTCTGCTGGCCGTACCCTCCAGCGCGACGGTTTTTGCGGCCCTTACCCTTTTTAGGCTGGCCAGTGAGGCCGAGCACAATAAGGCCAAGCAGTCGCATCAGATACTTGAGATTGCCAGAAAAACGCTGCCATACTTAAGAAAAGGTCTTAACTTCGAGTCCGCCTCGGAGGTTGTAAAAATCATCCACGGCGACACCGACGTGATAGCGGTCTCAATCACCGATAGAAAGACTGTTTTGGGGTTTCACGGCGTTGGCGGGGACCATCACCTGGTTGGAAAGCCGATTCTAACGCGGGCCACCAAGGAGGCAATTGAGACCGACACAACACGGGTTCTTGCCTCAAAGGCGGAGATCGGCTGCCCGATGGTAAACTGCCGCCTTAAAGCCGCAATTGTTGTTCCCCTGGAGAAGACGGGGAAGGCGGTCGGCACGCTTAAGTTCTACTACGACAACCCGAAGAAGCTTACCGAGAGCAAAATCGCCGTTGTCGAGGGACTTGCCCAGCTCTTGAGTACCCAGATCGAGCTATCCGAGCTTGACCGGCAGAAAGAACTTGCCTTTCACGCGGAGCTACGGGCGCTTCAGGCGCAGATCAACCCACATTTTCTCTTTAACACGCTGAACACGATCATCGCGTTTGTACGCACCGACCCCCAAAAAGCACGAAAGCTTCTCATCCAATTTTCAGACTTCTTTAGAAAATCGCTTGAATGGAAGGATGGCTTTATCACGCTGGCCCAGGAACTCGACTACGTCGCGACCTATCTTGTCTTAGAAAAGGCGCGGTTTGGGGACCGACTTGATATCAGCTTTGATATCGACAACGAGGCGCAAAAGTGTATCTTGCCCGCATTGACCGTACAGCCGCTTGTTGAAAACGCGGTCAAACATGGCTTTTGTGAGGACCGACCGCTAGGGATAAGCATTATTGCAAGATTGAACGAAACCGACATGTATATTACGGTTGTTGATGATGGTTGCGGAATTTGTGAAGAAGAACTAGACCAGGTGCTAAAATTTGGTTATGGTAAAGGCAGTGGAGTAGGTTTAAGTAACGTAAACGAGAGGCTGAGAAGCCTCTACGGTGAGGACTACCGGGTGACGCTGGAAAGCACAGAGGGCGATGGTACTCACGTTCACTTAAAAATCCCTATCTCTAGGAGCAAAGAAGGTCATGAAGCTTAAAACTCTAATCGTCGACGACGAATCGCCGGCGCGCCTGGAGCTGAGGTATCTGCTGGATAAAATACCGAATGTACAAGTAATCGGCGAGGCGGCAAACGCAACCGAGGCACTTGAGCTTATCAAAGCGCTTAACTACGACCTCATTTTTATGGATATACAGATGCCGGGCCTTAGCGGCCTTGACGTTGTTGCAGCCTTAAAAGAGATGCCCCGCATGCCGGCGGTGGTCTTTGTAACCGCCTACAGCGAGCATGCGGTAAAGGCTTTTGAACTCGATGCGGTCGATTATCTGGTAAAGCCGATCGATGAAGACCGGCTATCCCATACGGTTACCAAGGTTGAGAAGCTTCTGACCTCGCAACCCGCCGCCTCTAAGCCGGAGCCGGCGGTTCAGAAGTCGTTGATCGATATCGATAGGATACCGGTCGAGAGCCGGGGCAAGACGTTGCTTCTTACAATCAAAGACATAGTATATATATCCAGCCGCAATGATATAGTATTTGTGCATACGTCGGATAACACCTATATCACCAGGTTTACCCTAAAAACCCTTGAGGAGCGTCTCCAGAGCAAGTCTTTTTTAAGGGTTCACCGCGGCTACATCGTTAACCTGCGCCATGTAATCGAGATTGTGCCGATGTACGGGCGAAGCTATATCCTTAAAGTTAGGTGCAACCAGAACAATGAGATCCCGGTTAGCCGGCGCAGGGGCCAAAGGCTAAAGGCCATGCTTGGAATGTAGCCAAACCACCCTCTCCGTAATAGTCATGTAAGTAAGGGGACGTTGCCAATTTGGTAATAAATTACGCGAATTACGAACGCCCCCTCTTTAAAAAGGGCTTCGATGCCTTTCAAAAGTTAGCCTATACAGTGTCAGAAAAGCAGATCTCGGCACGTATCTCTGGTAGGTTTTAATTACTAAAATTAACGATCGATTACAACAACGAGTGTGCGATGGCTAAAAGGTATGGTAACCAAGCGATCGTTAATCGTAAACGTGCCATTCTCCTTCGTGATAATAAAATAATTCAAGAATTGCTTGAATTATTTCGATAAAATGGGTAAACTCTAATTACATGCCTAGGTAAAACAAGGGGAGCGTTATTATGAATGAACCCGACCTCAAGAAAATCCTTGCTACCAAGATAAAACAAGCTAGAAAACGTCTTGGTTATACTCAAGAAGATTTGGCAAAAGCAGCCTCATTACCGCATCCGCAAACGGTCTCCGACATAGAGAAAGGTGAGCGTGAGGTAAAAGTTTGGGAGTTAGCCAATATAGCCAGGGTACTTCACGTCGACGTTATGGATTTCATGAGTGTTGGTGATTTGCCTACGCTCAGCCATGTTGCTTGGCGGGTACAGCCACAACATGGCAAAGAAGAGATAGAAGCCAGCTTTTTGGGGAAGTGCACCATTTATGCAGAGCTCGAGAACCTGCTCGGTTTTTATAACCAGCAACCGCTTCCCCAATACGAGATAAATCTGCGTGAATTAGATTTTACTAGAGCGGAGAATATCGCTAGGGAAATGAACCAAGTATTGGACCTAGGATCTAAGCCGGCTCTTTCGCTAACAAAGGTCCTAGAGGATAACTTTGGCGTAAAGATTTGGTATTACGATATAGAAGACGGGTCGGCCGCGTCGGCGAAAGGCGATTTTGGGGCGGCTATTTTAATGAATCTAAAGGAAGCGCCATGGCGTCGAAACTACAGTTTTGCACATGAACTTTTTCATCTAATCACCTGGGACGCTACAAGAGCGGGGGAATCTAACTTCTCGTATTGGACCAATCTTGAGAAAATGGCCGATGCGTTTGCCTCTTATTTGTTAATGCCCAAGGACACGGTTAGAGATGCTTTTGAACATCGGATCCAGGACGAGGTTATACATTATAGCGATCTTGTTGAAATCGCCCGTGAGTTCGAGGTTTCAACTGCGGCTTTACTCTGGCGCCTGTACCGTCTGGGCAAGGTTAGCCAGGATAAAGTATTAGAGCTTCTCGATGACCCCAAATTTCAGGTTATTGATAAATCAACAATGCATGCCAATTGGCAGAATCCGTTACCATTGCCGGATCGTTTCGTACGGTTGGCGTTTCTCGCTTATCAAAAAGGCAAGTTGTCGCGTATGCAGCTATCCAAATACCTTAATACAAGCTTAATCGACCTTCCAAACACCCTTTCGCAGTACGGTTTTGACGAGTGGGAGAACTACGAACTTGAAATTACTGCTTCTTGATGCAAATGTGATTATTAAAGCTCACAAGCTCGGTATATGGGAATTACTGATTGAGAAGGCTGAGATTATTGTTCCATCGATCATAGCTAGAGATGAGGCGCTGTTTTATTCAACCGAAGAAGGCCAAATTCCAACATCCATAAACCTTCCGTTACTTATCGAAATCAACAAGATCAAAGAAGCTACAGCAACGCCTGAAGAATTGGATTATATCCAGGGTAAGTTCGACCGGGAATTTGTTCAGCATATCCATGCGGGCGAAAGGGAGGCACTTGCACTACTGCTTGTAGGCAGACCACCAGGTTATTATTTCTGTTCCGGTGACGCCAAGGCGATCCAGGCGGCTGCCATGCTCCGCTTAGGTGAGCAAATAATATCCATGGAAAAAGCGATTAAATCCCTGGGCTTAGAAAAGAAGCTGGACTTTTGGTTCTCTGAAGACTTCTGCAAAAAGCAATTAGATATAGGCAACAAGAACTTTATCCAGGGAAGAGGTCTAGCCAAACGGTGAGCCTTATCCCGCCTTATAGGTTATGTGTACTTGTAAAATACAATCCCAACGCCTTCAATCGGATAAAAATCTATAATATTTGTAGGACCGTCACAGAGAACAGGATGCTTTCTTATGCAGTTGTGTAAATGGAGTATCTGTAGCTACGTCCCCAGGGTATATAGTCCAGTACAATACTGGTGCAGAAAAAAGCGGCCCAACACCGGCTGCACCTGACCGCCTACGGCGTGGGTACGCAGCGGCGCTTTGCCAGAAAAGTGATTTTTAGGGTATGTTGTCTTGCCAGAGTCGGCGGCAGGTGAGCCAAACCGTTAGGCGAAACAAAGAATTTTATTGACAAGTGTCACGTGACAGCTTACTATTAATACATGATCAAGACGTTTGCTGATAAGCATACGCAAGAATTTTACCAAAAAGGAAAATCAAGCCGATTTCCACAGGATATCAGCAAAAGGGCAATGCGCAAACTGGAATACATTGACTTAGCAATATGTTTGGATGATTTGCAGGTTCCTCCAAGCAATCGACTCCACAAACTTGAACGTGAACGGAAGGGACAATATACGATCTCTATTAATGAGCAATGGCGCATATGCTTCCGATTCGTAGACGGTGATGCTTACGATGTAGAAATTACGGATTATCACTAAAGGAGAAGTGCGAGATGAGTATTCAAAATACAGGAGAGAGGATAATTCGGCCAACACACCCCGGCGAGATGCTACGCGAGGATTTCTTACCGGATTATGGCCTCACTGTGTCGAGTTTTGCCAAGGCGCTCGGTGTATCGCGCCAAACAGCAAATGAGTTAGTCCGAGAACGTCGGGCAGTCAGCCCTGAAATGGCGCTTCGACTCGCCCGTTTGTTTAGTAATACGCCGGAGTTTTGGCTAAACGCTCAGCGTGCTGTAGATCTTTGGGAGGCAGCTCGCGCAAACAAGAAGAAGATAGAACGCATCAAGCCATTGAGTGTAGCATAGTGTAAAAGCAAATAACGCCCAACAAAATACTCCAGCGGTCGGCGTAAACGCCACCGCTGAGCCTGGTCGTTAGGTGTAATCATGAGCAAACACAATCCCCCTGAAAATTTCATCTTGCGCCCCGGCGTTACGAATCCAGCGCTTTGGTATCCAGAGCGCCCGCCAAAAACCCAATGGGATCGCATTCGTAAGGTGGTGCTGGAACGCGACGATTACACATGCCGTTCCTGTGGGCATCGCGCTTTGAAATACATGAATGTTCATCACTTAGAAAAGAGTGGCGAAAACACGCCAGAAAATCTCATTACCATGTGCGTTGCTTGCCACACCGTTCTTCATATTGGAAGAAATCTTGATCTCAAAGTAATTGAGATCTGGTCATCGGAACTGCCGCAAGTTGAAATCGTGCAAAGAAGCCGAGTGGGAGTTAAAGAAGGACTGCCTTTGTCGCAAATCAATAAAACCCTGAAGCTCAAGCGCGGCCCGCACTCTCCTGACTCTCTCTACAACCTCTAGGTAATAAATCAAAAGTATACCAAGTAAAACAGGTGCGAAACATGATCTTGAAATACAAATTGGGAGAAATCCAAGATGAGTAAATATGAAATAATCATTTATTGGAGCGAAGACGATCAGGCATACATAGCTGAAGTACCAGAACTGCCAGGTTGCGCAGCAGACGGTGCCATCTATAGAGAAGCACTTGATAATGTGGAAGTAATAATCCAAGAATGGATTGAAACCGCAGAAGAACTTGGGCGTCGTATTCCTGAACCTAAAGGTAGAAAAACGTCTGCTTAATAATAAGCACATCACCAGTCACTGCAGCAACCAGTCACCCGTGCGCATTCCGCTATCGCTCCATATGCACGTGTGCCTGCCGCTGATTTTGGTCGTTAACGGGCGGTCATCCGCGCAAGTAAGCCTGTACTCCCACTCGCCGCTGTTACAGCAAAGAAGGTCGTCATCATATACACGAAACGTTAGTTCAGAAAGCCGTAAAGGACGCAGTCGCAAAGGCTGGCTTGACAAAGCGCGCAACATGTCATACTTTCCGGCATTCATTCGCAATCCACCTATTGGAAAGCGGTTATGATATCAGAACAGTCCAGGAATTTCTTGGCCACAAAGACGTAAAAACAACAATGGTTTATACCCATGTCTTGAACCGTGGCCCTGCTGGGGTTCGCAGCCCGGTAGATATGTTATAAGGTTAAATAAGCCGGTTGCAAGGAGGGTTTTATATTGATCCGTATAGGACGCCATGATAAATGAGCACTTCGACTAAACAGGTACATCTAGCTCTAACTATAGCGGCAAGTCGTGTATTTCTAGAGGCGTCTTATATAGACGCCAACAACCATTCTGGAGTATTATACAGATCAGTATATACATTGTTAGGAATTAAAATCAAATGATAACAACGATCTTAATAAAATTAATATCGAATAGCAGTCTATGAATCATAGCGGTATACTAAAGTAAGAATAAGAAAAAGGAGTTGACAATATGACTATCAAAACAAATGAATTAATTTCCATGGTTGAGTCGCTTCCTGTAGACATAAAAACGAAACTGGTTGAAAAAATTCTAGATAGCTTGCATCCATCGCAAAAAGAGATAGATGTGTTATGGGCAAAAGAAGCTGAAAAACGGATCGATGAAATCGGAACCGGTAAAGTCAAAACCATACCTGGCAAAGACGTTTTTAAAGAAATCAATCAGAAGCTCGCGAAATGAAATACTCCTTTCACCCCGACGCAAAGAAAGAGCTCTTAGAGGTGACCGATTACTTTGAAGAATGTCGTTTCGATCTTGGCCGGGAATTTGCAAAAGAAGTTTACTCGACAATTCAAAGAATAATTAGTTTCCCTTTGGCTTGGTCCGGTTTTTCGAAAAACACGAGGCGCTGCCTAACAAACCGATTCCCTTTTGCGGTAGTCTATCAAGTCGTCGATGATGAAATTATAATTATCGCGATTATGCAGCTAAACAGAAAACCTGGCTATTGGAAAAAAAGGATAAAATAAACACATAACAAGTCACTGCAGCGGACAGTCACCCGCGCCGGTTTCCGCATCCGCTCCAACCGTCCCGTGCGCCTGCCGGTGGGCTCAACCGTTATCGCGCCGAGCAAAGCTCGGCGTATCTTGCGGGGTGAAAGTCCCTGTCGGGCAAGGCTTAGCCAGCCACCCGTACCGAGTGTTGCACCTATGGCGGAGTCAGCTCAAGGAACCGGTGTCAGACACCCCTCATAACATTGATTATTATTGCAAGTGATGCATTTCTAGAAGCGTCTTATATGGGCACAAGTAACAATCTTGGAGTATTATACAGATCAGTATATACATTGTTAGGCGCACAAAAGCAAAGTGAGTTACGATGAAAACAAGTCGTGGTGAAGATAGTTTTGTGAACCTTCCTGCATTCGCGGCAAAACTCTACGATAGCATGATGCAGAGTGACGCCACCCAAATGCAATATAAAGAAATCGCCCAAGATTTAGTTTCCCGAATAGGAAATGGACGATTACTTGATATAGGTACTGGACCTGGTCATCTATTACACGAGATTCACAAACTCAATCCAAATATCGAACTTTATGGATTGGATATTTCTAATTCAATGGTTGAGCAAGCAAGTAGAAATCTGGCAGACATTAAAGTTGATTTATTATGTGGCAATATCAGAGCGACAAATTACAAGAGTGACTACTTTGATTTAATTACTTGCAGTGGAAGTTTCTATCTTTGGGACAATCCGATAGAAAGCCTTGAAGAAATCCACCGTATATTGAAGTTTGGCGGAGCTGCTTATCTTTATGAAACTCATCGAGATATAGATAAGCAAAAACTTTGGCAAAAAATGAAAGAAAATCTAAAGGGTGACAATTTGATTAGAAAGTTTTTAGCCCCCAGATTCTTCATTAAACAAATCGGTATGACATATGCCAAACAAGAAATTATTGAGATAATCGCCAAAACAAAGTTTGCAAATAGTAGCAAGATTGAAGAAATAACGATTTTCAATTTACCCGTTTGGTTACGAGTAAAATTAGAGAAGTGCGCCTAACAAAGCGTGCACCTGACGTGTGGGATTCTGCGCGATTTACAAGCATTTTTCTGGCTTCGGGTTTTTCCTGCTCCCAAGCAGAGTCTACGCCCGCCCACACGCAGGTAACGCAAACCGTTAGCCTTGCAGAAAGAAATGTTTCAACGTCGCAGTTGGGGCTTCTCGCTGTATCGGCCGTGTCTGTCTAATTTGTCATTCTACCCGCTTCATCGATGAAAAGTAGAAAACCAAGCCGTCAAGATTTCTTCTCGAATAATTCCAACATCTTTGCCGGCTTCAGGATTTTGATATTTTCGTAAGATCTCAGATTAAGAAGATGTTTGTCCCCAGAGACTACGAAATCAGCGTTAGACGCTATAGCGCATTCTAAGATACGATTGTCCGCTTCATCAGAAAGGATCGATAGCTTTGATTTGGGCTCTACAATCTCAGAGATACGGGCTATATAGCGAATGGCCTTAGCAATCTGTGACTCAGTCCAACTAAACTTCTCCGAGGCTAAGACATCAGCGGTTTCTTTGAGGATGAGGGCAGAGCAGTAGAGTTCAATTTGCTTGTTTCTGCCATAACATAGCCTGACTAAATCTTCAGGCCTGCCGCCGTAGACGATAGCCGAAATATAAACGTTTGAGTCAAAGACAGCCTTATGCACCTTTTACCTCGTTGATAATGCGATATACATCTTCTTCTGAGGTTATGCCTAGTTTCTTTGCTGTTTCGTTTCCGAAACGTCTTAGCTCCCGCCATTCTTTCTCGGCAATATATTCTTCATAAACAGCAATCATGTCCCGAAAAAGCTGACTTTTGGTTTTCTTTTCTGTTTTAGCTAGTCTTTCTACTTCTTTTACCATTTTAGGGGGTAAAGAGATAGTAATTGTTTTTGTGGTTCTTCCCAATATCAACACCTCCTATAAGCTGATGAAAATACGTTGTTACTGAGTCTTACTGTATCTTATGTTCCGTATCGTGTCAATAAATCTGTCACTTGAGCGTTAATGTGCGTCTATGCTATACAACTGAAGATAGCGCTGCAACCTCAAGCCAGAAACTAAACGTGTCATACCTTCCAACATTCATTCGCAACTCACCTATAACTTGCTATAGGGCGGGTATGATATATTAGAACCGTCCAGGAACTCCTGGGTCAAAAAGCCTGTCCTGAGCTTGCCGAAGGAACATGAAAACAACAATGGTTTATACCCATGTCTTGAACCGTGGCCCGGCTGGAGTTCGCAGCCCGGTAGATATGTTATAAGGTTAAATAAGCCGGTTGCAAGGAGGGTTTTATATTGATCCGTATAGGACGCCATGATAAATGAGCACTTCGACTAAACAGGTACATCTAGCTCTAACTATAGCGGCAAGTCGTGTATTTCTAGAGGCGTCTTATATAGACGCCAACAACCATTCTGGAGTATTATACAGATCAGTATATACATTGTTAGCCACGTTTCTGGAGGTGGATGTGTTCTCATTGGACGAGGTAGTGCCGTGGGGTCGCTCGTTCGACGAATACCGCCTCATGTTCGCCCTGAGCGACGCGGATATTGAGAGCCGCATCCTTGGGTGCGCGGACGGCCCGGCGGGATTTAACGCTGAGGCCACTCGTCGCGGGGGTAACGTGGTCTCGTGCGACCCGCTTTACGCGCATGACGTCGCCTGGATCCGCCGCCGCATCGATGAGACCTACGACACCGTCATGGCCCAGGCGCGCGAGAACCTCGGCGAGTTCGTCTGGACGATGTTTGGCTCGGTTGACGAGCTGGGTGCTGTGCGCATGCGGGCCATGGGGGAGTTCCTCGACGACTTCGAGCTCGGCAGGTCGCAGGGCCGCTACGTTGAGGCACAGCTGCCCGTGCTGCCGTTTCGGGATCACTCCTTCGATCTCGCCTTGTGCTCGCACTTCCTGTTCCTTTACAGCGAGCAGCTCGGCCAGTCGTTTCATATCGAGTCGATACGTGAGTTGTGTCGCGTGGCGCGCGAGGTCAGGATCTTCCCGCTCACCGCGCTCGGCGCCGTCGAATCGCCCCACGTGGGGCCCGTCTCGCGACTGCTCGAAGACTGCGGATTCGCGGTCTCGATCAAAGCCGTCCCCTACGAGTTCCAGCGTGGCGGCGACCGCATGATGAGGGTCAGCGCCGTGTCGGCGTGAAGTGGCTAACAAGCGTATCGAGCAGAGCGCCAAAGGCTACAACCGAAGACAGGCGCGTGCGCGCCTGCTCATACGCAACACGTTAGCCTGCTATGGATGAAACGATGGCAACAATTGTTCTTATCTCGTGCGTAAGCAAGAAACTTTCTCACAAAGCAAGAGCCAGGGATTTGTATGTCAGCCCACTTTTCCGAATGAATTTACAATATGCTCAACAGTTTTCACCAAAAAGAATATTTATCTTGTCTGCTAAATATGGCTTGGTCCAGTTGGATGAAGAGATTGAACCTTATGACATAACGCTGAATAGAATGTCTTTACGAGAGCAAAAAAGTTGGGCGTCAAATGTGGCTTCCCAACTTCGGGAGTATTGTGATTTGGATAAAGACCATTTTGTCATATTGGCTGGGCAGAAGTATCGGCAATATATAGTGCTTGACTTTAAATCCTATGAAGTTACAATGGCTGGATTACCTATTGGGAAACAGTTGCAGTTTTTGAAGGAGAAAACAGCGAGTGAGTGATATCTGCCTGCGATTGCACGGTCTATTTAATAGTCTACCGCATAAGCGGTTTCCATTTGATGAAGAGGCTATTCCCCGTAATGGCATATACATTCTTTTTGAGAAAGGTGAGCATGCTCATGGAGCATACCGGATAGTGAGAGTGGGTGCACATACGGGAGCCGATCAATTACATTCTAGACTGAGACAGCATTTCGTCAATGAAAACAAGGATCGTAGCATCTTCCGCAAGAATATTGGGCGAGCGATATTGCAAAAGGCGGGTGACCCATTCTTGGAGCAGTGGGAATGGGATTTGACAACGAGAAAAGCAAGAAATACCTATTTGCCGCTGCTTGACATAGAAAAACAACGCTCGATTGAACGGGTGGTATCTGAATACATCCAGCGGAATATTTCATTTGTTGTATTTCATGTTGACGCCAAGGAAGAACGGTTACAATTGGAGCAGAAAATTATCTCGACGCTGTCATGGTGTGAGGAATGTCGTCCATCCCACAACTGGTTAGGGTTGCACTCGCCAAAGCAGAGAATACAGGAGAGCGGGCTGTGGCTTGTAAATGGACTATACAAGGAACCACTTTCTAAAAAGGAATTAGAAATCTTGGAAAGGATAGTTGCCACTGGCTAACAACGCGCTGCACTTGACCGCTATTCCGCCGGCGATCCATCCCCGCCCGTGAACTCAAGCGTTAGCGCGATAAAGAATTCTGGCCTTAAGTTAATCTGCAACTTGACAGAGCATTACAGTTAATTTACTTTGTAAATATAATGTCGGTTGGGTTTGAATGGGACGAGAAAAAGAGCGCAACAAATCAAAAGAAGCATCACATATCGTTTGAGGAGGCTCAAACGATATTTGTTGATGAAAACGCTTTGTTGATACATGACCCGGATCACTTAGATGAGGAAGACCGATTTGTTCTTCTTGGCCTGAGTGCAAAGCTAAGAATTATATCTGCGCGTAAGGCAACGCCTCGTGAGCAAGAGAACTATTGGAAAAGGTGATGAAAATGAGAAAAGAATACGATTTTTCTAAAGCACAAAAAAACCCTTATGCCGGCAAGCTTAAGCGGCAGGTTACTATTCGCATGGATGAGGGAACGATCAATTACTTCAAAAAGCTCGCCGAAGAGACGGGCATTCCCTACCAGACCCTTATTAATCTTTATTTGCGGGAGTGTGCCGTGTCAAATAAAAAACTATCCATGCAGTGGAAGAGCGCGTAACAGTTAAACGGTCCTTCTTGTCCCCTTCCTTACTTTGCTTGCAATCGGCATGAGCATTGGCCCTGCCAAACAGCCGAATTTCAAAAAATACCAAAAAAAATGATCCGTCGACTATTGGACGAATACGCAGCACACCAACCTTAGAGTCCAGAGCGTTGCAAGCAACGTCCCTCATCTAACCGTTTAAATCTATTTTTTTAACGCTTGCGGCTCTTAGCAGACCGTTTACGTCATTTAGCTTGTCGTAGACTCTAAAAAAGATAAAAATTTAACAAAAGGTAAAGCTATTTTATTAGCTTAAAGTTTTTATCTTGACGAGCGTAATCGACATAGTGATACTGGTAATGATTGCTATTTATGTTATTTCCGTCTACCTTCAGCCAATCGGCTGGAGGGTTTTGGTCTATAGTGATTGAAATTGCAAGGCAGCCATGCGCCCGATAAATCGGGCAACTACAAGTGGTAGGCAAGGGCAACAAGGAGGTCTTATGGGAACGGTAAAAGAGAAGACTTACAATCCAAGATCGATGGACCCAACCAAGTACAAAGACTGGCAGATCGCGGAAGAGGCTGAAAAATATCTACCCTCCCCGGAGGAGTGGACAGAAAAGTTGGGCCTTGAAAAAGACGAGATGATCCCGCACGGCAGGACTCCCAAGCTTGACTTCATTAAAATTATGAACCGGCTTAAAGACAAGCCGGATGGCAAATACATCGAAGTTACCGCAATCACCCCGACCCCGCTGGGTGAAGGTAAAACCACCGTTTCCATGGGTCTTGTTCAGGGCTTCGGTTATCTGGGGAAAAGTGTCGGCGGCGTGCTGCGCCAGCCGTCCGGCGGCCCCACGATGAACATTAAGGGGACGGCAGCCGGCGGCGGAAACGCGCTTTTAATCCCGATGACCGAGTTCTCACTAGGCCTTACCGGTGACATCAACGACATCATGAACGCCCACAACCTCGCTATGGTTGCCCTGACCTCCAGGATGCAGCACGAGGCAAACTACGGCGACGAAGAACTTACCAAGAGGGGCCTAAGGCGTCTTGATATAGACCCTAAAAATGTTGAGATGGGCTGGATAATCGATTTTTGCGCCCAGGCTCTGCGCAAGATTGTTATCGGGCTTGGCGGCAAGAAGGATGGCTACCCGATGGAGTCACGCTTTGGCATCGCGGTCTCATCCGAGCTAATGGCAATCCTTGCTGTGTCACGCGACCTTGCCGATATGCGCGAGCGTATTGGAAACATCACTGTTGCTTATGATAGGACCGGCAAGCCGATTACTACATCTGATTTAGATGTTGCGGGTGCCATGACCGCCTGGATGAGAAACACGATTAACCCGACTCTTTGCTACTCAGTTGAGGGCCAGCCAGTTTTTGTTCACGCCGGTCCGTTCGCCAATATCGCCATCGGTCAAAACTCGATTATCTCAGACCGCCTGGCGCTAAAACTATTCGACTACACCATCACCGAGTCCGGCTTTGCCGCCGACATCGGTTTTGAGAAGTTCTGGAACGTAAAGTGCAGGCTCTCAGGAAACATCCCGAATGTCTCGGTAATCGTTGCCACTATTAGGGCCTTGAAGATGCACGGGGGCGGGCCAAAGGTTGCCCCGGGGCGTCCTCTTCCTGAAGAATACACCAAAGAGAACCTCGACCTTGTCGAGAAGGGCTGTGAAAACCTGCGCCATATGATCGGCGTGGTTAAGAAATCCGGTATCGTGCCGGTTGTTGCGATAAACGCCTTCTACGCCGATACCAAGGCCGAGCACGAGTTGGTCAAGAAGGTCTGCAATGAGATGGGTGTGCGCGCGGCGGTATCCAACCACTGGATGTACGGCGGCGAGGGCGCGGCTGACCTTGCCGAGACGGTTATGGATGCAGCCAACGAGCCGTCTAACTACAGGCCGCTTTATCCGCTTGAGATGCCTTTGCGCGAACGTGTAGAGATGGTTGCTAAAGAAGTTTATGGTGCAGATGGCGTGTCATGGTCGCCGGTTGCCGAGGCCAAGGCAAAGAGGTTTGAATCCGACCCGCATTTTGCAGATTTTCAGACAATGATGGTTAAAACACATCTCTCTCTATCGCATGATCCAACAATCAAAGGAGTACCTAAAGGCTGGACCCTTCCCATCCGCGATGTTTTGGTATATAGCGGTGCCAAGTTCCTTTGTCCAGTAGCAGGGGATATCAGCCTGATGCCGGGCACCGCATCGGACCCGGCCTACCGGAGGGTCGATGTGGATGTCGAGACCGGGAAAGTGACCGGTCTGTTCTAGAGCATATAATGAAAGATGGTTTGACTAATGCCGAAGGTTCATTTCTACCCCGACAACAGAGTAGTAGAAGTAGAGAATGGTGAAAACCTGCTCCGGACAGCTATGCTGGCCGGTGTTCACGTTAATGCCTCCTGCGGCGGAAGCAGCACGTGCGGCAAGTGCCGGGTTATAGTTGAGCAGGGAAAAATCGAGGCTAAACACACGGCAAAGCTCTCGGCTGATGAAATAGCGCAGGGCTACGTGCTTGCCTGCACCGCGACAGTTAACCAGGATATCGAGGTGCGCATACCGGTCGAGTCGCAGATGGGCGACTCCAAGGCGGCGCTTGATCGCGAGCTTGAGACGGTATCGTATGCAGGTTTCTTATCCGCAAAAGACCTTTCCGAGCTATTCGGCAAGTTTACGATAAATCCCGCAACAAAGAGACTATATGTTGAGCTTACCCCGCCCAACCTTGAGGATAACGTGAGTGACTTGGAACGGCTGAGGCGAGAGCTTAACCGCCGGCATGGGGTAGCCGACTTTAACGTGGATATCTCGGTGCTTCGCAAGATGGGCGGGACGCTTCGCGAGGCGGACTTTAAAGTTACCGCGACGGTTCTTTCACTTGGCGGGGGCGAGTGCGATCGCCTCATTAGACTTGACGCGGGAGACCGCTCAAGTAAGCACTACGGCCTGGCGGTGGATATCGGCACGACCAGCATCTATGTCGAGCTGGTTGATCTTACAACCGGCGAAACACTTGCCAAGGCATCTGAATATAACGCCCAGGTGAGCTGCGGCGAGGATATCATCTCGCGAATTGTATACTCATTAAAGAAAGATGGTTTACAAAAGCTGCAGCAGCTTGTGGTGGATACTATAAATAAGCTAATCGATAAGGTTGTTGAGAAGGCACGAGAAAAGGTGCAGGTTGAGATCGATGATATTGTCTACATGGTGGCCGCCGGAAATACAACAATGACGCACATTTTCTTGGGGATAACCCCGAGATATATCCGCGAGGAGCCGTATATCCCGACGGCAACGTTTACACCGACCGTTGAGGCAAAAGAACTGGGATTAAAGATGCCCGACGGGGCACGTGTCTATACGGTGCCCGGCAAGGCAAGCTACGTCGGCGGCGATATTACAGCCGGTCTTTTGGCCTCGGGCGTGTTCAAATCAGAAAAACTTACCCTATATATAGATGTGGGAACAAACGGCGAGATGGCGCTTGGAAACGCCGATTGGCTTTTGAGCTGCTCCTGCTCGGCAGGGCCGGCCTTTGAGGGCGGCTCGATAAAAAACGGCATGCGCGCAACGAAGGGCGCGATCGAGCAGGTACGCATCAACCCGGCAACCCTTGAGCCGATGATTTTGACCATCGGCCAGGCAAGACCTAAGGGCATCTGCGGCTCGGGCCTTATCGATGCGGCGGCCGAGCTTTTCCTAACCGGCATTATTAACGAGAAGGGGCGTTTCAACATCGAGCTTGATAATCCCAGGATAAGGGAGGTCGACGGCCAGGGCGAGTACGTGCTTGTCTGGGCGTACGACACCGCAATCAAGCGCGATATTGTCCTTACCGAGGCCGACCTCGACAATCTTATCCGCACCAAGGGTGCGATCTACGCCGGAATCACGACACTTCTTGACTCCATGCAGATACCGGTCGAGGCGATCGAGGAGATTCTAATCGCCGGCGGATTCGGCCGCTACATTGAGGTCGACCAGTCCGTCACCATCGGCCTTCTGCCGGAGATCGAGGGCGAGAAGGTCAAATACGTTGGAAACGGCTCGCTTCTGGGCGCACGGCTCATCCTCCTCTCAAGAGAGGCGAAGAATATTGCAGTGGACATCGCCCAGAAAATGACTTACCTGGATTTGAGTACGAATCCAACCTTTATGGATAGATACGTTTCAGCGCTTTTCCTGCCGCATACCGACCGCGACTCGTTCCCGTCGGTTATGAGAAGGATGAAGGCGTCTCTAAGTGCATAAAGATCGGTGAGCTGGTGAAAGGGGATTATCATTTACTCCCATTACTTGCTTTCATCCATGAACAATGAACGATGAACAGGCCTGAAGGGCCTTTGAGAGGTGTATATAATTGAGCTTTACTATTGCCGTTGCCGGAAAAGGCGGCACCGGAAAGACAACTATATCCAGTTTAATAATCAGGGACCTTTTAAAGAGAGGAAAAAAACCTATCTTTGCCGTTGATGCAGACGCAAACGTTAATTTAAACGAGCAGCTCGGTGTCGAGGTTGAGAAAACTATCGGCGGGGTCCGTGAGGACATGCTGCAGAAGGTAGGTGTTGGGGAGATGCCATCCGGTATGACTAAGGAACAATATATGGAGTACGAACTACAGGACTCTTTAGTTGAGGCGGAGGGCTTTGATCTCTTGGTTATGGGACGGCCTGAAGGCCCGGGTTGCTATTGTTATGCAAATAACCTGTTAAGAAGATACATGGAGATATTGGCGAAAAATTATCCATATGTTGTAATAGATAATGAAGCAGGAATGGAGCATTTAAGCAGAAGGACCACTCAGAAGATCGATCTCCTCTTGGTTGTGTCTGAGCCCAATCCCATCAGCATCATGACTGCGGCGAGAATTCGGGACCTTGCTAAAGATCTAAAGATCGATGTTAAAAAAGTCGGTCTTATCGTCAATCGGGTGAACGGGGAATCGCCCGAGATACTGAAAGCTGAAGCCGAAAAATACGGCCTTGAGCTGGCCGGTATCGTGCCGGCTGATGCTACCGTTGTCGAGTATAGCTGGCAGAGAAGGCCGGCCACCAAAATGCCGGACGACGCGCCATCAGTTATGGCCGTTACAGGGATATTGGATAAATTTGTTGCTTAGTAAGAGACGAGAGACAAGGAGGAATGTGCGAGTGGCAGGAAGGTTAATCGACGGAAAAGAGATATCCTCTCAGATAAAGGCGGAGCTTGCCCAGGAGGTTGCAAAGCTGCAAAAAGAAAACAACATCACACCCGGCCTGGCGGTTGTCTTGGTAGGGGAAAGCCCGGCCTCTAAAGTCTATGTCGGGCAAAAAGAGAAGGCCTGCACAGAGCTCGGGATATTCTCGCAGAAACATACGCTTCCCGCCGAGGTAAGCGAGGCGGAACTGCTCGACTTGGTCAGGAGCCTAAACGAAGACCCGGACCTCGACGGCATCCTGGTGCAGTTGCCGCTGCCGGGGCATATCGATGAGAACAAAGTCATCGAGGCGATTATCCCGGAAAAAGATGTTGACGGCTTTCATCCGGTAAGTGTCGGCAAGATGGTCATCGGCCTTCCGGGTTTTAGGCCGTGCACCCCAGCCGGAATAATGGAATTACTTAAGCGAACCGGAGTGGAACTTGCGGGCAAAGAGGCCGTTGTCGTGGGCAGAAGCAACATCGTGGGAAAACCGATTGCGTTGATGCTTCTCGCCGAGAGCGCGACGGTTACAGTCGCACATTCCAAGAC
>CADDYS010000018.1 GCA_902810715.1 bacterium | reverse complement strand
CAGTATATCGAGCAACAAGGACACGAGCCCCCGGATGCAGATTTTAAGATCGATGGTGAGGAGCTTTAGTCGGCTTGCAGCCGATAACAAAGCTACCGGCTTATAGCCGGTAGTAGTTTACTTAAAAGGTTGGGTAGTAAGGTGGCGTAATATTTAGTCAAGAGTAGAATTAGGAGGACCGACACCTATGTGCTTGGCTGTTCCATCGAAAGTAGTATCGGTAGATGAAAAACATTTCACTGCCGAGGTAGATGTCCTCGGCAACACAAAGAAAGTGGGCATTGTTTTAATCCCAGGTGTTCATATCGGGGATTGGATATTAGTACATGCAGGGCAAGCAATCAGCATCGTATCGGATGAAGAAGCGAACGCCTCACTTGCCGTATGGGAGGAAATCCTGCGTGATTACCAAGCTTGATGAGAAAAAGTACTTTCACCTCTTGGCGGATAAGGTATGTGAGATAGCGACCCGTCCGGTAAAGCTTATGGAGGTTTGCGGCACCCACACAATGGCGATTGGAAAAGCCGGCATCCGTGGCGTGTTGCCGCCGGAGGTCGAGCTTATCTCGGGCCCGGGATGTCCGGTATGCGTTACCGCCGACAGCGATATCGACGCCTTCATGCGACTGGCCGAAGACGAGCGGGTTATCCTTGCGACGTACGGCGATATGGTCCGCGTTCCCGGCACAAAGGGAAGCCTCGCAGAGCTTAAGGCCCAGGGTGCGGATGTGCGTGTTGTTTACTCGGCATTGGAGGCACTGGCCTTTGCAAGGTCCGAAACCGCAAGAGAGGTTGTTTTTTTAGGTGTCGGTTTTGAGACAACCGCACCGGCCACCGCCCACGCGATAAAGACGGCAAGCAAGGAGGGACTCTCCAATTTCAGCATCTATAACCTGCACAAAACCGTACCCGAGCCTTTAAGGGTGTTGGCAGCCGACGAGACCACAAAAATCGATGGCTTTATCTTACCCGGGCATGTAAGCGTAATCATCGGTGAGTACCCGTATTATTTTCTTGCCGAGGAGTTCGGCGCGGCGGGTGCGATCGCCGGCTTTGAGCCGCCTGAGGTCATGGCGACTATCCTTAAGCTTGTAAAGGATATAAATGCCGACGCGCCGACGATATCAAATCTATACCGCCGGGTTGTGCGCCCGGAAGGAAACGTGGTCGCGCAAAGGCTGCTGGATGAAATTTTTGTACAGGCCGATGCCGAGTGGCGCGGCCTGGGCGCAATTCCTGATAGCGGTCTTGCAATCAGACAGAGGTACGAGTCCTTCGATGTGGCCAGGAAATTTAATATCGAAAGGCAAAGCGTGAAACTTCATCCCGGCTGCCGCTGTGGAGATATCTTAAAAGGGATAATTAAGCCGCATCAGTGCTCCCTTTTCAGCAAGCGATGTACACCCGAGAATCCGGTTGGTCCTTGTATGGTATCGAGTGAAGGCACTTGCGCCGCTTATTACTTATATCAGGAGAGTTCACTTGTCTGATACGATTCGCTTAGCTCACGGCAGTGGTGGAGAAATGACCGCCCGCCTTATCGAAGAGGTTTTCTATACGGCCTTGGGGGGCGACCCGAAGGGTGCCAACGACTCGGCCATTTTAGATCTTAGCGGCGGAAGGATTGCTTTTACCACCGACTCGTTTGTTATAAGCCCGCTTTTTTTCCCGGGCGGGGATATCGGAAAGCTTGCCTTCTGCGGCACGGTAAACGACCTGGCTGCTGTGGGAGCAAGGCCGATTGCGCTGTCCGCCTCGTTTATCATCGAGGAGGGGATGGATGTCGCGGAGCTTAAGACCATCGCGTTATCGATGGGTGAGATGTCCCGCGAGACGGGCATCCCGGTTGTAGCCGGGGATACTAAAGTAGTCGATAAGGGAAGCGCGGATAAGCTTTTTATTACAACCTCGGGCATCGGCGTAATCCCCGATCAAGTTGACTATCACCCACGACATACCAGGGAAGGCGATAAGATAATCATAAGCGGCACTATGGGAGACCACGGCTACTGCATCACCGCCCTGCGCGAGGGGATCGATATCCAGAGCAGCGTGCAGAGCGACTGCCAACCGCTTCACGGGCTTGTGGCCCTCCTTAATCCCATTTCGGCTGCGGTGCGCACCGTGCGCGATGCCACGCGCGGAGGGGTTGGCACGGTTCTTAACGAGTGGGCGCGGCAAAGCGAAAAAAGCATCCTTGTCTTTGAGAATCATCTTCCTGTTAAAGATGAGGTAAAAGGCGGTTGCGCACTTTTGGGTCTTGATCCTATTTATCTTGCCAACGAGGGCAAGATGCTTTTCATTATAGCAGCCGATAAAGCTGATGATGCGCTTGCTATTCTTAAGAGTCATCCCGCTGGACTCGACTCGGCGATTATTGGAGAAGTGGCTGGTGGAAAAACCCAGGTCATCATGGAGACCGAATGGGGTACAAGGCGCGTAGTCCCCACCCCAAGAGGAGAAATACTGCCTAGGATTTGTTAATAACAAATCTTTTTCTACTCAATCCATCGGGCATCACCCTAATTAGTGATGTGTAATTTTACTTAATTACATATAGAATTACTGTTAGATGCAAAGGGAAAGAGGGCCGGCACTGAATCTGCCTATAAATATTACTTAGAAGATAAACCAGGGGTCTCTGTTAAGAAAGAGCAGGTTAAATAGTTTAAGTTGAAGCCGAAGCAGAAAGCAATTGGGCGGGCAGAATTTTTAAAAAACATCTTGCATGAGACGGCATCGGTTGCCTTTAAGTTTGTAGAGGATGTGGCCGAGCCGTTGCGGCAAGTTGAGGCAATAGCCAAGAAGGTTACCACCCAGTCTCTCATCCCCGTTGAAGAATATAAAAACGGGCCGAAGCTGCTTTCGTTTACCACTCCCCCGGTTTATCTAGTAGGAGAAATTGATAAGAACTTAACCGCGTTTCCGGCCGTCTGCAGTAAAGACGGCTTTTTATTTGCCTACCTGCCTCATGAAAACGTGTTATACTGCAGTGCCTGTAAGAGCAAGCATGTCCTTGAATATGAGGACGAGCGTGTCAGCACGGACTTACAGTCTTTCTCTCTTACAGTAGAAGAGGGCCGGATTTGTCTAATTAAATAAGAGACTAAAGATGGAGGTGCCGAAATGGGTATTTTGGAGGAGTTGGCTGCTAAAGAGATCAAGCGCAGAGACTTCGTAAAGCTCTGCACGGCGGTGGCAGCGGCGTTTAGTCTACCAGCAGGTTTTGCGCAAGATATCGCCTTAGCCACTGAAAAAGCAATGAAGAAGCCGCCTGTGGTCTGGCTCGAAGGCCAGGACTGCGCGGGTTGCAGCGAATCGCTGCTCTCAACCATCAACCCGTCAATCGCGGAGCTGGTTCTTGACACGCTGTCGATCCGCTACCACGAGACAATTATGGCTGGTTCGGGGAGTGTGGCAGAAAGGGCACTCGAAGACACCATAAAGGAGGGCGGGTATGTCCTGGTGCTGGAAGGCTCTATCCCAAAAGCCGATGACAGATTCTGCATGGTCGGTGGCAGAAATTTCAAAGACATCTTCATGGAGGCGGCCGGTAAGGCGGCTGCCATCATCGGCGCCGGTTCTTGTGCTACCCTGGGCGGCGGCATCCCGGGGGCTACGCCGTCGCAAGGCAGGGGCGCAATTGAATTTGTAAGCGACAGGTCTAAAGTCATCAATTTGCCGACCTGCCCGGTTAAGCCGTCGCGTCTCGTGGCGACCATCATGTATTTCCTGACAGCAGGGAAGGCCCCCGCTTTGGATCAGTACAACAGGCCGACTGCCTTCTACGGCACTTTAATACATGATAATTGTCCGCGAAGGAATCATTTTGAGAAGAGCTATTTCCTTACCGACTGGAACGATCCAAAACAGAAAGATTACTGCCTGCTTCTGAAGGGCTGTAAAGGTCCCAAGACCTACGCCGACTGCCCGCAGGTGTGGTGGAACGAGGGTGCAAACTGGTGTATCGGCGCTGGCGCACCTTGCGCCGGTTGTTCACAGCCTGAGTATTATGCAGGCTTTACCCCGCTTTATGCAAAGCAGGATACTATCGATGCCGGAAAGATCGATATCGACACGATAGGCGAGGTTGCCGTAGGTGTTGCGGCGGTCGGTGCTGTAGTCCACGGCGCCGTGCGTCTGGTTGCCGGCAAAGACAAAAAATAGGAAGGGAGGCAATGAGAGATGGCTCAGAAAATTACAATAGATCCGGTAACTCGTATAGAAGGCCATTTGGCTGTTGAAGTTGAAATCGAAAACGGTGTCGTTAAAAGTGCCAGGTCGCAAGGGCAGATGTTTAGAGGTTTCGAGGTGCTTTTAAAAGGTAAAGATCCCCGGGATGCCTCCCACGTCACCGATCGTGTCTGCGGTGTATGCAGCGGTTCGCACCAGTGGGCGTCCGCCCTTTGTCTTGATGATGCGTTTAAGGCAAACGTCCCTGATGGCGGCAGGTTGATAAGAAATCTTATCCTGGGTGCCATGTACCTGCACGACCATCCGCTTCATTTCTATCACCTGTCCGCCCTTGACTATATCGATGTCATGGCTGTTGCAAAATACAGCGGCAACGATGCCGGATTAAACGCCGTAAAAGACAAAATCGTAGCCCTGGTAAAAGCAGGTGACACCGCACCGCTCACACCGCGCTACAAGCCGGATGAGTTCTCGGTAAACGACCCGGATATCGTTACCCCGGCTGTGGCCCACTACCTGAAGGCTCTGGACATCCAGGCAAAGGCCAAGAAGATGGCCGCCCTGCTCGGCGGAAAAATCCCGCACAGTGCGGCGATAGTTGTCGGCGGTGTAACCAATCTACCAGACATGCAGGCACTTGATGGGTTCCGCTCGCTTTTGGCGGAGGTAAAGGCTTTTGTCGAGGATGTCTACGTTAAGGATGTCGTCACATTTGGGACCGGCCCGCTCTTGCCGCTGGCTAAATTGGGAATCGGCGCGGGCCCCGGAGGATACCTGGCGTACGGGGCGTTCCAGAACTCATCCGATAAGAAAGACATGCTCTTCCCGGCAGGAGTTATAACCGGCGGCGATATCACTTCGGTCAAAGAAGTCGATACAGAAAAGATCAGAGAGTATGTAGGCCACTCCTGGTACAAAGACAACGAGGGTCTCCATCCAACTGAAGGCAAAACCGAGGTGGACCGCGATAAAGCAGAAGGCTACAGTTTCATCAAGGCCCCGCGCTACGACAGCAATGCGATGGAGGTCGGCCCGCTTTCGCGTATGCTGGTCGCCAAGCCGGCGGTCCTCATGGATTTAATCACCAAATACGGAATTAAGCCGGGCGCGGTTGCACGCCACGCCGCCCGCGCGGTCGAGACGATTCTTGTGGCAAACGCAGTTGAGAAATGGCTAAATGAGTTGACGGAAATGGTGGCAAAGGGCGAGATAAAAGTTCACGACACCAACGCGTGGAAAGTACCGGATTCGGCAAAGGGCATGGGTCTGACCGAGGCGCCGCGCGGTGCGCTTGGCCACTGGATAAACATCCAGGGCACAAAGATCGAGAACTACCAGCTTGTCGTACCCTCGACCTGGAACCTATCGCCGCGTGATAACAAAGGAAATCCAGGCCCTGTCGAGAAGGCTCTTGAGGGGGTACCGGTACCCGATGTTAACAACCCGATCAACGTGGTTCGCGTCATCCGTTCGTTCGACCCGTGCATCTCTTGCGCCGTGCATATAATAGAGCCTGACTCTAACCGCATTTTAGAGTTCCAAATCGGATAGGAGGGGCAAAAATGGCAAACGCTAAAGTAATCGCTAAAGTAATCGCTGCCGGCAATAGTGAATATATTGTTGTCCCGAGAAGGATATACCATTGGATTAACCTGATAAGCATCGCTGTTCTTGCCTTTACGGGTTGGTATATACACGCGCCGTTTGCAACCGATGTTTTGAAGATGGGGATGATGCAAAGCCTTCACTTTATTTTCGTGTGGGTATTTACCATCAACTTTGGTCTGAGGCTGTGGTTCGCATTCTTTGGGAAAGCCGGCGACTGGAAGGTGTATCTGAAGCCGTGGGAGAACAACGATTCTCTTGCCTGGACATTGCGGCATTATCTCTTGTTTCAGCCTTGTCTAGAAAAGCGCAAGTGCAGGGTATTGCAGCGTGCGTCATACGTAGTAATTGCCCTGTTTTATATCGTGCAGATTGTCTCAGGATTTCAGCTTTACTGGCCTGACAACCAAACACTTTCATTAATTACGGTTGTATCTGGTGGGTTGGCGATGGTCCGCAAAGTCCACCTTCTTTTGATGTGGTTCTTTGTATCATTTGCTATTCTTCACACCTATATTGCAGTCACCTATGAGTTTGGCCTGGTAAAGCACATGTTTTTCGGTGTACCGAATGAAGAATAAGGTTTTAGTTTTAGGTGTGGGCAATACAATACTTAGCGATGAGGGAGCCGGTGTGCATCTTGCACGCCGGCTCCCGGCTGAAGAACTCCCGCCGAATGTTGAAATCCAGGATGGCGGGACGCAGGGGCTTGAACTTCTTGCCTACATGGAGGATGTGGCAAAGCTTATTATCATCGATTGCGTTAAGGCCGGCACGGAGCCGGGCAGCATTTTTCGCTTCGAGCCCGACTCAGTGGATGTTATCCCTAAAAAATACAAAATATCCTTCCACGACCTGGGGATTTACGACTTTATACGGCTGGCGCAGGCTATGGGGACTTTGCCCCCGACCATTATTTTCGGCATAGAGCCCGCAAAAATCGATTGGGGAGAAGAGCTATCGCCGCAGGTAGAAGCCAAAATGGATAAGCTTAAGGCGTTTGTGCTCGGCGAGATACACGCCGGCCTGAAAAATTTGAGGGCAAGTGTTTGACATCGTAACATAAACTTAATATAATTGATTGCACAAAGGAAAACTTTGGCAATGGCGCCAACAAACCGAAAGGTTGTTGGTGTTTTTTATTATTGGCTATTGGCTAACGACAGAGGATGAACATAAGAGTTTCAAACCAGGCACAAATTCTACATAGTAGATAAGTGGGGGAGGTTACAAGGTGGAAGGTCAGATACACCGCAGGAATATCTCGGGATGTGGTTTAGCCGGCATGATGAGCGAAGACGGAAGGCTGATGGGCGGCGAGGCTATCATCCGCTCGATGGAAGTTCTTCATGACCGCTCAAACGGTCTTGGCGGGGGATTTGCCGCCTACGGGATATATCCGCATAAAGCGGACTATTACGCGCTGCACATTATGTATGATGACGTAAAGGCTAAGGAAGAAACCGATGTGCTGCTTGATGAGCGGTTTGAGATTGACAGCGAGGAGATTATCCCGACAAAAAAATCCGAGGCGATCCCCAAGGGCCCGCTACTCTGGAGATATTTTGTAAAGCCGAAAGTTGATTTTGAAGATTGCGGTTTGTGCGAGGAGGACTATGTCATCGAAGCTGTGATGACGGTTAACTCCATGGTTTCGGGAGCCTTTATCTTCTCGTCCGGCAAAAACATGGGGGCCTTTAAGGCTGTCGGCTACCCCGAAGACGTAGGCAAATTCTATCGCTTGGACGAGTATGAGGGATACACCTGGATCGGCCATGGAAGGTTTCCAACCAACACCCCCGGCTGGTGGGGCGGCGCCCATCCATTTACCATTCTCGACTGGGCGATCGTTCATAACGGCGAAATATCATCCTATGGAATTAACAAGCGATACCTTGAGATGTTTGGATACAAGTGCACGATGCTTACCGACACCGAGGTAGTGGCTTATATGTTTGACCTTATGCTAAGGCGACACAACCTGCCGCTTGAGGTAGCTTGTAAGGCCTTAGCAGCCCCGTTTTGGACCGACATCGATCGCATGAAAGCAAAGGGCAACGCAAAAGGTGATATTTATGAAGCACTCAGGATGGTCTACGGCGGCGCGTTGCTAAACGGTCCATTTGCTATAATCCTGGGTCATACAAACGGTATGGTGGGGTTAAGCGACCGCGTAAAACTTCGCCCGCTGACCGCGGCAAGAAAAGATGATATGCTCTATATCGCAAGTGAGGAAGCGGCGATTCGCGAGATTTCGCCCGAGCTTGATATAGTTTGGAACCCAAAGGCCGGCGAGCCGGTGGTAGGGGAGTTAAAAAACCCTGTTAAGAAAGGCAGTAACAAAGCTAGAGAGTTAGAGGAGACGGTGGCTTAGATGAAGACATACCAGCTACCTGAGGTTAGAATTGAGCGGGATAAAGACAGGTGCATAAACTGCGGCGTTTGCGTGCGCCAGTGCGCCTTCAATGCGCACAAGTTCGACGAGGACGGCGAGGTCTACAGCGAAGACGAAAAATGCGTCGCCTGCCAGAGATGCGTCAGTCTTTGCCCGACCAACGCACTTTACATAAAAGACAACGCCCCGTTTGTTAAGGACAACGCCAACTGGACCGCCGAGACCCAGAAATACATCTGGAAGCAGGCGGAGACCGGCGGCGTGTTGCTTACCGGTATGGGCAACCCCAAACCGTACCCGATTTACTGGGATCACCTGGTTCTAAACGCGAGCCAGGTTACCAATCCATCAATCGACCCGCTGCGTGAACCGATGGAGCTTCGCACGTACCTGGGGAGCAAGCCGGACCATATCGAGATTGAGATGGTAAACGGCGAGCCGGTTTTAAGGACAAAGATTGCGCCGCAAATTATGCTTAAAACACCGATACTTTTTTCGGCGATGTCGTACGGCGCGATCAGCTACAACGCCTGTGAGGCTTTAGGGCGCGCCGCAACCGAGCTGGGCACTTTCTGGAACACCGGCGAAGGCGGTCTTCATAGAAACCTTTATAAGTACGCGCCGAACACGATAGTTCAGGTTGCGTCGGGCAGGTTTGGTGTTCACAGCGAGTATCTTGATGCCGCCGCGGCAATCGAGATTAAGATAGGGCAGGGCGCAAAGCCGGGCATCGGCGGGCACCTGCCCGGTGAAAAAGTCGGCCCGGCGGTAAGCGAGACCAGGATGATCCCTGTCGGCTCAGATGCGCTGTCGCCCGCGCCGCATCATGATATCTACTCAATCGAGGACCTGAGCCAGCTCATCTTCAGCTTAAAAGAAGCAACCGAGTATACGAAGCCAATCTCGGTTAAAATATCGGCGGTTCATAACGTGGCGGCAATAGCCTCCGGTATCGCCCGCGCCGGGGCCGATATCATTGCAATCGATGGCTTCCGTGGAGGCACCGGAGCCGCCCCGACGATGATCAGGGACAACGTTGGTATACCGATTGAGCTTGCAATTGCAGCGGTGGACGCGCGATTGCGCGAAGAAGGTATCCGCAACCGCGCATCAATCATTGCGGCGGGCGGCTTTAGAAACAGCGGCGACGTTATCAAGGCAATTGCGCTTGGTGCAGATGCGGTTTATCTTGGCACTGCGGCTCTCGTTGCGATGGGATGTCACGTCTGCCAGAAATGCTATACAGGAAAATGCAACTGGGGTATCGCAACCCAGAATCCATATCTTGAGAAACGGCTCAACCCCGATATCGCCGCAGAGCGGCTTTACAACCTAGTCAGAGGATGGTCGCATGAGATATCCGAGATGCTCGGCGGTATGGGGATTAACGCGATCGAGTCGCTTCGCGGAAATAGATTACACTTAAGAGCGGTCGGCCTATCCAGGGAAGAGATGGATGTACTGGGCGTGCAGGTGGCCGGTTCGCCGATGGCCTAGCGAAGAAAAGAGGGTCTAGAACGAGAGAAGGCCACTTTAAAGTGGGTCTGGGAAGTGGGCTCGCCAAAAGGCCAATGATATTTAGGTCTAGAATTGTGGGTCCGCCAAAAGGTGAATAAGAGACTTTAATCCCCTTTTGGCCTTATGGCCTTTTCGCCTTTTGGCCTAAACGGTTGGGGTTTCTCAAACGGTGGGAGGTAAGATAAACGGATGGTGTACGTATGAAAAGGGTTTATGCTAAAGAAGAGGTATGTATCGGATGCAGGCTCTGCGAAGTGTGGTGCCGCACCGAGCACTCGCGGTCAAAAAATATAATCAAGGCACACAAATCGGAGTTTCCGCCGCCTGTATCCCGTGTGCTTGTTGAAGAGCTGATGCCGGTCTCTTTTGCCTTACAATGCCGTCACTGCGACGAGCCGGAGTGTGTTGAGTCCTGCATCACAGGCGCTTTAACTAAAGATGAAAGCGGCAGAGTTGTCTACAACGAGGAAAAATGTGTCGGCTGCTGGACGTGCGTTCTGGTCTGCCCATACGGCGCACCGCAGCGCGACCTTGAGCGAAAGAAAATCGCAAAATGCGACCTTTGCCCGGACCGCGACACGCCGGCATGCGTTGAGATGTGCCCAAATCAGGCTTTAGTTTATGAGGAGAGGTAGAGAGAAGTGAGCTACGTAATTATTGGCAACTCGGTGGCCGCAATCGGTGCCATCGAGGCGATACGAAAAGTAGATAAAGAGATCAATATAACCGTGATATCGGATGAGCCGTATTTGGTTTATTCGCGCCCGCTTATCTCCGAGTTCCTTGCCGGTCAGGTTAAAGAAGAGATGATGGGCTACCGCGAACCGGGCTTCTATGAGAAAAACGGAGTTACGACAAAGCTGGGCAAGAGAGTCGTCGCAATCGACTCGGCGAAAAAATCCGTAAAGTTAGACAACGGCGAAGAGGTCGCCTACGGCAAGCTTTTGATTGCAACCGGCGGCACACCGTTTATTCCCCCGATGAAGGGTCTGGGCAAGGAAAGGATCTACACGTTCATCAAGATGGACGACGCCAAGCAGATCGATGCCCTGGTCCCTGAGATGGACCACGTCGTGATTATCGGCGCGGGTCTAATCGGGCTAAAAGCCGCAGAAAGTCTGCACCACCGTGGTGTGGAGGTAACGGTAGTTGAGCTTGCCAACCGCGTTATGGCCGCCGTTTTAGATGTTGATGCCGGAGGCATCGTCCAGAGCGCGCTTGAGAAAGCGGGTATCAACATCGTTACAGAGAACACGGTCGATGAGATACTCGGCGGCAAGGCTGCCAACGGTGTGAGGCTTAAAGACGGCCGGGAAATTAGATGCGACGCCGTAATTGTAGCCATCGGTGTTGTCCCAAATGCCGTTTTTGCTAAAGAGAGCGGGGTTGAGGTAAACCGTGGTATCGTAACCGATAACCACATGAGAACCAACCTGCCCGATGTTTACGCGGCGGGAGACGTTACCGAAGGCCCGGATTATCTAAACGGCGGAAACCGGGTTATCCCGATATGGCCGAATGCCTACATCCAGGGCAAAATTGCCGGGCTTAACATGGCCGGTGTTGAGCGCGAGTTTACCGGCGGTTTGGCGATGAACTCGATTGAGCTCTTCGGTGTCCCGGTTATCACTGCCGGGCTTTCAAATATCGACTCCGACGACTTAGAAGTCCTGACCAAAATTGAAAACGGCAACTATCGCAAGATTGTCTTAAGGGGAAGCACGATAGTAGGCGCGGTCTTTGTCGGAAAGATCGACCGGGCCGGCATTATTACCGGGCTTATCCGCGACCAGATCGATATAAGCAGCATGCGCGACCGCCTGCTGGCCGACGACTTTGGATATATCGATTTCCCGGTTGAGCTGAGAAAAGAAAGGCTGGGTGCAGTGGCCAAATGATAACGATTGACGCTAAAGGGTTGCCTTACCGAGAGTTAAACGAAAAAGTAAGAGAAGCCGTTGCAGGCGGGGAGACCGAGATAAAGCTCGCAAACGTGAACGGGCAGCGCTACATTGCCGATGCGATCGACAGCCCGGTTCAAATCACAATTGAAGGTGTGCCCGGAAACGACCTTGGCGCATTCATGAACGGCCCAACCGTGATAGTTCATGCCAACGGCCAAGACCATATCGCCAACACCATGAACGAGGGCAAAATCGTAGTCCACGGCGATGCCGGTGACGTTTTAGGATACGGCATGCGGGGCGGCAAGCTCTTCATAAAGGGAGACGTCGGCTACCGTGTCGGCATCCATATGAAAGAATACAAGGACAAGGTGCCGGTTATAGTCATTGGAGGAACGGCCCGCGACTTTTTTGGAGAGTATATGGCCGGCGGCACCCTGATTCTTCTGGGGTTGGATACCGGGAACAACGATAGCGACCAGATTGCCGGCAACTACTTCGCAACCGGCATGCATGGGGGCGTAATCTACGTGCGCGGCAAACTCGAGGATTACCAACTTGGTAAAGAAGTTGCAGTTCTCGAGGTTGATGACAGCGACCGCCAAACCATAGAAAAATACGTCACCGAGTTTGCAGGCGACTTAGGCCTTGATGCAGACGATATCCTAAAAGACGAGTTCATAAAAATTAAAGCGGTATCGCATAGGCCGTATGGTAATTTGTATGCGTATTAAAATCTTGCCATAATAGCCGTATCAATTCGGGGGCGGATAATAGTGAGGACGGCATCTGTAATAACAGAAAACTACGCGTTAAAAGAGAAGTTACTCGTTGACCTGGCGGCTCTTGGATACGGCGTCATGCCCGCCGATACTGAGGCCGTAAACATCATCATCATGGATTACCGCAGGTTTAAAGAAATAAGCAACATCGATCTAAACGGTACCGCTGTCCTGGTACTTTATGATGTGAGCGAAAGCGGCTCGGAGGATGTTTTAGCAAGAGCGGATGATATTCTCTTAACACCTTACAATATAAGCGAGCTGGAGCTTAGGATAAGACTTATCCTCGCCAGGCAGGGTAATCCTGAAGTTGATCCCGTCCAAGACAAGAATATTCTCTGTGTTGATGGTATGACCATTGATTTTGAAAACTATGAGGTAACCATCGATGGCTCGCCCTTGGACCTTACCTTTAAAGAATATGAACTCCTAAAGTGCCTGATCAGCCATAGGGGCCGGGTATATACCCGCGACCAGTTACTAAGCAGCGTCTGGGGTTACGACTACTACGGCGGCGCGCGCACAGTCGACGTTCATATAAGGCGCCTCCGCGCAAAACTTGGTCGCCGCGAATCATTCATTGAAACCATAAGGAACGTAGGCTACAGGTTCAAGAAATAATAATATTTTAATCCGTCTGTAACATAACCGTAACATTCGGCATTTATAATTCTTTTAAATGCGATTATTTGAATAACCGCAAAGGAAGGGGTTACCTTTGAAGACCTTAAAAAAAGACGAAGAATATGTTCTTAAAGTTGTTAAAGACAAGGATGTGAAGTTCATCCGCCTCTGGTTTACAGATGTCCTAGGATTCCTCAAAAGCTTTGCCATCACCCCGGCTGAGCTTGAAACTGCATTTGAGGAGGGGATGGGATTTGACGGCTCCTCAATCGAGGGCTTTACCAGGATTGAAGAGTCCGATATGATCGCAAAACCCGACCCCAATACATTTACGCTTCTTCCCTGGTCGAAGGATGCAAAGGTCGCGCGGATGTTTTGCGATATCCAAACGCCGGACGGATCGCCGTTTGACGGCGATCCGCGCTATGTCCTGAAAAGAAACCTTAAGAGGGCGACCGAAATGGGCTATACCATGTATGTCGGCCCGGAGCTTGAGTTTTTCTACTTTAAAGACGCCAACGGCACCGAGGTATTGGACAGGGGAGGCTATTTTGACCTGACCCCGCTTGATTTGGCAACCCCACACCGGCGCGAGACAATATTTTCCCTTGAACAAATGGGAATCACCGTGGAGTACTCGCACCACGAGGTTGCCCCGAGCCAGCACGAGATCGATCTGCGCTTTGCCGATGCCTTAACAATGGCGGACAATGTCATGACGTACCGCCTTGCGGTAAAGCAGATCGCCCAGGAGCACGGCATACACGCGACCTTTATGCCGAAGCCTATCTACGGGCAAAATGGAAGCGGCATGCATACCCACCAGTCCCTATTTAAAGGCGATGCCAATGCGTTCTTTGATGCAAAAGACGATATGCATCTCTCAAAAGAGGCTAAAGGATATATCGCCGGTATCTTGAGACATGCGCCCGAGATAACAGTTATCCTCAACCAGTGGGTTAATTCATATAAGAGGCTTGTCCCGGGGTATGAGGCCCCCGTCTATATCTGCTGGAGCCGTAGAAACAGAAGCGCGCTTGTTAGAGTCCCGATGTATAAGCCGGGTAAAGAGATAGCAACCCGCATTGAATTAAGAAGCCCCGACCCGGCCTGCAACCCGTACCTCGCGTTTTCAGTAATGCTTGCCGCGGGTCTTGAGGGAATTGAGAAGGGATACGAGCTTGCGCCTGAGGCAAGCGATAACATCTACGAGATGAGCGACGCCGAGCGTGCGGCTGCCGGGATAGACTCTCTGCCGGCGGATCTCTATGAGGCGATAAAGATAGCCGAGAAAAGTGGCCTTTTAAGGAAGGCGCTCGGAGACCATGTATATGAGTACTTCTTGAGAAATAAGAAGGCCGACTGGGATGAGTATAAAGCTCAGGTAACCGAGTTTGAACTCAATAAGTACCTGTCTTTACTGTAGTTGCTCCGTTTATGGAGCTTCTTAGGTCCGATGAATTGTGCAACTCCTGCCCTGATAAATCAGGCAACTACGGGCCCGATGAATCGGGCAACTACAGGAAGACAGAGCATTGGTTGGCCCAATAATTGCAAGGGTGTAACCGGCGGTTAGGTGCCGATAAGCCATATTAGACATTATGGAGGAGGAAGTATGTCAACAAAGGAAAAAACGCAAATAATGACACCGAAGGAAGTCCTGGACTTTGCGAAAAAAAATGAAACTCGCTTTGTGGATCTGAAGTTCATCGATCTACCGGGTGTTTGGCAGCATTTCGTAGTTCCGATTGAGGAGCTTAGCGAAGATAGCTTCGAGGAAGGCTTTGGCTTCGACGGATCGTCAATCAGGGGATGGAAATCCATCCACGCATCCGATATGCTCATCATGCCGGACCCGGCAAGCGCAATGATGGACCCGTTCAAGAAATCCAAAACCCTAAGCCTTATCTGTGACATCTACGACCCGATCACCAAGGAGCCGTATGATCGTGACCCGAGGTACATTGCGAGAAAAGCAATCAACTACATGAAGTCGACCGGCGTTGCGGATACCGCCTACTTCGGCCCTGAAGCGGAGTTCTTCATCTTTGACGATATCCGCTTTGACCAGAATGCCCATGAGGGGTACTACTTTTTGGATTCAAAAGAAGGTATCTGGAACAGCGGCTCGTATGAGGAACCAAACCTTGGCTACAAACCGAGGCACAAAGAAGGTTACTTCCCGGTACCGCCGGTCGACAGCCTGGATGATATCCGCTCCGAGATGGTAACCGTTATGCAGCTCTGCGACATCTATGTTGAGGCGCAGCATCACGAGGTTGCAACAGCCGGCCAGGGCGAGATCGACATGAGGTTCTCACCGCTGGTTGAGATGGCGGATAAGCTACTTCTTTTCAAGTACATTGTAAAGAACATATCGGTTATGCACGGTAAAACCGCAACCTTTATGCCAAAACCGTTGTTTGGAGATAACGGAAGCGGTATGCATACCCATCAGAGCCTCTGGAAAGACGGCCAGCCGCTGTTTGCGGGCAACGAGTATGCGGGCCTGAGCGAGATGGCGCTTTTCTATATCGGCGGCATCATCAAGCACGCAAAGGCTCTTGCCGCGCTGACCAACCCGACAACCAACTCATACAAGAGGCTTGTCCCGGGATTTGAGGCACCGGTTAACCTTGCGTATTCCGCTAGGAACCGTTCCGCTTCAATCCGCATCCCGATGTACTCACCGTCACCCAAGGCAAAGAGGGTCGAGGTTAGATTCCCGGACCCGTCCTGCAACCCATATCTTGCGTTTGCCGCCATGCTGATGGCCGGCCTTGACGGCATCGAGAACAGAATTCACCCGGGAGAGCCGATGGAGAAAGATCTCTACGAGCTCCCGCCGGAAGAGATTGCAAAGATCCCGCAAATGCCGGGCGCTCTTGATGAGGCAATCGACGCTCTTGAAGCCGACTATGAGTTTTTGCTCAAGGGCAACGTCTTCACCGAGGATATCATCAAGACATGGATTGAGTATAAGAGGGACAACGAGGTAGATGCACTAAGGCTTCGCCCACACCCATACGAGTTCTTCCTCTACTACGATATCTAATAAATTAGAAAGCCCATCAAAGATAGATAGGAAAAGGCCCATCCACGAGGTGGGCCTTTTCGTTGTTTAGTTGGAGTTCGAATCCGATCCGGGGAGCCAATAGGATTCAAACCGGATATTAGGGCTCTGAAGAGCCAAAATAATGGTTTGAATAAATTAACGCCCCCGGGTTGGGCATTATTCAAACCACAAGATAATGGCTTTGACGAGCCGTTTTTTTGTCTTTAGGAAAGGTTTGAATCCAATCCCCTAGTTTTGCAAAAACCATTGTAAAATGAGCTTTTGGTTTAAAATCAATAGTCCTTCTTCCTTCTGGGACGTTCCTTCCTTCTGGGACTCCTTCTGGGACGTTCCTACGCATTTATGTATTCCACATGCACTAATGTGCAACGGCACATATGCTTGACTAAAGGGCCATCCATAGGCTAGCCTAAGCCTATGCCACGAGAAGCACGGCTTGATATCGCAGGTCTTACATATCATATTACTTGCCGCGGTATTGAGCGAAAGGCGATTTTTATCGATGAGGGTGACTACCGCTACTTTATGCGAACGCTTTGCCGCGTGGTTGCAGAAGAGGTAGATGCGCTATATGCCTTCTGTCTTATGCCAAACCACGTACACCTTCTTATCAAGCCCAGGACCGCCCTTGCAACATGTATGCGACGCCTTCTAACAAGCTACGCCGTCTATTTTAATAAGCGGTATAAAAGAGCAGGGCACCTGTTTCAAAACAGGTATGCATCAGCTCTAGTGCAAAGCGGCCCGTATTTTCTTGAGCTTATCCGCTATATCCACCTTAACCCAGTTCGAGCTGGCGTTGTCTCTGGCATAGACAGCCTTACGTCATACCGATACACGGGATATAGCGCACTTATGGGAAGGAAAAGTACGGTCCCTTTAGCCGCAGCGGATGTTTTATTATGCTTTGCAAACAACAAGAGGCATGCGAGGTTACTTCTTAAAGCCTTTATGTATGAAGGGATTTCAAAAGAGCACACTGGCAGTGACACAAGCTCACATCTTAAAGCGCAGACTATAGCTGACGAAGTAAATGACAGCAGGGCCTCCATGATCGATAAGCGCATTCTTGGGGATAGCAGCTTTGCAGACGAGGTATTGAGAAAAATTGAAGAGAAGCGTGATCCTGTAGCACAAGAAACACGACTTAAAAAGCTTATCGAGATAAGCGCCTTATATTTTGGTATCTCTACCCACGATCTTTGCTCAGCAACAAAAAATCGCCGTATTGCTAAAGCTCGTGCTGCTACCATCTTTTGTGGCGCAAAGCGATACTTACTGCCCCCAAAGATGCTTGCTGATGCCCTGGGGGTTAAGCCAAGTACCGTATATGCTATTCTTAGAACACGCAAAGGTGAGCATGAGAGCAGGAATATTGTGCTTGAGTAACAAATACATAAATGCATAGGAACGTCCCAGAGAGGACAGAGAGGACTTCAACGCTAACTTGCCGAACTACTTTCCCGATCTACTGCTGGGCTAATCCCTGGAGTTGTTCCTTTTCCCAGAGATCTAGCTATAGCCGAGATTATTGGGTAGGTGAGTAGAGCAACAATAAGCCAAGTTGAAAGATTATTCTCTGCTATAAACTCGAGGCCATCTTCGATAACTCCACTAACGTGTATGAGGCCTGCTTCTGCGAAAGCGTGAATTCCCCCGAATAAGAATTTTAGTACTAACAGTAGAAGCACAAGGGAAGTGACTGAGAAGAACTTATGAAGGTTCAACCTCAAGCTTCCCTTGATGAAGAAAACGCCAAAACCAACAGCTAATAACAGACCTGCTGAAGCGCCAATTAAGGTGATTAACTGGCTGGTGTTACCTAAGGAGAGCGCTGAGAAAAAGAGAGCAGTCTCAACTCCTTCACGGGCGATCATTAAAAAGGTCAATGCAAAGATGCCGGTCATCTGCATAAAGCTGGTCCTTTCAACTGAGGTAATTCGTGCCATCTTTTCTTCCATCTGCTGCTTAATTTGCCGGCCGGTTTTCCACATCCATGCAACCATTGAGGCCACGAAGACCGAAGCTGTCAGGTATATTATTCCTTCGGCAATATCGTTATCTGCATCTATGCCCACTAGCTTAAAAACGAGGGCGATAGCAAGGCTAAAGACTATAGCAGATCCGAGGCCAAGGTAAACATAGCGGTTTAGATGAGTACGCCCAGTCTTGTTTAAGTAAGCGAGCACAATTCCAATGACAAGCGACATCTCTATACCTTCTCTTAACATGATTATTAGTGCATCCATGCTATTCCTCCTTTAATACGTAATAAAGTGCCAAACTTGATAGTGAACGAAAGCTTTGCCATAAGATGATAAGATCACCCCTTTAACATGAACGAGATTGAGACGCAATCTCATGTTATCATCGTTTGAGTGTTACTTCAATGATAAATATCAAAATTTATCAAAATTTTATTTTTCGATCTTCACATCGCGATGTGAACTATGCCAGTGCCAGGGGGATGGCCAGGGGACGGGCCAGGGGACGTTGTTTCTTCTGGGTCCTAAACCAATGAGAAACCAATGAGGGCAGGCGAGCGATTGGGAGAAAACGTGCAAGTTTCATGAATTAGGACTCACAGGCAACAGCGTCCCCCTGGCCCCCCCTGGCCCTCTGGCCGGTCGTGCACTTGGCGACATATCAACGCTCGCTGAGTCTGCGGTTATTGCAGAGCTGAGACAGAGGTATGAGAGCGAGGAAAAGGAGTAGAAAATATTTTGTGACCAGATTTTAAAAACGCGGGTACATATAAGTTGGTGGAGGTGAGGATAATGGCAGCGAGACCAACTGGTACTCTTTGGAGTATAATTTACATAATTCTTGTTATCTTTGTCATTTTGGCATTGCTGCAGCTGTTAGGCGTATTTGTATTTACGCCGGCTTTGGCAAACATAATCTATATCCTGGCAGTAATCTTCATTGTTGTAGCGGTTCTACACTTGCTAGGTTTGTACTAGTAGCGTAATGTTGGTGTATGACACGGTAACCAGGCAAGAGGCCGTACGGTCTCTTGCCCTAGTTGTGGACCTCTTCTAACCTCTTAGATTTTTACGAAATTTTTATGGATTCGCGTTTATTCTTAACGGCTAATTGATGTTGATTCTGGTTAATCTAATTGGAGTCGATAACGTTGGCGCTAAACTTGATCAGGCTTGCTGGTTCAAGTTTTTAGATGATCACCTAAGACAAAGCTGCAGAGAATAACTTATGCCGATACAAACCTTAAAAAGGGTAAAGAGAACGCTGCTGGGCCAGCCTATTTCTAATGAACGGGCCCACGAAGAGAGATTAATAAAAACGCTTGCTCTTGCGGTATTCTCATCCGATGCCATGTCATCGGTGGCTTATGCAACCGAAGAAATTCTCATTGTTCTGGTTTTGGCAGGTGCGGGAGCTTTATATCTTTCGTTGCCGATCGCGTTAGCGATCATTGCCCTGCTGACTATATTAGTTGTATCATATCGCCAGGTAATAAGCGCATACCCAACTGGTGGCGGGGCATATATAGTTGCAACTGATAATTTCGGCCACAAGTTAGGCCTGGTTGCCGGCTCATCTTTGCTTATAGACTATGTCTTAACGGTTGCGGTGAGTATTGCTTCGGGAGTTGCTGCGATTACTTCTGCGGTACCGCTGCTCTACAATTATAGAGTTGGGATTGGTGCAGCATTTATCTTACTAATAATGCTTGCCAACCTAAGGGGAATCCGAGACTCCGGGAAGATATTCGCCATACCAACCTATTCGTTTATATTATCCTTAGTTTTGTTGGTTGGGTTCGGCTTTTTTAGGCATTACATGGGTTACAACTTTACCGGTAGCGGAAAGATCGTGCATCCCGGGCTTGAGCCGATTGGCATATTTCTCATCTTGAGAGCATTCTCGTCGGGTTGTGCCGCGTTAACCGGGGTTGAAGCTATAAGCAACGGCGTTCCCGCATTTAAGAAGCCCGAATCAAAAAATGCGAGAATTACTCTTGCATGGATGGCGATAATACTCGGCTCGTCTTTTTTTGGAATAACAGAACTCGCTCGTTTTTACCATATCGTGCCAAATTCTACCGAGACAGTGTTATCTCAGTTAGCACGTGGAATATTCGGTGCGGGTGCGATCTATTTTTATATACAGGCTGCAACAACCCTGATTCTCGTTGTGGCAGCCAATACGAGCTTTGCCGACTTTCCGCGTGTTTCATCTCTTATGGCAAAAGATGGTTTCATGCCCCGCCAGCTCATGAACAAGGGGAACTTTGTAATTTGCGTCCACCTAAACCTGCTAGAAATTGGGTTATTATGTGTATCGGCGGTGTGCATTGCGGGACACTTCAGGCGCTTCGCTACGCAAAGATGATTGCCGGCGATGGCGATGCGATTGTGATGTATATAAATACCCAAGATGGCGACCCAACCGATATAAAAAAGAAATGGGAGCAGTACGGGTTTAGCGCACCGCTAGAGATAGTTCACTCGCCATATCGGGACGTAATCACTCCTATAATTACCAGGGTGAGGCAAATTCATGAAGGCAACCCAGATGATTTCGTAACCGTTGTGGTTCCAGAATTTATTGTAAAAAGATGGTGGGAGCACCTGCTTCATAACCAAACGGCTTTTATTCTTAAAACAAAACTCATGTTTATACCCAATGTAATTGTAACCAGCGTACCCTATCAGCTATCCTAACTTTACGGTTTTGTAAAGTATTTTTAGAGAAGTCAATGTACTACAATTAAGTCTGGACTTAGACGAGCTGAAGCAATAAACTTGCTGAAGGAGGATTCACAGTGCCAACACCCGCCCCCTCACACCCCCAAGGCGTGAGCGCTATGCCGTACTTAAGCGCGTTTATAGGCGTCGCTTTTTTAACTGCCATATCAAAAGCGTTACAACTCGGGCTTCATCCCGTGCTTGACCTCACAAACATTGCGCTACTTTATTTGTTGCCGGTACTTTACATCGCAGTTCGCTGGGGCCGTGCACCATCGATTTTCTCTGCTATCTTATCGGTATTAGCATTTGATATTTTCTTTGTGCCGCCTGTTTTAAGTCTTACCGTTGCAGACCTGCGATATGTTATCGTCTTCATCGTTTTTCTATTGGTTGCGTTTATCACGGGCGACCTTGCAAGCAGACTTAAGAACCAAGCCGAGACTGCCCGAAAACGCGAAGAGCGAACAGCCGCCCTTTACGCTTTAAGCCGTCAAATGGCGGCAGAGACGGATTTGCAGAACTTGCTTGAGACGGTTGTAAGAGTTGTGGCCCAAACAATTGATGGAGATACGGTTATATATATGCCGGATGCCACCGGCATCCCAGTTGCTAGGGCCGTAACTGTGACGGCAAGTAAGCTTTTGGATGAAAGAGAACGGGCGGTCGCAACCTGGACATTTAACAACGGTCGGTTTGCGGGAAGGGGCACAGAGACGTTAAGCGGTGCGGAAGGATTATATGTTCCGCTAAAAACCCAGGAAAAGATGCTGGGTGTTTTGGGTGTCTTGCCAAGCCATCCAGATCGACTGCTTTCATCTGAGCAGAGGCAACTCTTGGAAGCATTTGCGAGTCTGGCGGCAGTAGCCATCCTGCGCTTGCAGTTAGCAGTTGAGGCCCGGCAGGCGAGCCATGTAGCAGAATCTGAAAAACTGCACACCGCTCTGTTCAATTCCGTATCTCATGATTTGCGAACGCCTCTAGCTTCAATTACGGGTGCGGTCACAAGTCTTCAGGAAGAAGGCATATATAACTTGGAGGCTAGGCAAACCTTAGTTGAAACAATTAAAGAGGGTGCGCTGAGAATTAAGCAGCCGATGGTACAAGAACCCGCAAGGAAAGAAGGTGTTGATAATGCCTGCTAAGGGTGCGCGAATTCTAATCATCGATGATGAGGAGCAGATCAGGCGACTTCTGCGTGTTGCACTGGAAGGACACGATTATCAAATTGATGAAGCGACTTCAGGGCAAGATGGTTTGCGGCAGGCGTCGACATTCCATCCCGATTTAATAATTCTCGATCTTGGCTTACCCGACTTAGATGGTTTGGCCGTTCTCGGGCGAATTCGAGAATGGTCGCATGTGCCTGTAATTATTTTAACCGTTCAAGAACATGAGAATGAAAAGATCAGGGCCTTGGATTCCGGTGCTGACGACTATATTACGAAGCCTTTCAGCATGGGGGAGTTGCTGGCGCGTATTAGAGTTGCTATGCGCCATGGCGCTAAGACCGAGGATGAGCCTGTAATTGCAATAGGCGACCTTTCAGTTGATCTTGCGCATCGTTTGGTTACTCTGAAAGGGAGAGAAGTTAAGCTGACCCCCACCGAATATGATATCTTGAAGAACCTTGCTGTATATGCAGGCAGAGTGTTGACACACAAGCAGCTACTCTGCCAAATTTGGGGGAAAGAGTACCAAAAGGAAACCCATTATCTGCGTATTTATATAGGTCAATTGCGTAAAAAAATCGAGCCCGACCCTACTCAGCCCAGATATATTTTAACGGAGCCAGGCGTTGGTTACCGATTAATTGGAAAAGAATAAAAGTGAAAATCCATGGATGATTTAGTAAAAGAGATATCTGCGCAAACCCCGGACCCTCAGAGGTCTTTAAAAAATTTGGAAAGGCTCATACGGAGCACGCCGCAGGCATTTGATAGGCATAAACGGCAGGCAGAAAGCATAGCCCGCCTTTTTGCATACAGCCAGTTTCTGGCCGACTACTCAATCAACAACCCAATAATTCTAGGTGAGGCACTCAAATATATTAACAAACCGGTAACTAAAGAAGAGGTCATTGCCGAGGCCCGAAAGGGCGGCTTCTTCGCTGAAGGGGTACGCATCTTACCCCCGTCTTTCAAAAACGATACCGTAAAGTTCCTGCGCGATGTAAAGAAGCGATACCTTTTAAGAATAACCCTTCGCGACATAACCGGTGCAACATCACTTGATGAGTGCATGGCTGAGCTGAGTATGCTGGCCGAGGCAATTGTCGAGATAGCTCTCGATGCCGCCTACGTGCTGATAAAAGAGCGTTTTGGTGAGTTAAAGGATAATCCGTTTACCGTGATTGCCTTGGGAAAGCTTGGTGCGGGCGAGCTAAATTACAGCTCTGATATAGATATAATAACGGTCTATGGCTCGGAGGATGGACTATCTACCGGAAATGAGGGCTCATCCGGTGTTACTATAAACCGGATTGGGGCGCATGAGTATTTTGTGAGGCTGACCGAGCTTCTGGCAAATCTTTTGCAGCAGCAGAACGAAGACGGTTTTGCATACCGCGTCGACTTGAGACTGCGGCCCGACGGGCGAAGGGGAGAGCTCTCGCTCTCCCTTAACTCCTACATCGCTTACTATGAAGCCTGGGGTAAAACCTGGGAGAGGATGACTCTTATCCGAGCAAAACCGGTTGCCGGCGACAAAGAGCTCGGTGAAGAGTTCTTGAAGGCCATCGAGCCGTTTGTATGGAAAAGATCGACCGACTACTACGACATCGAAGAGATAAAAGAGCTGAAGCGGCGAATCGATACCGTCTTTGATGCAAATGATATCAAACGAGGCTACGGCGGTATCCGCGAGATAGAGTTTTTCGTGCAGACGTTTCAACTACTCTACGGCGGCGAGCGTGAAAATTTGCGCACGCCCAAACTTGCCGAGGCTCTTGCAAGATTACTCGACGACGGGTTTCTATCCGAAGAGGATATAAAGACGCTTTTAGAAAGCTATCAATTCTACAGAAGGCTCGAACACGTCCTTCAGATGAGAGACGACATCCAGACCCACGCCCTGCCCACAAAAGCCGAGGAACTTGAAACCCTCGCGCTTAAGATGCGCTTTGCTGATGAGAAGGAGTTCTCATCCTATCTTAAACTCAGAAGGTTAAAAGTTAGGGATATGTACTGGTCGCTTCTGGGAACGGGGAATAGCGAGCAGGAGGTCATGGTATTTCTTGAGAACGAGCTCACTGATGATGAAATCAAAGACTTTCTGACTTTTAAGGGATTTAAAGACCCGAACTCGGCGATTAACAACATGAAGGTCTTGAGCGAGCAGATGACGTTGGGCAAAACCATCCGCGAGAGAACCCTGCTTAGAAAAATGCTCCCGATGTTTCTTGAGCACATAATGAAGCTCGGCAACAAGGACAGGGTTTTAAATACCTTTGTGACGTTTATCCAAAAGGTGGGGAACCACGAGTCGTATCTTGACCTTTTTTCGGGACGCCCCGACACGGTGGAGATAATCATCAAGGCGTTCTCCGAGAGCACCTACATCACACGCTCGCTCCTTAGCCTTGAGAACATCGAGAGTATTTTTGAGTATCCGGACATGCATATGGATTATAAGTCGGCAAAGGAGAGGCTGTTAAGTATCCTTGAGCTTAGCCGCACGCCCAAGAATGCGGTTCGCGAGTTCAGGATAATCGAGGAGATGCGCTCAAGCTTACTTTTCCTCGAAGGTATTGCCGATGTAGACAAGCTTACAAATACGCTCAGTATGCTTGCAGATATTATCATCCGGGCGGTATTAAACCGCCTTGACCCGGGTGCCGAGCTTACAATTGTGAGCCTGGGCAAGCTGGGTTCAAGGGAGTTAAACATCGGCTCGGACCTCGATCTTATATTTGTCTCGGGCAAAGAAAAATCGGTTCGCGAAAAATCCGTACGCCTTGCCGAGGAGCTTATCAAGTTCATCACCAAATACACGGCACGGGGAATTGTTTATGAGGTGGATATGCGCCTGCGCCCGGATGGCTCGAAGGGAATCCTGGTAAACGACATCGACGGCTACAGAAACTACTACCGCAAAAAGGCCCATCCCTGGGAGATACAGGCGCTTCTTAAGGCCAGGCCAATCACGGGCAATGGTAATACATTAAGGGCGTTTTCTGATATGAAAAGAGATATTATCGCCAAGCGGGGCAAAGAGCTTACCGCGTCCAACATCAGAAATATGAGAAAGAGGATTGTCGCCGAGGTTTCAAGGGAGTCATCGGGCTACGACATAAAGCTTGGACCGGGCGGGACCGAGGAGATAGAATTTCTTGTTCAGTACCTGCAACTGAAAAACGCCGCAGAGTATCCCGGCCTTGTTACGCGCAAAACGGCCACTGCCCTAAGAAGGCTTTCTAGGCATGGTATAATCGATATATCTGTCGAGGCGACGCTCTTAAGCGCGTATAAGTTCATGAGAACTGTTGAGGCACTGCTTAGGCTTAATGAAGAGAGGGTATTAAAGCCCGACTCCGAGCTTGCCGGAACAGTCGCCGCCTTCTTTGAATTTAGCTCGACAGATGGCTTGGTAAGCGAAATCAAGCGGACCCGCAAGCAAGTGCTTGATATTGTAGAAAAGGTTTACTTATAGACACCTTAATTAGCATAACTAGACAGTGATTAATTTTGAATTGACTTGATTGGAAGGTGATTGTAACTTGACCAATTTTAATCCCGAACAGGAGGAAAAGCGTATAGTCGCCTGGCTCAGGCAATACGTGGACGTTAACAAGCTGGATGGATTGGTTGTGGGCCTGAGCGGGGGAATCGACTCGGCGGTTGTTGCAGCCTTGTGTAAGAAGGCGTACCCCGACAACATGCTCGGCCTTATAATGCCTTGTCATAGCAACCCAACTGATTTGAATCACGCAAAGCTGGTTGCGCAGAGATTTGAAATACCGGTGAAAACAGTAGAGCTAAATGGGGTATACGATACTTTTCTTAGCCTACTCGACCCCGAGGCTTTACCTCAGGGTAAGGTGGACCTTGCTGTCGCCAACCTTAAGCCCAGGCTTCGTATGATGAGCCTGTTCTTCCACGCAAACCGCCTGAACTATGTAGTCGCCGGGACGGGCAATAGAAGCGAGGCGACCGTCGGCTACTTCACAAAGTACGGTGATGGCGCGGTTGATATCCTCCCTATCGCCCATCTGGTAAAAACTCAGGTAAGAGCACTTGCAGAGCATCTCGGCGTGCCCCGCGAAGTTATCGATAAACCGCCTTCGGCAGGTCTTTGGGGCGGGCAAACCGACGAGTCCGAGATGGGCGTAACCTATGATCAGCTCGACAAATACATCCTAACCGGTGAAGCCAATGATGCAATCAAAGAGCGCATTGAATCGATGATTAAAACAAGCGAGCACAAAAGGCACATGCCACCTAAAATAGGTGAGAGGTGAACTGGTGAATAGAAAAAATGTAGTTACCCGATTTATCGGGCCTTCCACGGTGGGTGGGTAAATGGGCGAATTGGGGTATCGTAGCGCAGGGCTTTAGCCCTGCTTTTTTATTTAATCAAATCTTCACCTTCCCGAAACAAAAGCGAAATGTTTGCTGGATAAACTGAATAAAAGAATCGGTATGTTCAGTCGAGGGCGGGCGAATAGAATGGGCGGCATCAGCCTGGCGAAGGTTTTACAATCTAAAAGTCTTAAAAATTCAAGGATTCTTGCCGGCAAAGATCAGCTTGAACGGCTTGTAACCGGCGTAACTGTCGGGGAGGTCCCCGATATTGCAAACTGGCTTACAGGCGGTGAGCTGGTTCTTTCGACATTTTTTGCAGTATCTAGCGACCCAAAGGCGATAAGCATGCTTGCAAAAAATATTATCAATGGGCCTGCGGCGGCGCTTGCTGTGAAACCGGCACGGTTCCTTGAATCGTTGCCGTCCGAGGTGCTTAATCTTGCCGATAAGTTGAATTTCCCCGTAATTGAGGTACCGTCAGATGTCCGCTGGACAACTATTATAGCTGATGTTTACGAAGCGATGGCAAAGATAGCGGTGGAAATTGCCAGGACCAGGGCCATCGAGGAGGCTGAAGCCAGGGTATATGGAGATTTTCTAAACGATCTAACAGCAAGCCGGATACCGCTCGATCAGGTAGATTCAAGGATTGTAAAATTGGGTGGTGATTTTTCAAAAGGATACGCGGTTCTTTACTGCACTTTCGACCCCGAGGAAAAATTTAAACGGTTTTATCGCGAAACACTGCGTTTTATAGGGTATGAGGCGCCGGGCTCACTTCTGGTAGAGCATAAAGGTGACCTTGTAATTATGCTTGCCCAGACAGGTGAACTGGCTAAAATCAGCCGGGCAAAATATATAAGAGAAACCGCAAAAAATATTATAACCATTGCTGATATGTCAAATGCTAAGGTAGCCGTTGGTGTAAGCCGGATTAGAATGAACGCCGCCGAAATCTTAAGGGCGATGGATGAAGCTAAGATTGCACTTGATACCGGATGCAGGTTAAGCGGAGCAGGGTCGTTTATGGAATTTGACCAGGTGGGTATTTACCGCCTGCTTCTACCGCTTGCCAGGGAGTCTAAAGCAGATGGTCGTCTCTATTATGAGGAGACGGTTGGCCGGCTTGCCGAGTACGACCGGCAGCATGGAACTGATCTCGTACAGACGCTTGAGGCGTTTCGTAGAAACAACGAAAACGTTGCACTTGCGGCGGATGAGCTTTATACACATCGCCATACCGTGCGCTATCGCCTCCAGCGAATAGCCGAAATAACCGCTTGCGACCCGTTTATGGGAGCCGAGCGTGAAAAGCTCTACATGGGGCTTCACATCAAGTATCTATTAAACCTGTAAGTAAGCTTTCCCTGGTATAGCTATCCCCCCGATTTATCCAGTTGTCTAAACAATAAACCTAAGATTTGTGCTTTGAGCTAAGGTTTCTTTTATCCAGCGGTCCTAAGATCTCAGTAAGGTCGCAATTTATTTAAGGATGGTGAAAAGCAGCAATCCCGGCGGCCAAGTTGTTTTTGTTCTTTTTGAAAGGAGGAGCAATGAGTAAAAAGGTTAAGTTTTTCACGGCAATGGCATTATTGTTGATTTTCTTGCTTATGTCGGGCATTGCCTTGGCAGCCGATCCAAATGGCGGCGCTACCGGTTCCGCGAAGGACTTAGCATCTGCCGTGGCAGGGCAAAAAGTTACCCTGCAGAGTTTGGCCGACGAGGTCGGACATAACAAAGTTGCTGTAAACTTTGTTTTTGTCATATTCGGTATGTCAATAATTTTCTTCATGCAGGCCGGTTTTGCACTGGTTGAGACCGGTTTCTGCAGGGCGAAGAACGCAGCCCACGTAATAATGACTAACTTTGTAATTTTCGCGATCGGCACGGTAGGCTACTTCATGCTCGGCTTTGCGCTTCAGTTCGGAGGTGTGGGCCAGCTCGGCACCCTCGGCGGTGTTGTTAATTTAGACCACATGGTTTCGATCGCAAAGGGCTGGGGTATCTTTGGCACAAAAGGTATCTTTGGAAACGGTATCTATGACGTCGGTATCATGGCGTTCTTCCTGTTCCAGCTTGTCTTTATGGATACCGCAGCAACGATTGTAACAGGCGCGATGGCAGAGCGGTGGAAATTCTCGGCATTCGTCGTATTTGGTTTCTTTATGTCGATGATCCTCTACCCGCTCTTTGGTAACTGGGTATGGGGCGGCGGCTGGCTCTCCCAGCTCGGTAACAATCTGCATCTTGGCAACGGCTACCTCGACTTCGCCGGCTCTTCGGTTGTCCATGCGATGGGCGGTATTACAGCTTTAGCCGGCGCAATCGTAATCGGACCGCGTATTGGTAAGTTTAACAAGGATGGATCGCCGAATGCTATTCCCGGTCACCATATTCCTATGGCAATCCTCGGCACCATTATCCTGTGGTTCGGATGGATTGGCTTTAACGGTGCAAGCACGCTTGCAGGTGGTGATTTAAGGCTCTCGATTATCATTGCCAATACCTTCCTGGCAGGCTCAACCGGTGCTCTGGCGGCGATGTTCTTGATGTGGAAAATCTTCGGCAAGCCGGATGCGTCGATGACGGCAAACGGCGCACTCGCCGGCCTTGTCGCTATAACGGCACCATGTGCATTCGTTGCCCCGTGGGCCGCACTTTTAATCGGTGTCGTCGCCGGTTTGTTGGTCGTCGGCAGCGTATTGTTTGTCGAGCGTGTTCTTAAGATAGACGATCCGGTTGGTGCGATATCGGTTCACGGCGCCAACGGTCTCTGGGGAGTAATTTCATTAGGTATCTTCGCAGACGGTACATACGGCAGTGGGTTTAACGGCATCAGCCACGCTGTAACAGGATTGCTCTACGGCGGGACCGGCCAGTTCGTTGCGCAGTTAATCGGTGCCGGAACAATTTTTGCTACCGCATTTGGTATAGGTTACGTGTTCTTCAAAGTGCAAGATATGGTTCAGGGTATTCGTGTAAGCCCTGAGGCAGAGCTGCAGGGCGTGGACCTTGCCGAAATCGGAGCACTCGCATATCCAGATTTCGCCGGTTCAACGCAGGATTGGATGTCTCCAGATTCAACGGGTTTGGGTTTGCCACCCGGCAAAATGGCACCGGCCCCCGGATTGCTCTCAAAAGAGGTGACTAGCTAATGAAAAAAATAGAAGCAATTATCAGGCACATTAAGCTAGACGATGTAAAAGTAGCACTTGATAATATAGGCGTCCAGGGCATGACTGTTATGGAAGTAAAAGGTGCGGGCAAGCAAAAAGGGTATACCGAGACCTGGCGCGGTAGTAAGCGGGAGATCTTTCTTAATCCAAAGCTTCTCTTGAAGATAGTCGTTCCGGACGAGATGGTCACTCCCGCCGTTGACGCGATACGCGATAGCGCCCGAACCGGTGAGGTAGGCGATGGCAAGATCTTCGTCTCAACGATAGATGATGTTATCGGAATAAGAACCGGTGTTAGTGGAAACGCCGCGTTATAGAGGCTAGCTCAACAATTGCATATTGTTCTGCCGGGCCCCTATTACCCCTCCGTAGTAGGGGCCTTTGCATTGAACTATTAGAGCCCTCGGGTAACCGAGAGTAAAATGTAGCCCGTATAACCAAGCAAAAATAAGGTCCCCTGCCACTTCTTTAGCATGTGCCTCTGCCCAATAAACATAAAGATAAAAAGAATAAGGGATGAGCTGATCAAAAATGTGAAATCGATGTTGATACCCCTAGGAAGCTCAACTGGCGTAATTACGGCTGTTGTGCCCAGAACTAAAAAGATATTTAAAACATTTGAACCGATTACGTTGCCTACCGCCAAATCGCTGTCTTTTCTTAAGGCGGCTCTAACGCTCGTTATTAACTCAGGCAACGATGTTCCTAAGGCGATTACGGTTGCTGAGATTAAAAACTCAGACGCGCCGACCCCTCGAGCTATGCTAACGGCTCCACTTACTGTCAAATTACCACCCACGTAAAGACCGATGATGCCGACAATGATGTAAAGTGCGGTCTTTCTGGAAGATAGAAGCTCAATATCTGCTTGTTCATCTACTAAATTAGATCTATTTTTGGATGCAGTATCGTAAAGATAGTAGATAAAGATGGCTAAAAAGAACAACAAGATCACGCCATCGATTCTTGTTAAGGAAGACGGTCTAGGTCCACTTGCGGAAGGGATATTGGAAATCGTTAATAAAATCAAAGCAGCTAAAAGGCTAAAGGGTATTTCTCTCCATACGGTTGAGTGGGCTATTTTCAATGGGCGGATCATGGCTGCAACCCCTAAAACTAAAAGCGTGTTTGCAATATTGCTGCCGATAACGTTACCAAAAGCAACTTGCGTTGTGCCTTGCAGCGCAGAAACGATATTAATTACAAACTCTGGCAAAGAGGTGCCCAGGGCTACGACCGTAAGTCCAATAATCAGGCTCGGAACCTTAAATCGTTTTGCTAGGGAAGTCGAACCATCTATTAAGTAATCAGCGCCCTTAACCAAGAGAGCCAATCCAATAGTTAAAAGTATATACGCCATTTTTTCTCCGTTGATATTTTATTATACTTTATATTAATACCGGATTGGCAGTTAGCTCATAGCTTAAAGAAGTTTACTTTCTATAAAATGCCTCCTAAAATATCAACCGCTGCAAGTACCAGACGGCAATTGCGCACATATATCCTAAGGCCGCCGGTATTGCTGCGACTTTCAGGTACCTGAAGAAGTTAAGCTCCTTTACAATGCCCATGGCAACTACACCGGCGGCGGAACCGATCACAAGCATTGAGCCGCCCGTCCCAACCGTTAGCGCGATAAGAGACCAAATCGATGAATCGGTTGTCTTAAGGATATGCATGGACGCGGCGGTCAAGGGCACATTATCAACAAGGGCAGAAAGCGCCCCCATGATCGAGCTGCCGACGACGTATCTTGAAAGGCCCGGGTTATGTCCAAACAGACTATTTGAAAGGGTGTCTAAGATACCCAGGTGGTCCAGGGCCGCGACCGCCAGGAGTATCCCAACGAAAAATTTTAGGCTGGCGATATCGGTCTTCTGGAGCAGCTTCTCGATCGATGCGTTAAAATGCGTTCTGTGGTTCGGAAACTGTTTCTTAAGCGTATCAATTAATATCCAGGTTATGCCAAGCCCAACCAGTAGCCCCATGTAGGGTCTTAAGCCGAATGAGTGAAAAACAAACGGCAGTGTGAATGAGATAAACGTGCTTGTGATAACCAGCTTCTCGGATTTGAGAAGCTTAACGTCTTCTGTCTCAGGGTGCAGGGTTTCATCTCCTTTAAGCTTCCTGGTCATTAGAAATGCGGCGACGAGGTAAAGTACCATCGTCGGGACGAGGACATAGCGCATGACGTCGAAACTCGAGAACTTACCACCCAGCCAAAGCATCGTAGTGGTTACATCGCCTATCGGTGAGAAGGCCCCGCCGGCATTGGCCGCTACAACTATTAATGCTGCGGCGACAACGAGGTTCTTTCCCCTGAAGAAGAGGCGGGCGAGTTGGCTAAATATGATCGCCGTTGTCATGTTGTCGATTACTGCGGAAATCCAAAAAGAGAGGGCCGACATTATCCAGAGCATACGCACATTATCTAGCCTTTTGGATATAAGCCAGGAGCGCACGACATCAAAGAACCTGTAGTGTACAAGTATCTCAACCAAGGTCATGGCCGAGAGTAAGAACACCAGGATTTCAAATATCCCGGCCCCTGCCTTGCTAAGATGGGCCGACAGACCGGCTTTATCGGCAATGGCGACAATGGTCCATAAAATGCCTGCAAATAGCATAGCTATCGCACTTTTGCTCACCTGGAGCTTGTGCTCCAAGGCGATCAATATATATCCGACTAAAAATACCGACGAAGCCAGGATGATCATAATAGTAACACCTTAACATGCCCATAAATCATATAAATAGGGTAAAGCATGGATTTATTTAAGTATTTGGACAGTTGTCTAATATAAGGAGACAAATTCTGTACGAAAGTTAGCCAATCTTTTAGACATTTGGTCTAAGATTAAACTTGAGAGAGTGTTAGTTTATGGAGCAAGATATTAAATTACAAGAGGCAGGTAAAATAGATATCCCCACCCTAGTGGAATTTTTAGGCGGGCTGTTCGTGCTGGAGAAGGATTTTACCTTCGAATCAGAGCTCCAGGAAACCGCTCTCTTATCC
>CADDYS010000017.1 GCA_902810715.1 bacterium | reverse complement strand
GAGCACCCGACCCACTAAAAGTGGGTAATTTAAGAAAGAAAACACTTTGGCAGAAGAAGTGTTTTCTTAGGAGCATAGCGAAGCAATCTCACTCTGTGCACAAGCAGAGATTGCCACGTCATTTCGAGTTCCCTCGCTTTACTCGGGACTGCGGCCCTTCGGGCCTTGCCTTACCGCGATGACAGATTCCAGTCAATGTACGCTTGACAGAGTACTAGCCAGATTTATCGACCAGCCTATTCAATATATCAGGTTAAGATGCTGGATGCCAAGAGCAGCAACGGGGAGGCCTTTCACAAGGTTCACAAACGCACACTTTTAAAACTTTAAACCACTAAACGTGCCGGTAGATCGCTTGCATGGTGCCTTTGCATGGTGCCTGGCACCGTGGCTTAGCAAATAGTGCTACTATTTGCAATATTATTTGCAAATAGTAGCCATCATTCTGCATAATCATTCATTACGCAGTAAATAATTATGACATAAGGACGGATAAAATAGCAGAAAAGCCTGTTCTATCCGACTTTGTATTGGTTTTGTGGAAATGTTTTCACACGGTCTGACGTCCCGCCCCCCACGCAACAAATCATTACGTCAGCCTGTAGTTATCCCATTTCCTTGATTTTCTTAATTAAGTCTTTTCGTTTCACGAGACTTTCAGCTCAGCAACTTTACGAACTGGCGGAATCGAACCACTGGTTAATTCCTTATATATATCTTTTAAGTTTTCTTTTAATTCATCAAGTTTCCCCCTGGGTCATATAATCAGGATATTCGGCTAGATAACCAAGCCACATTCCCTCGTCTTCCCAATAAACAATATTTTATTGTTTTCATTATATTTTCACCTCAAATAATTTATCAATTATCCTTTGCTATTTAATAATTTGGTCTTGTTTGCGAAAAATCAAGATTTTCTATTATAATTTTTCAGACGCATAACGTTCCGGCTCAGTGGGGGCGGAGTAAGCCGTTAGCGACATGGCAACAGAAATAATTAAGCAAGCAAATAAGACTTACAAGAGCGCCCCGAAATCCGCCGTCCACTGCAGTGATTTGTTAGGCGCTATGCTTTTCTGTCGCGAGGACTTTAACCTCTTCCTTGATACGTTTGTCTAGCTTATCCTTCTGTAGCTCGATATCGTAGCGTGTCTGGAGATTAAGCCAGAAACGCTCAGATAGACTAAAATATCGAGACAATCTCAGGGCTGTATCTACGCTAACTGATCGCTTACCGTGAATAATCTCATTTATACGGCGTGCCGGTACATTAATATCCTTGGCCAAACGATATTGACTGATTCCCATTGGTTTGAGAAATTCTTCAAGCAATATTTCGCCTGGGTGAATAGGTTCTATTTTTTTGTTGCTCATAATCTCCTCCTAATGATAATCCGTAATCTCGACTTCATAAACGTCACCTGCACTCCATTTGAAGCAAATGCGCCATTGTTCGTTGACCCGAATGCTGTGTTGTCCTTGCCTGTTGCCTGAAAGCCTCTCGAGACGGTTGCCGGGCGGTACTTTAAGGTCATCCAATCTCTCGGCAGAATCTAGTAATACAAGCTTTCGGTAAACTAAGCGCTGTATATCTACAGAGAATTTCTTTACGAATTGGCGCTCAAATATCTTCTCGGTCTCTTTACAGCGGAAGCTTTTTATCATAACCAGATAATAACGTTATGCGTTATTACTGTCAAATGTGGTTTCAAATTTTGGATAATATCTGGCTTATTGCGGATACTTTCGAGTTCGTATTATGGTGAACTATAGTGATAGCTTAACAACCAAGCTAAGGGGCGCGGCAGCTTTTGGCCGGTGACTGTCACCGGATCCAAACGTCCTATTGGCACACTATTTAGCTTAACAATAATGTGCGTCCTCGCACCGGAGTGGATGGAAGATATTTTGATCAACTAACACCAATGCTAGCCGATCATTCTCGGAGATAAGGAGGAGATAATTTTACTATACAGTCCTCCCAAACGCCTTGAAGATCGGAGAGTATGTCATGATTCACATTACCAGGAGCCAAGGTTCCATATACAACCAATTTATGATCTGGATAATCAAACAATATATTCAATAACAGCCGCTGGAGCGGCATAACTACTTTGCAAACTTCCTCGTCACGTTCTTTTTTCTTAAGGTCTGGTCCGTATGGAGTTTTTCCCCCATGGGCAATGTTTGAACGGACAATGTATAGCAGTTCCGCCACTCGTTTCATTACACATTCTTTAGCTTCATCATTTTTCTGAGAAAGATACGTGTTATAGGCGTTAACAGATTTATGATGTTCTTCGGATGCTTTCTTGACTAACCGTGGTTCTATCTCCTGATCTGGTCTGTATTGATCCCGCAGTAAGGTGTCGTGATTCATGATCTGAGGCTCGAAAAAACAAGATTTCTAATCTCATCACTCTCTAAGAACTTAATACGGTCTTCTGTATCCAATCCCTCCAGGATCATTGTCTGAAAGGCTTTAACCTCGCCCAACGCATGCTGATTGTGAAGCATCCGCCACTCCGTCTGAATCTTATTTAGGGCATCGAAGAGATAGCGAGAAACTTCAACCCTTGACCCTCCGGTTTCCAAGCCACCAATGGCCTGATTAAAATGGCTTACGGCCTCGGTAATGTGCCCTGATGATTCTAGTGCCGTGATCCAACTCATGTCTTTACCTCAATATGCCTAACGTGCAATCTTGCAAGCCTGGCACCCTTTCTTGTTAATATTTGAAAGTAGTAGCGTAACCCTAGAATCGCTCCCATCGCTTAATTAATTCCTCGCATTCCTCCTTGGGTAGTTTCCTGACGGCTGCTCGCATATGCACTAAACCTTGTGCTAGCACTACGGGATGCACGATCCCATGCCGTTCCATCTCTTTCAAAAGCCATAGAATACCATAACATGGAATCCCTTCATTATTTGCAGCATTTACCAAATCCCGATCTTTGGTCATCAGAATGACGCCCATAACTCTTGCCAATACTAATGCAAAAAGATCATTGGTACCAGGGTACACGTATAGCTGTCTTAACGTTTCGACCTCCTGCATGTATTTGCCAGGTAGCTCATTTATGACAAACCCGAGTTTGGGTAACTCAGCTCCATTTAGCTCACCACCGGTGAGATCTTCAATTTCGACCGCGATCACATCAGGTACAATCAGTTGGTAAGGTAAGCTGTCGGCTTTGGATAATAGATAACCCTTATGAAGATCCATTAATACATTGGTATCAAATACTAGCAACTACCGGCAGTCCCTTGTGCTTTTCTTTGACTTCACGCCAAAATTCTTCTAAAGGTTTCCCTAGCAATTCGGACGCACGCGTCGCTGAGATAACATTCTCAGTTACGGCACGAAGAATCAAACTCTCCATATGCCATGAAATCTCTGATGCTAGGTGATCGCCCGGTTCGTCTTTTGTCCAGCCGCAATCCTCAAACTGCTGGAACAACCGCTTCGCGGTTAATCCAGATATAATATCGAGATCCTGAGCACGGTGAATCCAGCCTTGCATGCTTAATCCATACCTATGCTTAAGAACATGGAGTTCGTATAAAGTGAGTTCCTTCCTTTTATTGCCTAACTCATATCGAACAGTTGACGCAGGCGCAATAAAGGCGCCTGCAAAGCGATCAACCACTGCCTCAATGTTGTGATTGTCTCCAGGCTCTAATATTATATGCCCCAGTTCATGGGCAAGACTAAATCGCTGGCGGTCACCGGGTAAGTCCCTCCTTATCCCTATAACAGGAGCGCCTTCATCAATTAAAAAAGTACAGGCATCAAATCCGCTAACTGCTTCTATCAGACCAACTTTTATTCCCCGAGCCTCAAATAGATCAATCATATTCTCTATTGGACCAAGACCCATACCCCATTCTTTACGCAAGCTTATTGCTATTCGTTCAACATCATCTAGAGATTCTGGATATCGATTTATATTAGTTGGTAAGGCAAAACCATTTAAATCACTTGGAAATATGCTCTCAATTTCAAGGTACCTATCTAACCACTCTTGTACTCGAGCTTGTATTACTTTTTGATCCTTTGCGCCTAAAAAGGGATGCTTGCGATAGGCAAGGCCGGTCACCACGGCATGAGTAGGCCTAAAGAAGAATTCAACCTTCACACCTAAAGCTTGAGCAAGCCGAATAAGCACACCCGAGCTAGGTACATCAAGACCTCGCTCATATTTCGAAATTGCTTGTGCGCTAACGCCGACTTTTGATGATAAAGCGCGTAAACTAACGCCAGAAGCTAATCGCGCCTGTTTTATACGATCGCTAAGTGCCATAAATAAACCCCCTCGGTTTACATATTATAATAATTATATCGGATTGTAAACCGCTGCTTTAAAGATTAGTTTTGATACCAATTGTCAGGAATCAACAGATTGTTAAGTAGAATACTGATTGGCCACCGGGTAGTATAGCCTATACCAGGTGGTTTAGTGCTAAATAGTTGAAAAATATGCATCGTATATCTATACCAGAAGGGTCCGCAGAAAAAGTTAGAGTCCTCTCACCTCTCAACTTTTCCACAAAAAAAGCCCTTGCGAAAGCCATTTTCACAAGGGCAAATGCTGTTGGGTGGAAGGATTCGAATCTCTCGTGAAGTCCCTAAAATATCCTTTAGCCTGTTAAATCGGGCGGCTACATTTATTCAAATAATTAGACCAACACTTGACTTTGCTTTCACAACCCGATCTTTGAGGTCGTACATATAGTAGGTGCTAGGGCTGCTCAATCTCACCGTTCTTACGATTAAACTCGTTCATTGCGCGCTCTGCGCCGTTTGCGATAATATAGTCTACCGCATCGGCGGCCTTTACAATAGCAAAGTTGATTTCCTCGCGCTGGTCCTTTGAAAACGGCATTAAGACATAATCTGCCGGGTCTTGGCGGCCCGGGGGTCTACCAATCCCAACGCGAATCCTTATAAATCCTTCGGTGCCGATTTGGGAGATGATGGACTTGATGCCTTTGTGTCCACCGCTTCCGCCGTCTACGCGCACCCTTATCCGACCCGGTTCAAGATCTAGGTCGTCATAAATTACAATGAGATGTTCCGGGGCAACGTTCTTGTCTTTTAAGAGAGCCTTTACCGCAACACCACTCTCGTTCATATAAGTCATCGGCTCAGCCAGTAGAACGGTCTCGCTATCGACCTTTCCCTGCCCCCAGCGGGCGGAGTGGCTTTTCATACTAAGTTTTATACCGTGCACCTGCGAAAGTTTGTCGATTACCATAAAGCCCACATTGTGGCGTGTACGCTCGTATTCAACTCCCGGGTTCCCCAATCCAACGACTAGATACATCCTATTGGTCCGCCTAAAAAGTTATAAAAAAAGGGCGCAAGCAGACCTTGCGCCCAGGTTATCAACTTTATTCTCCCGCCTCTTCAGCAGCCTCTTTGGCTGCGGCCTCGCCGCCGCCTTCAACCGACTCAGGCGCAATTCCCTCGACGGCTTCTTCTGCGGCCGCCGCAGCAGCACGCGGCACCGTGATTGCAAGAATAACCGCCTCGGGGTCGGTCAGCATAACAATCTCATCGGGAATCTTGAGATCGCTTGCATGGATGCTCTCGCCGATACCAAGTCCGCTTACATCCACCTCAATGTGATCCGGCATCTCGGTAGGCATCCCCTCAACCTCAATTTCACCAAGGTGGCGTTCAAGAACGCCTCCTTCTTTGGTGCCGGGCGATTCGCCAACCATATGTATCGGCACCATCGCGGCAATCTTCTCGTCAAGTGCTATCCTTTGAAAATCGACGTTGAAGAACTCGTCGCGTACCGGGTTTCTCTGAACCGCCTTAATGACGGCATTCGGATGCTTTTTGGCCCCCGGAAATTTTAGCTTAACAATAATGTGCGTCCCCGCACCGGAGTGGATGAGTGATGCAAATTCGCGCGCGTCTACAGAGAGCGGCGTCGCATCGCCATCACTGTACATAACCGCCGGAATTTTTCCCTGTCGCCTAAGTTTCTTGCTTATTTCTTTTCCTGACACTTCACGCTTTTCAGCTTTAAGTTCGGCTACTTCCATTTTATTATCACTCCTCATATTAGCTGACAGCTGGCAGCTCACAGCTGACAGGAAAGAATTAATACCCTCACCCTGTGAACTGAGAGCTGTCAGCTACGAGCTACTATAACTGGTTTTGTCCTCCAAACAACTCACTAACCGACCTATCCTCATAGACATTTTGAATCGCCTGCGATAATAGCTTTGCGATTGAGAGAACCTTAAATTTGGATATCATCTTTTCCTCCGAGATCGGTATCGTGTTTGTGGTAACCAGCTCCTTTATTACGGATTTTTCAATCCTCTCAACCGCCGGTCCGGACAGAACCGGATGGGTCGCGCCGGCATATATCTCAGTCGCCCCATGCTCTACAAGAGCCTGGGCACCGCTTACCAGCGTACCCGCGGTATCTACCATGTCGTCAATCACAAGACAAGGCCTGCCCTTAATGTCGCCGATGATATGCGTTATCTCGGCAACATTACGCACCGGTCTTGTCTTATGAAGGATCGCCAGAGAAGCCCCCAGCGTATCCGCATATCTCTTGGCCATCTTTACCCTACCCACATCGGGCGAGACAACCACGAGATCTTTAATTTTCTTCTTTTTGAAATAGCCGGCTAAGAGCGGCAGACCCATAAGGTGGTCAACCGGCACGTTAAAGAACCCCTGAATCTGGCCGGCATGAAGATCAACAGTAACCATTCGGTTTATTCCCGCCGTCATCAAAAGGTCCGCAACAAGCTTTGCGGTAATCGGTTCCCTTGCGGCCGCCTTTTTGTCCTGCCTTGCATAACCATAATGGGGGATTACGGCAAATATCTTATGTGCCGAGGCGCGCTTTAGCGCATCAATCATGATAAGAAGCTCCATTAGGTGGTCGTTAACAGAATCGGCCAGTGTCTGGACTACAAATGCGTCGGCCCCCCTAACGCTTTCCAGATAGCGAATATATATCTCGCCATTGCTGAATGTTGCTATTTCTACCCTGCCAAGCTCAACACCCAAATGCTTGGCGATTTCCTTCCCCAGGGCCGGATTAGATCGGCCGCTAAATACCATCAACCGTTTGCTTACTTCGCTTGCCATTCTCTCCTCACATTAACCCTTTTTTATGCCTTTCTTTTTTTGCCTTTTATCAACCCAGTTATCGATTACGACCTGCTCGGAGCGCTCTACAGCCAGACTATCGGCGGGAACGTCTTTGGATATAACCGACCCCGCACCGGTAAACGCGCCTTTGCCTATGCGCACCGGCGCGACCAGCATGGTGTCGCTTCCTATAAAAGCTCCGTCCTCAATAACGGTCTCGTATTTATCGGCACCATCATAATTGCACGTAATGGTACCCGCACCTATATTAACATAATCGCCAATTTTTGTATCGCCTATATAGCTTAGATGGGGCACTTTGCTCCCCACGCCGACCACACTTTTCTTAACTTCGGCAAACGCCCCTACTTTAGCCCCCGACTTAACCAGAGTTCCGGGCCTGACATGGCAGAAAGGGCCGAGTTCGGCACCGTCTTCAACGGTGCTCTCGCGCACAACCGAGTTCTCAATGAGAACCGAATTCCCAACTGTAGTATCTATTAAACGGGTCATAGGCCCGATATCACAGCCCTCGCCTATTTTAGTCTTTCCGCTGATAAACGTCATGGGATGGATTACCGTGTCTTTGCCTATCTCCACGCCGGCCGAGATATAGGTCGTCTCAGGGTCAATAATTGTAACGCCCTCAAGCATTAACTTTTCGTTTATCTGCCGCCTTAAGGTCTTCTCGGCCTCAGCAAGCTGAACCCGCGAATTTACCCCCATCACCTCATTTGGATCGTCCGTCACACTTGCCATGACCTTTTCCCCCTGGTCCCTTAAAATACCTATAACATCGGTTAGGTAAAATTCCCCCTGCTTGTTGTTGGAATCAATCTTTTTTAGCGCCTCGAAGAGTTTGTTTTTATTAAAACAGTAAGTTCCGGTATTTACCTCGGTGATCGCCCTCTCCTCAGCGGTTGCGTCCTTCTCTTCTACGATCGACAAGACCGCCTCATCGGATGAGCGAATAATCCTGCCGTAGCCTGTCGGGTTATCCATTTGTGCTGTAAGAATGCTCGCGGCGGCACCGCCTCTATTGTGGACATCAAGCAATCGGTTCAGGGTCCCCGTACTAAGAAGCGGCGTGTCTCCGCTTAAAACAATAACCACACCGTCAAAGCCCTTCAAGCTATCTTCGCATATCGATACGGCATGCCCCGTCCCAAGCTGCCTATCCTGGTGCACAAACTCGATCCTATCCTCAAAACAAGAGAGAGCTTCTCTTACCATCTCGGACTTGTGCCCAATGATTACAACGATTCTCTCGGGACTAAGTTTTTCAGCGGATTCTAAAACAAAGTTAATCATCGGCTCCCCGCAGACCATGTGGAGAACCTTTGGGCGGGATGACTTCATGCGGGTGCCTCCTCCCGCCGCTAAAACTATGACGGCAAGACGCATAAAGCGATAACTCCTAACCTAGTATATCCAGCGTGTCGTGAAACATTAAGATTATAACATTATTCGGCAGTCGATTTGAAATAATAATCTTTTAGGAGCCAGGAGAATGTGAAAAACGACCCAGATTTGGAAACAATATAAAAAACGAGAAGGACGCCGAGCACTAGATCCTAATAAGTCTTTATTCTTCTGGCTCCTGACTTCTGTATTTATGGAGATGATCGTATGCCTGCAAAAGCCGCCTTTTTTGAGGTAGAGCCCTGGGAAGAGGCTTATATTGAGGAACACTTGGATAAGGATCTGGAGTTTGCGTTTTATCCCGACCCGCTAACGATAGATAACGTCGAACTCGCTGAGGGATACGAGATCATATCACCGTTTATTTACTCGGATATCGGCCGGGGTGTTCTAGAACGATTACCTAATCTGGGGTTGATCGCAACACGCTCAACCGGCTTTGACCACATCGACGTACGCATCTGCCAGGAAAGAGAAATTGCGGTTTCAAATGTGCCGTCATACGGCGAAAACACCGTTGCCGAGCATACCTTTGCTCTGATTTTATCGCTCTCAAGAAAAGTGCTACCCTCGGTTGAGCGAACCAGGCGCGGCAACTTTGACCTTGAGGGGCTGCGCGGCTTTGATCTTAAGGGAAAAACCATCGGCGTCGTCGGGGTCGGTCACATCGGCCAACATGTAATAAGAATCGCCCACGGTTTTGAGATGGACGTCGCCGTCTTTGACGTAAGACGCGATGAGCTGTTGGCAAAAAACCTCGGTTTTAAATACGCCGGTCTCGACGAGCTTCTTGGGTTATCCGATGTCATAAGCCTCCATGCCCCCTACAATCCGCACACCCACCACATGATCAACCGCAGAAATATCCATAAGGTAAAAAGGGGCGCAATTCTTATCAACACCTCACGCGGTGGCCTGGTCGAGACCGCTGCCATTGTCGAGGGACTGCAAAGCGGTATTTTAAGCGGGGCCGGCCTGGATGTTTTAGAAGAAGAGGGGCTAATAAAAGAAGAGCGGCAGTTACTGTCGCATGAATACTCGCATGAAAAGCTAAGGATAGCACTTGAGACGCATTTACTTCTTTTCAGGGATGATGTGATCATAACGCCGCACAACGCTTTTAACAGCCTTGAATCCGTGCAGAGGATTTTAGATACCACTATTGCGAATATAACCTCGTACCTGGAAGGGCAACCGCAAAACATTGTCGGCCTAAGGGCAGCCTAAACTAGAGACTAGAAACTAGAACGGGCCAAAGGCCCTCCAGAAACTAGATAAAATTTCAAAGACCTAATTTATTATCAAGCTACCTGCAATCTAGACCTTAAGGTCCGCTTTCAAACTTCTAGCTGCTAGTTTCTGTTTTGCTACCAAGCTGCTGCTTATACTCGGCGATAACGGCCGCCTGGATACGCTCCCGAGTCTCGCTGTTGATCGGATGCGCTATGTCTCTAAAATCGCCGCTTGGAAGCTTACGGCTGGGCATCGCAACGAAGAGCCCTTTTTCTCCTTCGACTACGCGCAAATCATGAACAACAAACTGGTCGTCGATGGTGATGCTGGCAATTGCCTTAACTTTGTTCATCTCTACAGGCCTGATGCTCACCTTTGTGATTTCCATTTTGCGCTCCTTTACTATGTTCTTGCCAATCCTATGGCCGAGATCTCTATTTTCGCGCCCTTTGGTAGGCCTGCCGCTTGGATGGCCTCCCTAGCCGGCGGTTGTTTTGAAAAAAACTCACTAAATACATCGTTTACTGTTGAAAAATCAGTTATGTCACTTAAATAAACAGTCATTTTGACCGCCATGTCAAGAGAGCTGTTGCCGGCAATCAGCACCGATTCCACATTCTTAAGTGCCATCTCAGTTTGTGCTCTTATGCCGCCTTCGACAAACTCGCCTGTCTCGGGGTCGATTGGAATCTGCCCCGAAACAAAAACAAGGTTCTCGGCCTTTATCCCCTGCGAATAAGGCCCAACGGGCTTTGGGGCACCTTCGGTTATGATGGTGATTCTACTCATTTTGTCCTCCGGCTAAAGCAACTGTAACCAACTGCAAATCCGACTCTTTATCTACATCTACCCCTATCTCAACATAAGGTGTTTCAACGGCCACGCAAACCGCATTCGTCATCTGGCCTATCCGCCCCTCAAGCTGGCCTATCGTTAACATTCCTAATATGAACCTTAAAAGAAACGAGAACCCAAGAATCTTTGCTATTTTAACCGGTTGCTTCCTTAACTCATATATACGCTCGATAAGGTCAAAATTCCTGTTTATAAATTCAGGATCGATAAGCATTATATTGCCGCCTGTGAAGCGGCCCTCTTTTACACGGGCATAAGTTCGCTTCACATTAGGGAAGCGCTTCTCGGACTCGCCATACCTTATAATCGGGTAATAAAACTCTGCCTTCTTAGTTGAACACCTCTTCAAAAAATCGCTTACCGCCTCCGGTGTTATAAGCGGTATGTCGGTTGAGAGCATAAGAACCGGCTCTTTTGCCTCTAAAAAATCAAGCCCGGCCTTTGCAACGGCGGGCAGGCTGCCGCTTGCCACATTTACATCGATCTTTTTAAGTGCGCCGTTAAAGGAATGCTCAACCGGGATAACCACGCAGATACGACCAATATCTTCACACCGGCTCAAGGTATCAACTACATATTCAACCATAGGTCGCCCGTTAACCGGGACCAACCCCTTTGCCGGCACCTGAGCCAATCCTTTTGCATTTCCGCCAGCCAGCACGATTGCATCTACCAATCTTAAAACTCCTTATTGCTTGCTACTTACAACAATAGCAAATAGTTAAATATTCTTGATCGTCCTTGTGTTTCCCTTTAGTTTTAATAAGTTATTTCAAGCCCATAATCAACCGGCCTTACAGTATCAACAAAAAGTGTCTCATCCCGAGACCTTAAATCATCCGCAACGCGATCTGCCGTTTCCTCGTCCCTACATATGATAAAAACACTGGGGCCGCTTCCCGACATTAAAGCCCCGCTGCCGCCGGACGTTACCGCAAGCTTCTTTATGCTCTCGATATCCGGGTGAAGTGGTAATACAACCTCCTCAAGAAGGTTTTTAAGCATTGCCGATATCTGGATTATATCGCCGCTAGATAGCGCATTGAGAAACTCTGTTCCTGTATAGAGAGGGGCTATTTCTCTTTTATCCACCAGGCGATAGACACCGGCCGTAGATATATACATAGGCGGTGTTGCCAAAACCATCCAGAGTTTGGGCATCGGGTTTAGCCTGGCCAGCTTCTCCCCCCTGCCCTCGGCAAGCGCGGTGCCTCCCATCAGACAGAAAGGAATGTCGGCGCCAAGCCCCGCACCGATCTTCTGCAGCTCTTCCACCGATAGATTAAGGCCCCACAGTATATTTAGGCCCGCAAGCGTGGCGGCGGCATCTGCACTCCCGCCAGCCAAGCCTGCCGCAATAGGAATTCGCTTGGTAATATTGATGTGGGCGCCTGCTTTAGAGCTGGTAATAGAGCGAAGCATTTCAGCGGCTTTAAAAGCAAGATTATCCTTATTCGATAATTCCCTGCTTGTAGAGGAAAGACTTAAATCCTTAGCCGGCGATATCTCGACGAGGTCATGAAGCGATATACTTTGCATGACGCTTTTAATCTGGTGATAACCATCGGGATATCGCGAGACGACATCGAGGTAAAGGTTGATTTTTGCATAGGCTTTAATTGACAGCATCTTATTGTTGGTTTTAGGTACCCAAATTAAAAGCTCCCTATTCTATTTTTAATTCCCTTGAGCTACATTAGCCAGGGAATCAGACTTTCGCCGTTATCCGGGTTCGAAAGCTCGACCGTTTTAGTTAGTACATCCGCATAGCTATACGACACCCTGCGGCAACGGTTTCGCTTTTCCTCAACCCTTACGACAAACAAATTAGGGTGCGTTTCTTCAAGTACACCCTCTCTTTCAATGATTTTACAGCGCCCCATATTAGCTTTAAGACGCATTTTTTCACCTACAAAACCATCCAACTGCTTCCGAATTCGACCAACTATCTCCACTTGCGGCAACTGACCAACTGCCATAATATTTATTCCTCTCCTTCAGGTGTCCTGCGATATTATACATCTAAATTGCGGAAACTTCAAGTTTACCTTCTAGAGCAACTAAATGCAAGTATTGTGGATAATATTATTTATATACAATTTAGTTCGGCAAAATCCTGCTTTTCAGTAGAGATTTTTTGCAATTCCCGAACTTTTTAAACAGGCGATTGATTCATGCACCTTTACATATCCATTAAATTTAATATAAAGAGTTCGCCAACATGGCAAACTCCTCTATGGAAAGCGTTTCGCCGCGCCGACGAGGATCGATACCCGCCCCCTTTAGCGCCCCATCCACCGCGCCCGTGGAGAACTCAAGCTCCGGGCTTTTTGAAAGCGCGTTTTTAACCGTCTTTCTTCTTTGCCCAAAGGCGGCTTTTACCACCTTAAAGAAGAGTTCCTTATCTTTAGCGAAAACTCTCGGCTTGGGCAATCGCCTCATCCTGACAATGGCGGAACTTACCTCGGGGGGTGGCAAAAACACGTTTTTTGAAACAACCGCCACCCTGTCGACGTCACAATAAAATTGGGCTTTAACTGAAAATACGCCATACTCGGCGGTCCCCGGCTTTGCTACAATGCGGTCGGCAACCTCTTTTTGCACCATCACGACAAAAAGTGAGAGGTTAGAAAACTTATCCAGGTAATCGGCCAAAAGCGGCGTGGCGACTTGATAGGGCAGGTTTGAGACAAGCTTGTTTGGTACAGGGAGATTATAGGGCGGTTCTTTTAGGTTGACGGAGAGCGCGTCGGCAAAGACAACATTAACGTTTTCGCATCCCTGAAGAGTATAGTCCAAAACCGGTTTTAGCTTACGGTCAAGTTCAACGGCGATAACCACCCCGGCTCTTTTTGAAAGGGCCTGGGTGAGTGTGCCTATGCCCGGGCCGACCTCAACCACGGCGTCTTCTTTGGATAGCGCAGCGGCATCGACCACCTTATTTAAGATATTTTGGTCGATCAAAAAATGTTGCCCCAGGCTCTTTTCGAGCCTGAGGCCAAATTTTTTTACTACTTCAAGCGTCGCCTGTGGCGTTGCTAGCGTCACGTTTTATGCATCCTTTTTTAAACGCCGGACGCCTCTGGCTACTGGTCAAGGATGGTAACCTTGACCGTACGCCTGCCGAACTGAAAACATTCGCCGGGCGTATTGTAACATAGGTCGATGCGATTCCCTTTTATCGCACCACCCGTATCGGCAGCAATCGCTTCGCCGTAGCCTTCGACGTAGACCCTCGTCCCCAACGGGATAACCCTGGGGTCGACTGCAACTACGCCTCTTTGCGCCCGCATACCGTTTGCGCATTTGCTGCCGCACCCGTAGTTAGGCGCGTATGCAGTCGCGCTCATTACCAGCACTCTGCCTGCTGGGCCCCTTCTTTCTCCTCGGGATACATTAATTGTTGTACTCATTGCCCGGGCGATCTTGCGCTTTGTGCCTACCGTTACCACTTCATTAACCGGCAACGATAAAGTGCTCTCTAGCTTGACTTGCCTACTGACAGGCTGATCCCCGTTTAAAACAACCTCTGTAACCCTAAGGAGTAAGCCGGGCTTACCCTGTGTCACCGTTACCTTTTTGCCGTAATCCAGATTCGGGTCCTCTTGGGTTACCGTCTGGTATGCAACCGGCTCTTTGGTGACCTCACACTTGCTTGTTATCAGCGTAACTTCTACCTTCATGCCTGCTTTGACTTTATCGTTCTTGTTTGGTCGAACTTTGTCTACAGGCTTTACCTGCAACCCCATGTCCTTTAAGACACCGCCTACTGTATCGGCCACGGACATCATCGCAATTTCCTGGTTGTTAAGTTTCACGGTTACTGGTACTGCATGTCTTACTCTTACTATCATGCCCTCTTTTAGTATTGCAGAGAGCTTAGGTGTTACTTCGTCAAATGCCTTAACTGTTACGCCGTTTTCCCTCAGAACAGTGGCTACTGTTCTCGCCCGCGTATTTACGGTTTTCGCCTTCCCATCGATGGCCAGGTTTATGGTAGTCCCGCCATAAACCAAGTCCATCAAGACAAAGACCATAATCAGAGTTAGCAGGATTACTTCGTACTTTCTTTCTCTGAAGCCGCGGGCTATCTGATGAAAACGTGCCTCCATCAAATCAGTCCCTTCAAGATTCTTTATTCAGTTGTTAAGGCACAAACGCAATAGCTGCCCGTCATTATACCACAATCGGATGACTTCCTCAAAAACTTTAGCCTAGGAGGTACCCACCTAGCAGGAGCAATAAACAACTATATACCTAATATTATGTATAAAATACATGGTTATAGCACATGTAGATTAGAAGAAGCTTGTTCATGGTGATGGGAACGCTAACCGAAAATAGGCTACCTGACCATTGATTTTATTAGCGTTATGGTTACTAGTCTTTAGTGTATATTCTTTAGCTATTGAAGGGAAAAAAGTAGGGATACATTTTCCTGTGTGGAGGCCGAGACAGCGGTTATACCAACCCCCTTAATTTCGGCTATTTTCTCTGCAACCAGGCGCACATTTGCCGGCTCGTTCTTACGACCCCTGTAGGGTTGGGGTGTCAGGTACGGGGAATCAGTCTCAACCAAAAGCTTGGTTAAAGGCACAAATTTAGCTACATCGACCAGATTTCCGGCGTTCTTAAAAGTAACCGGTCCCGCAATGGATATATAGAAGTTCATTGCAAGGACCGTTTGGGCAAAAGACACGTCGCCGCTGAAGCAGTGAAATACCCCTTTCTTGGGGCGGTGTTGAGTAACTATTTTTAGCACGTCCTCGTTCGCATCCCGGTCGTGTATTATTACGGGAAGACCAAGGGCGGCGGCAAGGTCAAGCTGCTGGCCGAAGACCTTCTGCTGGGTCGCCTTCGGCGAGTGGTTCTTATGGTAATCAAGCCCGATCTCGCCGATTGCAACAACCTTCGGGTGCTCGGCGAGTTTCTTTAGCTCCTTTATCGTGCCCGAGTTAACCATTTTCGCTTCATGAGGATGAACACCTACTGCGGCATAAACGCCGTCGAATTTCTCGGCAAGTTCAACCGCACGGTAGCTTGATTCAAGTTTATCCGCGACGGTTATGATCCTAGTGATACCATTCTCCTTTGCTCTTTCCACCACACCCTCAACCGCCTTGTCGCTTCCGAAAAAATCTAGGTGGGCATGGGTATCTGTAAAACTGCTCTTTTTTGCCATACCTCTCTCCAATCCTATCCTAAATCTTTGGCATTTTATCTACCCTAAATTGGTTCATGGTTCATTGTCCATGGAATCGCCCGATAAATCGGGCTACATTTTATGATTCACCGATTTTTAATTCGATCCTTGGAAACAGGGGTGCTGCCTTTTTAACCGATGTCCCCGGGGCAAGCATATCCCACCGCTTACTATCCTCTATTGTAACCGATGTAAAGTTGGCCTGCCCGAGCTGGTCCCAAATCTTTTCGGCGGTCTCCGGCATAACAGGGCTGATGAGTACCGCGATAACCCTTATCGTTTCAAGAAGGGTACGCATAACTGTCTTTAGTTTTTCAGATTGACCCTCCCTTGCAAGGGCCCAGGGCGCCGCCTCATCTATATACTTGTTGGCCCGACCGATAACCCGCCAGACTTGCACGAGCGCCTCACGGATATCGGTTTTATTTATGGATTCATCGACAACCTGCTGCAGGCCGAGCGCCTCCTCTTTTAATGAGACCTCCAGCGGACCCAGCCCGCCGGCCTCCGGGATATCCCCGTCAAAGTACTTCATCATCATTGCGACAGTTCTGTGAATGAGGTTGCCGAGATCGTTTGCCAGGTCGCCGTTTAGCCGCCTGATTAAGGCATCCTGTGTAAACTCGCCATCCAAGCCGACGGCTATTTCCCTTAGTAGAAAGTATCTAACACTGTCTGCGCCAAATTCCTCGATAAGCCGATTTGGGTCGACGACCACGCCGGTCGACTTCGACATCTTTGCGCCGCCCAGCATCCAGAAGCCGTGCGCCAAAACCTGCTTGGGTAGCGGCAAGCCAAGTGAAAGAAGCATCATCGGCCATATGACGCAGTGAAAGCGAACGATGTCTTTTCCTATAATATGGATATCAGCAGGCCAGAACTTGGCTGTCTTCTCTTCGTCCTGTAAAAACCCGACTCCGGTAAGGTAGTTGATAAGCGCGTCAAACCATACGTAGATCACGTGGTCGGGATCAAACGGTACGGGGATTCCCCACTTAAATGTAGTTCGCGATACCGAGATGTCCTGAACTCCGCCCTCGATAAAGCTTACAACTTCGTTTCGCCTAAAATCAGGCTTAATAAAACCTGGGTTATCTTTTATATATTGTAGAAGCTGGTCCTGGTATTTCGAGCTTCTAAAGTAGTAGCTCTCTTCTCTTAACCACTCGACAGGGCGCCCGCATTCCGGGCAGCAGCCCTCGGCAAGCTGGGATTCGGGGTAAAAAGTCTCCTCGTGGATGCAGTACCACCCTTCGTAAAATCCTTTGTAGATATCTCCCCGGTCGAAAAGCTTTTGAAAGATGGCCTGCACGACCATAATATGGCGTTCCTGCGTGGTGCGGATAAAGTCATCGTAGGAAATATCCAGCTTTTCCCAGAGGTCTTTGAAGGGGCCCACCATGAGGTCGCAGTGCTGCTGGGGAGTGCGTCCCCGCTCCCTCGCAGCTTTTTCAACTTTTTGACCGTGTTCGTCGGTCCCCGTTAAAAAAAGAACGTCGTATCCTGAAAGCCTTTTATATCTAGCGAGCATGTCTGCTATTATAGTTGAATAGGCATGTCCGATGTGCGGAACGTCATTTACGTAGTAAATAGGGGTCGTTACGTAATAACTATTTTTTGACAAGTCTGAACCACCTTCGGTTAGAATTTTTAGTAATTTTATTACATAAAAAGTATAGACCTCGTTGACACAATTTTTCCACAACCCTATAATTTAAACAACCACTTGTCAAGGAAAGCAGCAGGAGGTACCCCATGAAGTCCACTGGTATCGTGAGACGAGTAGATGAATTAGGAAGAATTGTAATACCCATGGAGCTTAGACGTACTTTTGGCATTGAAATTAAAGACCCTCTGGAAATCTTTGTAGATGGAGATTCCATCGTCCTTTCGAAGTACCAGTCGGTCTGCGTGTTCTGCGGAAGCGGCACACAAATTGAGAACTTCAAGGGTAAAAACGTCTGCCAGGATTGCAAAAAAGAGTTAATGGCGGATAAGAGGGTATAGCAAAAGCACGTTTCAAAGAGCTTATATAAGCTGCTGTTAAACCAGTGGTTTATTTGGCTGTGCAAAGTTGATTTACATTTTTATATATTTGTTTATATTTGGCCTTTGATATTTTTCTCGTGGATATCAATGACGATTTCGTAGACCATGTGTTTATTGACGCCGTATTTTCCGGCGACCTCCGTGATCGCCTCTTTTTTATGTACGCCTTTTTTAATTAATTTAACAACCGCCTCTCTAAGCTCACCCGCAGTTATGCTTACGGCTCCAAAAGTCTTTTTAGTTGGGCCAAAAAGAATAACGACCTCGCCTTTGATCCCGGCTTCATCCAACCGATCAAGTAGCCCGGAGGCCGTGCCCCTCATCACCTCTTCAAACTTTTTAGTAAGCTCGCGGGCTAAAACCGTCTCCCTCTCCGGGTCTATCCCTGCAACCTCCCCAAGCGTCTTCTTAACTCTTTTGGGTGACTCAAACAACACAACCGTCCGTCCTATACCTAAAAGCTCCTCTAAAAGAGACATCCTCTCGCCTTTTTTTCTTGGAAGGAATCCTTGGAAGACAAAGCTATCCGTGGGAAGCCCGGATACAACAAGTGCGGTGATAAGGGCCGATGGCCCGGGGACCGGCTCAATGGGAATCCCCTCATCGATACATGCTTTAATAAGCCTGTGCCCGGGATCGGAGATTCCCGGCGTGCCGGCATCGGAGACCAGTGCCACCGTTTTGCCGAATTTCATATCCTTAATTAACTCTTTGCTCTTGGTAGCCTCGTTATGCTCGTGATAGCTCGTCATTGGGGTCGATATGCCGTAGCGCGAAAGAAGCTTTATGGTAACACGGGTATCTTCTGCCGCAATAAGATCGGCTTCTTTGAAAACGCGAATCGCCCGCAGTGTTATATCCTCGAGGTTTCCGATCGGCGTTGCGCAGATGTAGAGTTTACCTGAATCTTTGGACATGTTAACTCCTCATCTATATGGTAATCACCTTCGTGGGTTTCTTCTATGGATAATTCCCGACCCGCATCGCGCTTTTGCAACGCCATAAAGAAATATGTCCAAAACGCGCTTGAGAACGCTTTTGTAAACCCGGAAAAAATAATAAGCAAAGTAAAAGCCGCCGCCGCAACCAGTAACCCTTCTGTCAAGCTCGTGGCGGCAGCGCGCACCACGAGAATACCCGAGACAACGATAAACATAAAATATGCCGCCGATACGCCGGTTCCTATAGCAATTAGCATAAGCCATGCCAGCAGAGTTTGCCCAACATGTTTCTTAAACAAGGCAGCCGCGCGCTTGATAGAAGCAACGGCCCCTTCGCCCTCGATGACGATAAACCGTCGGGCAAGACTGTCTATAATGCTAATCCTTATCCAGGCAACCGCAAGGGCCGTAACTGCCAAGACGCCGAAAGCAATAGCTAATGCCAACGTATGGGGCGGCATCGCCGATTTGGATAAAATAGCCAGGGCCAGCATAGCGGCACCGGTTGCAGCTATAAGAAAAACCGCGATAAGGTAAGGGACTGCAAGCAGCAGTGATTCCCCAAGAATCGGGAGCGACTTGCGTAGACCGACGGAAAGGCCGGCTTGCGCCTTGGGCTTCGTGTCTTCGCCGGTGGATGTAACAAGGCCGATCAGTGAGCCCGAGAGCAAGGGATATAAAAAGATGCTGATTAGCGAATGCAGGGAGACCAGTATGGCGGCGGCAATCATGTACGATTTCAACCGCTGCCCATCCACCCAGACCCAGCTTAAAATCCGTTCGGTCAATGCAATCATGTCACGCCCCGGCCCGCTAAAACCGTAGGCAATATTAAGCATGACTTTTAGCGGTCCGCTAAAAATGGCAAGAAGAATCCCAAAAAGCCAAACTACCTTATATTTCCATACCGCCTTAAAAGACTTGGAAAGGAGCTCCTCGTACCTCAAGGAAATCATCCCTTTTGAGAATTTGGGTTTAGATACTTTAGAACTAAGCCCTTTTAAGACAAGTATCGGGAGCTTTTTGAGAAAGTTAATTATTATTTTACTTCTACCAACTCATAGCCTCTTGTGCCGAGGCCGATCTCTTCGCCGTAGGCAAGCTGCGGCCTCCAATCTACGCCTGAGATGGCTTTAAACTTATCCCCGTCGCCGCCGTCAAAGTTAACAAGTCTTCCCCCAAGCAGACCTTGTGTTTTATTGACCAGGTCAACACTCGCCTGGTCAATTGCAATCGGGTCGGTTGAGGCAAGAATACCGACATCGGGAACTATAGGGGCTTCGTTCCATCCCCAGCAGTCACAATCGGGGCTTACGTTTAAGACAAAGTTAAAGAAGCCGACTTTGCCCGGCTTGTCCTTGATAACCGCCCAGGCATGCTCGACTATCTTCTCCTGCGTGACCCCGGGCTCGGTTTTCCAGTTAACCGCTATCGCCTGGAATGTACATGTTACCGTGCACTCGCCGCAGCCGATACATTTCGAGTGGTCGATTGTTGAACTTGTCTTGGTCACCGTGATCGCGCCTTCCGGGCACCACTTGACGCATTTTGCGCAGTTCGTGCAGATGCCCTGATCTATCTGCGGCAGTACGTCTGAGTGCATTACTTGTTTTGCGCTGCGGCAACCCAATCCCATGCCTACGTTCTTAAGTGCGCCGCCAAAACTGGTGAGTTCATGTCCCTTAAAGTGGGTAAGCGCGATCATGGCGTCGGCATGGTAGACCGCGCTTCCGATCTTTGCTTCTTTTACGTGCTTGCCTTCTATGTTTACGGCCACATAGTCCTTGCCGTTTACGCCGTCGGCTATAACAAGCGGCGCGCCGACCGTCGCATAGCTAAAGCCGTTTTCAATTGCAGCGACCAGGTGGTCCACCGCGTTAGAGCGCGCCCCTACATAGAGCGTGTTGGCATCGGTTAAAAACGGCTTACCGCCTGCCGCCTTAACTTTATCCACAACCCGGCGTACAAAAAGCGGCGAGAGAAAAGCCGTATTCCCCGGCTCCCCGAAATGAACCTTGATCGCTACTATATCACCCGGCTCGATAATCGACTTAAGATTGGCTCTGTCGAACAGTTTGCCGGTCTTATCAAGCCAACTCTTTTTCCCGTGAAGATCACTAAAAAACACTTTGGACATAACACACCTCAGAATTATTAAATGGATTGAACGCTCATAGTCATGAGCTATTTGCAGTTCAAACCTAAATTATAGCAAAATACAGGAGCCGGTGTTAGGATTCAGAGGACAGGGCCAGGGATAAATAAATGCTACACCGCCCCATAAATGGGGCAACTACATGGTATGTTAATTGTCAACCACGCGATAGTAATAGGTTTACAATTTTTAATTACTTCTATCCCTGGTCCCCTAATTTATTCCGATTCACCGATTTGGTGATTTTTTAGTCCTGGCGGGTAGTAAAAAGTTATATCTAACTTTATCTGTAGTGAAAGGAGCCTAAGATGCCAAGCGATCAAGAGATATTGTCTGATGTGCAGGATGCTCTTACATGGGATGTAAGAGTTAACGCCGCAAATATAGACGTTGATGTTGTAGGCGGAGTGGTGACTCTAAGCGGTACGGTTGATACTTACACGCAAAAGCTCGATGCCTCCCAAATAGCAAGCCGTATAAAGGGAGTGGTCGATGTAATAAACAACCTTGTCGTAAGGCCGGCTATCATTAGATCTGACCAAGAGATACAGGACGACATCTACGGCGCGCTACGTCGCGACGTACTTGTTGATGAGGCAAATATTGTGGCACGGGTCGCTAACGGGATAGTAGTCTTGAGCGGCTCGATTCCCACCATGGCGGAGAAAAACGCCGCGGAGAGTGATGCCTGGTTGACTCCCGGAGTAACCGATGTGATAAACAACATCGTCGTTACGCCGGCGGTTGAAAGGATGGATCAGGATATCCGGGAGGATGTGGTTGCAAGTCTTGCAAGGGATACCAGAATTGACATGGGAAACATCGACGTTGACGTTACCGATGCGATCGTCTACTTGAGAGGAACGGTAAGCGACTACACACAAAAGTGGATCGCCTCTGATATCGCCTGGTGGACACCCGGAGTTAGAGATGTAATAAACGAGTTAACAGTAAAAGCGGCCGCATAAAAAAGGGCCCTAACGGGCCCGTCTTTTATAATGGTTGTGCCGCTTCTCCGCTCTCCTCCTCTTCCTCTTCTTCAATCTCGGGCGCCTCATACTCTTTGAGAAGGTCGGCCATCTTCTTTAATTTCTCGTTGACCAGGTAGTGTACTGTGCCTTCTGGGAATGTGCCGTCCTCACGGCGCTCGCCAGGAACAACTCCGGTAAGTATCTCAATGCCCTCATCGATGGTTTTAACCGGATAGATACGGAACTTGCCTTCTTTCACGGCATCGACCACCTCTTGCTTCAGCATGAGATTTACGACATTTTGGTGTGGAATCAAGACCCCCTGGTCCCCCGTTAGGCCTCTTGCCTTACAGATATCGAAAAACCCCTCTATCTTGCGGTTGACTCCGCCGATTGGCTGAATTTCACCGCGCTGGTTGACCGAGCCGGTTACCGCGAAGTTCTGCTTAATCGGGATTCCGGACAGCGCGGAGAGAAGTGCGTAAAGCTCGGTGCTCGAAGCACTATCGCCGTCAACTCCCGTATAATTTTGCTCAAAAGTCAGGCTGGCTGAAACAGAGAGCGGCTTATCTTCCGCATACATCCCTGCAAGGTAGTTAGATAGGATTAGCACGCCCTTACTGTGCGACGGTCCGCTTTGGCGAATCTCCCGCTCGATGTTGATTACACCTTTTCTGCCCAGGTGGATCTTGGCCGTTATCCTTGATGGCTGCCCAAAGTAGTAATCACCGAGACTTATGATGGAGAGCGCGTTTATCTGGCCGACGATCTTGCCTTCGGTCTGAATTAAAATCATGCCGCGCTCGATCATCTCCTGTATCTTCGCCTCGATCATATTCGAGCGGAATTTCTTGTGACCCTCCGCCTGATCGACGTGCTTTGCCGATACGAACTCGGCGCTATCCGTACTCGCCCAGTAGCTCGCCTCGCTTACCATATCTCCGATATCCATGAACCTCGTGGAGAGCTTTTTCTGATCCCCCGCCAGCCAGGAGCCGTACTCGACTATCCTCGCCACACCCGATGGGTCAAAGTGCTTAAGCTTGGCCGCATCGATCAACTCACTGATGAAGGATGCATACTTCTCGACATGCTCGTCGGTTCTGTCCATCTCGACGTTGAAGTCCGCCTTAACTTTGAAGAGCTCTCTAAAATCCTCATCCATGTTGTATAGGAGCATGTAGATATACGGATTTCCAATAAGCACAATCTTGATGTTAAGCGGTATCGGCTCCGGCTTGATGGTAGTCGCGGGTATTGCCCGGTACTGCTCACCCATTAGTTCCATTCTTATCTCTTCGCTTCTTATCGCCCTTTTCAGTACATCCCAGGCCAGGGGGCTGATAAGAATATCGAGCGCGTGGATTATGAGATACCCGCCATTTGCTCTATGAAGCGCACCGGACTTTATCATGGTAAAGTCGGTGCTCATCGCACCAAACTGGGCCCTGTATTCCGTCTTGCCGACAAGATTGTAATAAGATGGATTGAGCTCTATTACAACCGGTGCGCCTTCCACGTCGCTGTTGTTTACAATAACGTTTACCTTATACCGGTCAAAGCTCAACGGCCTTTGGAGCGCCTCCAAGCCGGGGATCGCAATCGCCGGTCGCTCGCCCGGGCGGAAATCATCAAGGCTGTCAACAATGTCCTTCTCGACCTGGTCGAGATAATCCAGCACCTTGGGGAACTCGTTGTATTTGTCGCGCATATCTTGCAATAGGTGACCGATCGCAAAAAGGGCGACCTCTTTATCCAGTCCCTGAATCTTGTCTTTGGTATCCTTCTCGAGCTTTCTTATGCGCGTGAGAACTTCGTTTATCTCCGACTGCAGCTCTTCGCCTTTGCCTTGTATTTCCTTTCTCTGGTCTTCCGGCAGCAGGTTAAACTCCTCTCTTCTTAGAGGTCTTCCCTTAACCAAAGGTATTGTGATTATGCCTGAGGTTGTTATATCAACAGCGAATCCTTGTTCATCGGCCTTTTTCTCAATTTCAGAGAAAGCTTTTTCACGTTCGGACTCAAGCTCGTTTGCAATGCGGGTCTTTCTCTCCTCGTATTCCTTGCTCTCAAATGCCTTTGGTATCTCACTGCGCGCGTGCTCAAGAACCTCATCCATATCCTTTGCGAAATTACGACCCAATCCCGGCGGAAGGGATATCGCAAGTGGCCTATCAGGGTCGCTAAAGTTATTCACATAGCACCAATCGTTGGGAACGGGCTCGGCTTTTGCTTTCATCTGGATGTATTTCTTAACGGTAGAGGTCTTGCCAACCCCAGGGGGCCCGGCGATATACATATTAAAGCCTTTGGTTTTGATGCCAAGTCCAAACTCAATCGATTCAATGGCTCTAGCTTGCCCGATAGTACCCTTAAGCGGTTCAACCTCCTGCGTCGAAGAGAAGCTGAATATCGACGGATCGCACTCGCGCCGCAAATCTTCTACGGCGACTTCTGCAAAGTTGTTTTCACTTTTTCTTATGTTTACTAACTCGCCCATCAAAGTCCCCCTTAATCAAAACTCGTTAGTTTGAGATTTACCCCTTTCTAAAAATTGAAAACCGATATAACCGGTAGGCAGATAAATCGGATGGTTAATCTAAGGATAGTTCATCAAAAACAAGGGCGGCCGCTCCCAATATGCCCGACTGGTTTCCAAGACCGGCAAGCACGATCTCGGCAACATCCTGGTTGGGATGCAGCGTGCGTTCTGCAACTACCTGCCTTGCCGGAGCAAGGATAAGTTCTCCGGCATCGGCAACTCCGCCGCCGATTACTACCATCTCGGGATTGAATATGTTAATGATATTATTTATGCCGATGCCAAGCCAAAAGCCTACTTCATTAAATACCTCGATCGCTAACTTATCTCTCTTCCCTGCTGTTTCGGTAATTCCCTGGCCGGTTATATTTTCAAACCTGCCCTCCGCAAGCTCTAAGATGAGGCTTTGCCTACCCTGCCCGATCTTCTCCTTGGCGAGTCGCACCAGCGCTCTACCTGAGGCCATTTCCTCAAAACAGCCGTAAGATCCGCAGGTACACCTGGGGCCCGTCGCCTCTATAACCATATGACCTATCTCAGCGGCGGCGCCGGTCGCTCCACGGTAAAGACATCCGTTCATAATAATGCCTGCGCCGATACCCGTCCCGATGGTTAAGCCAACGACGTTTTTGATGCCTTGCGCCGCCCCGTAGTAGCTCTCGCCCAGGGCCGCTAAGTTGCCATCGTTATCTAAAAAGGTCGGAAGCCCAAATTTGGATTCGATTATGCTCCTGAGTCGAAGCTTGCTAAAAGGCAGGTTTGGGGATTGAACGATTACTCCCTCTTTAAAATCAACCGTCCCCGCGGTGGCCAAGCCGACGCCGGCTACCTCGCTGATATTGGCCGCCGACTCGATAAGTTTGTCTATGAGATAGTTTATCGCCGATACAACATCATCGGACGTCCCGGCCGGCGTGACGGCCCTTAATGATGACAGGATATGTCCTTCGGTATCCACGATACCGGCCGCAATTTTTGTACCGCCGATGTCGACACCGATTGCAGTTTTATGTGTTTCCATGTCTCATCCCCTAAGTAGGGTCCGGGTATTATTTCTATCACTAAGAATACGATTACTTAATTTTGAATTTTACGTTGAAATTTTTAATTTTGCATTTTTAATTTTATAATGCCGGACCCCTGCATCCTTTAATACACGGGGTATCTCGGGAAAAAAAACTCCTCGATAAAGTTTTCGCCGGGAGTCTTGGTGAGTACGACCACTTCTTCCGGCATGATATTGATGAAGTTGTAAGACGGTGGGGTATAGCCACGCGTGCGCAGGGTGGAAACCGTACCGCTGTTGATAATAAGCGTGTTGGAGAGCATCCAAACATACGGGACGTGTTTGTGCCCGCAAAGGACAAGGTTGACACCCGACCCACGAAGAAGCGCGAGCACGTCGCCGGCATCCAGTACAATATTTCGCTCGCGGCCGGTTCCCGGGACGCTCACCAGGTGATGGTGTAAAACAAATACTTTGAAAGTGTGCGGCTCGGTAAACTCTTCCTTTAGCCAATCGTAGTGCTCACGACCAACCTCGCCATCGTTTAGGTCCGGCTTGGTAGAATCCACCGCCACAAATTTTATCCGCTCCTCGAAGTTCTCTTTAGATTGCATCCCAAACTGCAGATCGAGCATTCTGTACCGGGAGCCGAAAATGCTCTCAAAATACAGGTAGCCGAGGTTGCGGCTATCGTGGTTACCCGGCACCACAATCTTGATGGGGCACTCGATCATATCTATATATTCTTTGGCCTGCGCAAATTGGTCTTCATACCCGGCTACGGTTAAATCGCCGCAGATTACCGTAACGTGGGGCTCCTCCGCGTTTATCTCATGTACCGCGTTGGCAAAAAGCTCGTCGCTGAAGCGGGGGTCCCCGCAATGGATGTCAGAGAGATGTGCGATTTTGTATGATTCTAAAGCCATGCAATCAACCCTATGAGTTAGCATTTAGCTAAAGCCCATAAAAAGATGAGCTTTACTTGTATTCTTATATAATATTTTCCTATTCTCGATAACTTTATGCAATCCAGCGGTAGTTATATCTACGTTTCTGCACTTACCTTGATCCGGATTTCTAGAGCTACGTGTCATCAGACACAAGTGCCAAGAATTATCTTGAATTATACCAAACATGTTTGGTATAATTTAATCATGGCGATAGTAAAAAAGCGGGCTGGTAAAAACGAATACGTTTACCTCGGCTCTCGAAAAGGATCAAGGGTTATTCATAAATATCTTGGCCCCATAAAGGATTCAAAGGTAGCCAAAATAGTTGAGGTTTTTGAAGAACAAAAACGGATTCCTGAAAGATTCTATTATCTGTTCTGGGATGTTTCAGCCGAAAGGATTAGTCTAAAAGAGAACGCCTCATATGTAATCGAGAGGGTTTTGGAACTAGGTGACCTAAAAGCTCTTGCATGGGTTGAGAGAGTTTATCCGGGCGCAAAAATAATCGAAACTCTACTAATATCCAGGAAGATAAGGGGAAAATCACGTGATTTTTGGAAGATATGGTTTGGTATAGAAGATGCATCCTGATATTCTTCGAGAAAAAGAGCAAAGGCTCTTGGAAAAACTTAAGGCTTTTATTCTAGCCCACGGGTTTATTATGGCTGGAGGCACTGCTTTAGCACTTACGCTGGGTCATCGCCGATCATTCGATCTGGACTTCTTTACTAATAAACCTTTTTCAGCCGGTTCATCTCTCCGTGAGTTTGAAGAAAAGGGGTTAAGTTTTGAGGTGCTGGTATCAGAGGAAGAAACCTTAATTCTGACGATAAACTGGACGAAAGTATCCTTTTTCTATGACCCATACCCCCTCTCTGTTGAAAAATATTACCAGGATATCCCTTTAGCAGGGATTAAAGATATTGCTGCCATGAAACTATTAGCTATTTCTCAAAGAGGTGCCAAACGAGACTTTGTTGATTTGTATTTTATCCTGCAGGAAATTCCTTTCCACAAAATTGCAGAAGCGTTAGTCAATCGATATGGCAAACACCGAATAAACCCTGTTCATATAGGTAAATCTTTAGTATATTTCTTCGACGCGGAGCCTGACCCTGACCCCGAATACCTTCCAAACCATAAAGTCGACTGGGCGGAAGTAAAGGCATTTTTTAAGGGCCATGTTAAACCGTTTGTTTTAGATTTAGAGGAGGCCAAAGGCTAGCTTACTTGCGGTGCCTTAAACCGCTTCAGCCTAAGTGAGTTTGATACAACCGAGACCGAGCTAAACGCCATCGCCAGTGCGGCCAGCATCGGGTTTAGTTGGATATGCCAGATCGGGTAAAGCGCGCCCGCGGCCACCGGTATCAAAATCGTGTTGTAGATAAACGCCCAGAAAAGGTTCTGGTAAATTGTCTTTAACGTCTTGCGACTCAAGGCAATTGATGTTACCAGGCCCTGCAGGTCGCCGCCCACCAGCGTAATATCTGAGGCCTCGATTGCGACATCGGTACCGGTACCGATTGAGATGCCGATATCGGCCTGCGCCAAGGCAGGCGCATCGTTCACGCCGTCTCCGACCATCGCAACTACCTTACCCTCCTGCTGCAACCGCTTTACCTCAACCGCCTTGTCCGCCGGGAGCACCTCGGCAAGCACACGGTCTACACCGGCCTCCCTCGCAATCGCCGCAGCGGTTCGCTCGTTGTCTCCGGTCAACATGACGACCTCGAGACCCATCTCTTGAAGCCTTTTGACCGCCATCGCCGAGTTCGGCTTTAGGGTATCGGCGACCGCAACAACCCCGGCGATTTTTGAGTCAACCGCAACAAGCATAGGGGTCTTTCCTTCTTCGGATAGGGCAACCGCCCTCTCAAGCGTGCCGTCGAGCACAATGCCGCGCTCTTCCATCAAACGTGAGTTACCCATTATAACAACATGCCCATCGATATCCGCTCCGATGCCGCGCCCGGTGAAGGACTCAAAATTCTTCGGCTCAACCAGCACAAGGTTCATCTCCTTGGCCCTTGCTATAATAGCCTCGCCCAGAGGATGTTCAGACCCGCGCTCGGCTGATGCGGCAAACCGCAACACATCAGCCTCGGTAAAGCCGTTGCTTTCGACGATGTCGGTCACCGCCGGCTTGCCCTGCGTGAGCGTGCCCGTCTTATCCAAGACAATTGTGTTTATCTTATGCGCGTTCTCCAAAGCCTGCGCGTCTCTTATTAAGATTCCGTTTTGCGCACCTTGGCCCGTGCCAACCATAATTGCAGTCGGCGTCGCCAGGCCCAGCGAGCACGGACACGCAATAATAAGTACCGCGATAAAATTCAGAAGCGCAACTGTAAAGGCCGGCTTCGGCCCAAATATCATCCAGATGATGAAAGTTAAAACGGCGATTGATATAACCGTTGGGACGAAGTAGCTCGCCACAACATCGGCAAGTCTCTGGATCGGGGCTTTTGAGCCCTGCGCTTCCTCAACAAGTTTTATGATCTGCGCAAGCGCGGTCTCGCTGCCCACTTTGGTCGCCCTAAACTTAAACGAACCGGTTTTATTAATAGTCGCACCGATTATCTCATCGCCGCCGTGCTTCTCGACCGGCATACTCTCGCCGGTAATCATCGACTCGTCAACTGATGAATATCCCTCGACCACGACACCGTCAACCGGTATCTTCTCACCGGGGCGAACCAGGACTACATCCCCTGCCCGGATATCCTCAATTGGGATATCCAGCTCTTCGCCGTCTCTTATCACGCGACCCATCCTGGGCTGAAGACCCAGGAGTTTCTTTATCGCATCTGAGGCACGCCCTTTGGCCTTGGCTTCAAGATATCTCCCAAAAAGAATCAAGGTGATGATGACTGCCGCCGTATCGTAGTAGACGGCCGGCGTAATCCCCTGCGCCTTAAAAAAACCGGGGAAGAAAGTGACCGCGATACTATATAGATACGCAACCGATGTGCCCACGGCAACCAGTGTGTTCATGTCGGTGCTCCCGTGTTTTGCGGTGAGATAAGCCCCACGGTAGAACCGCCAGCCCGCCCAGAACTGAACCGGGGTGGTCAGCGCAAGCAGTATAATATAGCGGATCTTATCCGGGATGAGCATAAGCGCGGGGATAAGCTCGTGCATGCTTCCGACCATTACGATAACCGTCAACGCTGCGGCTATGATAAGACGTCTCTTTAGTTGGCCGACTTCGTCTCGCGACCTGTCGCTTTTAACCTGGGCGCCTGCGCTTTCACCTTCAGGCTCCCTTACTTCGTAGCCCGCCTTTATTACCGCCTGCTTTAAGTCCCTCGGGCTTGCCATCTCGGATATATATTTTACAGCTCCCTTCTCGGTCGCCAAATTTACGTTAGCCGAGACGACGCCGTTTACTTTAAGAAGTGCCTGCTCTACTCTTCTCACACAGGAAGCGCATGTCATCCCGCCGATTGAGATTGTGATCTCCTCAACCGGCACGTGGTAACCCGAGTCCTCAACAGCCTTTACCAGGTCGGAAACACTTATGTTGCTGCCTTCCTCAACCTCGATGACTGCTTTCTGGCTTGCCAGACTCACATTTACGTTTTTTATATCCTGAGCTGCTCCGAGCGCCGTTTCCACGCGGCGCACACACGAGGCTCAAGTCATGCCTGTGACCGGTAAAATATATTTCTTGGTCATCGTAATACTAGCACTCCATCGTACATTATTTGACCTATATATTAGGCACTAGATCGATAATAGAGCAATTGAACAATAGACCGCAATGGAACAGGCTTCCATAATATATGACTAATTTATTTTCCATTTTCCATCTTCTATGTCTATTGCTCGATTGTTCTATTGTTCCATTGCTCTGTACAGCGTCATCCTCCCCTTAATCGATAAGCATCTACTACTGAGTAGCCTGTAAAAGTGGAACGTCATTTCACGTCTGACGCTGTACCCCTCCCCCCTATAGGCATTATTATACCATCATCCAGATTTTGAAATCACCCCACCTAATAGTTTACAACTTTCTGTGAACATTGACACAACCTCCTATTTCCATAATAATAGGGGTATACGTATACTGAGGTGAGTATATGATGCCGTACTCAGCAGACAAAGAGAAAATTTTATCAAGGTTAAAGCGCATTGAAGGCCAGCTCCGGGGCATCCAGCGTATGGTTAAGGAGGATAAGTACTGCGTAGACATCCTGGTACAGGTATCCTCCGTCCTGGGCGCAACACAAAGGGTGGGCTTTATCATCCTTGACGACCACATTAAGGGCTGCATAAGAAACGCCGTTTCAAACGAGGGCGAGGATGCCAGCATCCAGGAGTTAATAGACGTAATCGAGCGCTTTGTTAAAGCCTAAGAGCGGCACTTTCTCCGACCTTCGTCTTTACATCATCCACAATTTTGCCGTCTCTTAGCTGGATGATGCGGTCGGCATCTCTTATCGACTCCGGGTTGTGCGTCACCATAATAATCGTCTGCCCCTCGCAATGAAGTTTCTTGAACAGCTCAAGAACCTCTCTGCCGGTCTTGCTGTCTAGACTCCCGACCGGCTCGTCTGCAAGAAGTACCGGGGGATTGTTGACCACCGCACGGGCGATCGCCACCCTGCTCTGCTCACCGCCGGACATTTCAGACGGAAGCCGGTTTAGTTTATTTCCCAGACCTACCCGGTCCAATGTCTGCTCCGCAAGCTCTTTTTTATCCCTGTGATCGGTGATGACCAGCGGCAGCATGACGTTTTCAAGCGCGGTAAGATACGGGATAAGTTGGAGCTGCTGGAAAACAAATCCCAGGTACTCCCTTCTAAAATCGGCCCTTTTCTCCTGGGAGAGGCCGTAGACATCGATCTCGTCTACCGTAAGGCTGCCCAAGCTTGGCGGGCTCATGGCGCCAAGGATGGCAAGAAGCGTGGACTTGCCGCTACCCGATGGTCCCATAACCGCAATATACTCACCCTGCTCTATTTCAAAGCTCACACCCTCAAGCGCGTGAACCTGTGTTTCCTCATCATGGCCATAATACTTAGATAATTCCTTAGCTATAACTAAAGCCAATCCCTTTCACCCTTTCACTATTTCACCGGTAATTAAAGAGCCTTCAAAGCATCGGCGGGGTCCATATTGGCCGCCCTTCTTGCCGGTATCAAGCTTGCAATTATCCCTATAACAATCGCAAGGCCGATGGATAGAGCCAAAACGGAAAAATTGATACTTACCGTCAGCTCGACCTTTTTAATTAAAATCGGCAGCACGTAGATCAGGGCAAACCCGATAATGTAGCCAAGTATGCCGCCGACCGCACTTAAGATTAATGCCTCTGTAAATATAACCCGGGCAACCGTTGACTGACGGTAGCCGATCGCCCTGAAGATGCCGATCTCACGCCGGCGGTCGCTCACCGAAGAGGTCATCGTGGTAAAGACAACCAGGCCGCTTATCACAATTATTATCGCGCTTACGGCAAGGCCAAACCTTGCAACAGAGCCGACCGCTCTTTCTTTATACTTTACCGCCTGTTTTATTGAAGACACAGATGTCTCGGGAAGCGTTTTTTCAAGGTCGGCTACAACCGAGTCAATATCACCGCTACTTTTGGCCGATATCTCGATTAGGCTTAAGTTCCCCTTCTGCCCGGATAGATCCTGCACCTGCTTTAAATCGGCAAAGATAAGGCCGTCATCCTGGCTTCCGGTACCCTTCAGTATTGCGACGACTTTAAAGAGCCTCCCGCTAAATTTAATATTGTCTCCTATTTTTAGCCCAAGATTTTTTGCAGCATCGGTGCCGGCAACCACCTCGTTTGACCTTGCCGGGCTCTTACCGATTATATGCCACCATTTTTTGATCAAAAGCTCGCGGCTAAAATCGGTCCCCACGACAAGGGCCCTGTTGCCTTTTATCTCGGCAACCTGCAGGAGCTTTGGCGAGACCGCCGCGATTTTGCCCGCGCTCGGCATACGCTCGATCTTTTTAACGTCGTCCACAGTAAGCGGCCTCACGCCGTAGGTATCCACCCCGGATACCGTCAAACCCCCGTAAGAGAGCGACAAGTTGGATGAGGACGGGTAGATAACTATATTAAACCCAAATGTGTCGAGTTTTTTGTCGATGTTTGCCTGAAAGGAAAGCATTGCGGTAATGATTGCAACCAGGGTGGCCACGCCTACCGCTAAACCGATAACCACTAGGGCCATCTTGCTCTTTCTTCTTATTATATTTTTCAATGCAATCGTATGGATATACACCTATATCATCCTATATAGAGTTAATCGCTTCGGACGGGTTA
>CADDYS010000016.1 GCA_902810715.1 bacterium | reverse complement strand
TTTAAGGATAGGTGCCTTGATGCAGGCTGATATGTTTGGTGCACAAAGAGACGAATTCCCTCTAGTCGTCAATAATACTTAACTTCCTTACCCTGTACTAAAACTGTACTTAAGTACAGTTGTTCAATTATTCTAAGAGTGCTTTAATGCTAAGCAATCTCATTAGAAGGAGAGGGGCATTATTATTTAATCGCTTACTTTTGATGACCAAACCACCTTTCTAGACAAGAATACTTCCTTTTCAGACAAACTTCATTTATATTGTTGAGCGTGCTGAGCGATTACTATACTGTGCAAATTAGAAGGTGGTGTGAAACTGAGGTTCTCAATAAAGGAGAGTATGCTTTTAGGTTTAAGTTACCTAGGCCACATATATCTCTAAGAAGATACCAAAGCATCATATCGCCCACTCGTTCTGATCGATTTCGTCCACCGATTCTGGTCCATACTAATAAGTGGACGGTTCGGACTAGAATCAGTGGTCGGCTTGGGCGAAATACGCACTGTTAATACAGGATTATACAAAGCAGGCAACATGTCTGTTAAAAATGGGGGGGGGTGGTTCAATTGAGGGTTTACATAATTCTTCTCGATAGCTTTCGAGAAGAAGATAAAGCCACCCCCTGAAAACTTAGGACAAACACCCTAAGGGTCGTTCCAAGAGGTGACAAAAGTAATTTTATCAAATCTCGATATCGATTGAAAGGATTGGAGATGAAAAGACTACGAAAGTTAAGCCTGATCGTAGTTATGTTGCTTGTTGCAACCATGCTATTAAGCCCAGGTTTAGCTATTGCAAAGGATAATAGTAAGAACGGTCAAGGTAAGCCCGGAAAAGTTGGGTCGACAGCGGTTACCAGCATGAGCTTCTATTTCTCACCAAATCCAACATCTGCTTGGCAATGGACCTATCCGTATCATTCCCAACATCTGGTCACATACGCATTGGCTGATGCAAGGCTAGAAATGCTGATCAACCCGTATTACCGCCAGCCTCTCTACAATAACGGGAATGTACCACACAATGGCTTCAGCTATCAATACAATGGTTCGTATGGCGGCAATTGTTGGAGGTATGATAGTGGTGTGATATGGTACACCGGAACCTATGATATATGGCTGCAAGCAGCGACATATAGCGCATATAGGGGATCGTTTAAACATATGGCCGGTAGCTCATGGTATATACCAGATGCTTGGAAGACTTACTGGTCGACGGTAAACTAATCATGGAAAGCAGAGAAACAGTCAGAGTCCTAGCATATGCTAGGACTCTGACTAACCAAAAGAATAAAAAAGCGCGCCATATCAGCATAGGCGCTAGCCTATTATTAAGTGAGTATAGGCGAGGCTTCTTAAGGAATATTCGAAATTATGCATTTATGGTTTTAATATTTTCGCTCGTCCTTACGTTTTTTGCGCTTCCAGCTGCCTACTATGAGTTCCAGACTGTCGCATATAGGACGGCAAACTACGATATTAGCTTGTCAGGCCCAATAACGAAGACAGATGTTCAAAAGTTAAAAGCGTACAAGGGTACTCAATATGTTTTAGCCCTTAGTGATTTTACGACTGATATCTGGAGCCAGAGTAATCATATTGTAGCAGATGTCTATTTGGTTGATAACATAAGTATTGCATCAGAAGCTCTGCTGGTAAACAAAAAGCTCTTAGTACAGGGTTCATTCGAACCAAATGCATGCGTTTTGCCGGCAAACTTGGCAAGCTCTCTCAAGGTTGGCATCGGCGATTTTATAGATATTAAATGGGAGAGCTTCAAGTTGAAATCCACCAAAGGCAAATCGCTCAGATATAGAGTTAGCGGAATAGTTTATCCTAACACTCAACGCGATATTATCGTTGCCGATGCTAGCAACAAAGAACAATTTCTTGTTAGTCTAAAGAAAGCTATCGACCAGGAAAATAGGATGTCAACCGGGTATTCCCCGAAGTATTCCCCGGATTATGAAGCAGCTTTTATAAAGTTAAAAAGCTTTGCTAATGCCGGAAGCGAAGGACTATTAGATCAGTTAGGGTCAAAGAAGAATGAGCTTATATTTGAGACGCGTCAACAAGCCTTAAAATCAAGGATTAACGAGGCGGCAAAGTTAGGTCAATCTTATCAGTTCTGGTTTTTGCAGTATGGGGCGTTAGCTCTATATTTGTTCTTATTTCTTGGCAATAGTTTGAAAAACATTGATCTACGCCAAAAGCTATATGCTATTCTCTCGGCTATCGGTGCTAATAGAAGGCTGATAATTATTCACAATGCGCTTGACTCATTGATAACCAACTCGGCCATTCTCATATTTAGCATCTATATAACAAAGCTATATTTCAGATATTTTCTCACGTTTTATCTCCCTGCCATAGTTGTTTATAAGGTTATCGGTATCGCATTGCTTGTTAATCTTTTTGCATTTATAATCTCCTCGGTTATCGCTAATATCAAGCTATCAAAGATAGAGATAGCTAGGTTATTAAGATTGGAGTAGTTATGGGAATAGTTCGTCTAACAAATGTAACGAAAAACTATATTCACAACAAGCATAAAGTATGTGTGTTCAACAACCTTGATATAGAAGTTAATAGCGGCGAGTTCTTGATCATCAAAGGCGCTTCAGGTTCGGGAAAATCAACGCTTCTTAATATTATAGGAACGCTTGAAAAGCCGACTTCAGGCAAAGTAACTCTCTTTGGTAAAGATATTTCCCATGGTGGGATACATGAATTGAGCGAATTGAGGCTAAGAACTTTTGGTTTTATCTATCAAGCCTTTAATCTAATTCATTTTCTAACGGCTTTTGATAATGTTCAATTACCGTTACTCCTTAGTGGGCATGTGCGATCTGCGGAACTAGAACGTTTTGTGCATGAGATGCTTGGCAGGGTGGGTCTTGCGCATAGGGCTAGGCATTATCCAGCTGAACTCTCTGGCGGTGAGCAGCAAAGAGTGGCAATAGCCAGAGCCTTAGTTAACAATCCAACGATCGTTTTAGCAGATGAGCCGACAGGGAACCTTGATAAACAAACAAGCGGTGAGATTCTTTACTTAATGAAGCAGCTCCATGGTGAAGGCAGCAGAACCTTTATTGTTGCGACACATGACGATGAAGTAGTTAAAGTAGGCACGCGGATTATTGATCTCAATTATTTGACTGTTGGTGTCTAAAAGTTACAGCTTGATACTGGGCTTACGTTAGAATATTTCTAAGACGCCTTGCTTTTAAGGCCATTTGCTCTTCGCTTAAATATGACTCTTGCAGCGATTTACAACCCCCGCATCTGCAGCTCGTCGATCAGTTTCTGGCCGTATTCAATCAGCTCTTCTTTGCGCTCAAGCAAATCGTCGCGGGTCTTGATATACTCGGCAAGGGCGGCTGCTGGGGTTTGCGTCTCGGTTAGATTTGGGTTTCGAGTTCTTACCTCTTCGCCGGTAGTCTCAATGTTGATGTAGGCGACAAAGTAAGCACTCGATAAAGCAGCCAATATCTCATCTTTTCTTATCTGCTCTTTGAATTTTATCGGTACTTTGATGCGTGCACGAACTACGGCGCCATCTAAATCGGCTTTCTCGCAAGCCGCACACGCTTCCGTTGTTGGCTCATCCGTCTTGCACTCGATATCTATTGTGACGAAGCGGCGTGCCGGGGCTTTTATAAACTCGTAAGTGGTTGCGCCGCGCGTAAGGTTTACAAGGCAGAAGCCCTTATCCTCTTTTTCTTCACCGAAGTCTACCCGGTCTATGCTTCCTGAGTAGATAAGGTGGGGGTACATGCCTTGGCTTAAATCCTGAAATTTATGGATGTGGCCTAAGGCGACGTAATCAAATTCGGGGCGCTGCAGGGTACTTGGTAGAACTGTTATCTCATGTCCGGCAAGGATGCTTCTATCTTCACAGCCGACAGTTGCGGTTGAGACGCTTAGGTGCGCGGTAAGTATCGCCGGGATGCTTTGATCAACTTGCCTTGCCAAGTCATCGACAAATGTCTCGACCGTTTTTGTCATAAGGTCGTTTAGCTCGGTTAGGGTTTTATCCTTGTACTCGATATCCTGGTCTTTTAGGCTTGCGATAAGACGGCTTCGTGAGAAATGGGGAAGGGCCGCCACTTGGACCAACCCTTGTTTAGTTGAGATGGTAAAAAGCTCGGGTGAGCGGGCGACATAGACGCCGTCGATCTCCAGGGCATCGTAGACCGCCATCGAGTGTGCCTGCGCCTGCATGTTTGGCAGGTCATGGTTTCCTACAAGAAGTACCACTTTAATATCTGCCTTAATCAGACGGCGGATTATTCTGGCAAACTCACGCTGCAGTGTCGGGTTGGGTTTCTGGTTGCGAAAGGCATCCCCGGCAAAGACGACCAGGGCTACGTCTTGCTCGATTGCCGTATCCACCATAAAGTTAAGGGATTTTAAAAAGTCAACCACACGCTGGCTAAGACCTGTCTTAGAATCAACACGTCCGTAATTTTCCATCCCCAGGTGAAGATCTGCAAAGTGGATGACTTTGATGGTATCGGTTTTTAACTTGGGGTCAGCTGATACCTCAACAGTGCTTTGTGTTGATGTGGATAGCTTTTCGGTAGCCATGCTGCTTTCCTTGCTATGAAGCCTTAACCAAAATTGCAAAAACGTAAAATTAAAAACCCTTTATCAGACCTGTAGTTGCCGCATTTATGGGGCGGTGTAGTTGCTTGATTTATCAAGCGCGCAGTTGCACAGACCTATGGTTAACCTATTTACAGGACATAGTACATCTTTAACCATCACCGTTTTGCTAGTGCGCGCCCGATGAATTGGGCAACTACATTGAGCCTTACACCAGGCCCGATGAATCGGGCAACATTTTCCCATTCACCGACTCACCGGTGTTTGATTCGACAATCGAAGATTGTAAATCGACAATCCCTAGGCCTTAATCAAAAATAATCTGGTCATCGCCGTACACTTGGGCTTTAAGCTCATCCACGGTCTTTCGCCGCTCGATCTCATCCAGTATTATTCCCGAGCCAAGCGAAATCTCGCTACAGAATTTGCCGTAGTCTTTGGCATCGATTACAACCGGCATCGGAAGCGCAAATCCGGTAAGCAAAAACTGCCTGGGCTCAAGGTTGTTTATCAATACCTTTAGCGTCCCTTGATTGGGGAGCCCGGTAAGTACCGCGTTGATATCCCGCTCGTCGCCGAGGTCGCCGATTATGCGCGTGCCTACCTGGGATAGCACCTCGTCGTCGATACCGCTTGGCCGCTGGTCGATTAAAAGAAGAACCATGTTGTACTTTCGCATCTCGCGGGCAATTGTGCCAAAGGTTGTCTGCCGGGCGACTTGTGGGTCCAGGAATTTATGTGCCTCCTCGATTGTTACAACTAAAGGTTTCGGCCCGTCGACTCCGTCGGCCCGTGCACTGTCAGTTTTATCAACATAAAGCTTATGCAGCCTGCGCGTCAGAATATTTGCGACCAGGATGTAGGCAAGCATCGAGTTGTAGCGTCCAAACTGGAAAACGATGTGCTTGCCATCCTGGATAAAATCCATAATCCGGTTAACCGTGTCGTCGGCGACTTCTTTTCGGATGAAGGGAAGCTTCTTTAGCCGGTCGAGGCAGCGGCGAAGCTTATTTAGGGCCTGCTCGTTTACTTTTAAATCCTCAACGACTTGGGGGAACTCATCGGTATCCATATCCAAGAACTTAGCAAGCCACTTGTCCTCGCCCCACTTATCCGCGAGGCGGTACATCGTCTCGATACCGGCTTGAGTTAGACCTAGCTCGCCCGCGGCAAGCTCGAGATCGGCTATCTCAACTGCGCCGTAGGGAATCTGCACGTCGTAGTCGGCGCGGATTTTTCGGTAAAGCGGCGAGTTGGAATCAACGGTGAATATTGCAACTTTGCTTCCCAGAAGCTGCTTTAGGCTGGGGTCATCGATGCCGCCCTCGTTGGTTGCGCTCCAGCCGTATTCGTTGTGCATGTCAAAGACAAGGTTTATCGCCATGTCGCTTTTGATAAGGTAGCCTAAAACCATCCGGGCAAGTACGCTTTTGCCCGAACCGCTTTTGCCAAATATCGCGTTACTTCGCTTGCAAAATCTCTCAAGGTTAAGACAGACCGGAACTTCCATAAATATCGGTGAGCCTATCTCGGGGTTGGTGATCCCCGGCGCACCGAATATTAGCGAAACGTCTTCAGCTGAGGCCTCGCAGACAGGGGAGAAGTGCGGCGGCACTGTAGTTGAGGGCCGGGGCCTGTCTAAGTCGGTTGGATTTTGCGCCGTAATAAGCATCGGCTGCACCGAGAGCTTGTAAAAGGTATTTACCCCCGCGTGCACCTGCCTTGCAAAATCCCCGCTTGGCGGGTTAAGTAAAATATCTTCATTGGTCGCCTCAAGCGAAACATCTTTTAATAAACAGAAAAACTTGTTCTCTCTGCCATCAACGACTATTAAGCGGCCAACCGATATCCCCTCGACGTTAATATCTTCGTTTAACTTTGCCTCAAGGCCGGATAGAAGTGAGCCCGCGATAAGTTTTCCGATCTCCTGTGCCTTATCTTTCAATCGCTTATTCTCCTGATGATACTTCTCGCCTTCTCATACTCTTCTTTTAAAAGCTGGGCTATTTCTTGCCCTGCGCGAACAAGAAACGCACGGTCGTTGCCACGCTCAGAGCAAGCTAGACGGATTGAAGCTGCAGCTAACTCCTCAACAGGCAAACCCGGCAAAGCGTTTATGCTTCGGATGAATTCTAAGTCCTCCGTTAAGTCAAGCACTTCTTGTTTCTCACAGGGATAGATGAAGCTGTGAATCCTTGGCGGGAAGGGGGGAAGATACGCCCGGATGTATCCGGCATCGTTAAATCCGATGATCGCTGCCTCAAACTCAATCTTTAAAAACTCGGCGATCTGCGGCTGTCTCTTAAAAAGTTCCGTGCGCTCGATCCCAAAGGCCACGGCGCGCCGGTTTGGGTCGATGCTTGTCTCATGCACGTTATAGACAAGGCCGTAGATTGCCATACCCTGGCTTTCGGCTTTAACAAAGCTTCCAAAATGCGGAGGGTTTTCAAGGCCATCTGCCTGTGCCAAGAACCTGGTTGTATAGACTTCGATTATCTCTCCGATTCGTTCGGACATTTATACAAAGCCTCCCTTTTTGCGAATGGCTTTGCGGGATTCAATCACGGGGGAACCCTGTCTTATTAATGCCTGTAAAACAAGCTGGTCAAATATGTTTTTATCTGTCTGCTTTACAACAGCCTGCTCGTGTGCCTCGGCCACTGCGATAGGGTAGCCGACCCCTTTATCTGCCTGGTCCAGGCAGACGGCATGTACCAGTGCGACTGCATCCGGGTTGCGGGCAACCCAGCCCGGTACTTCAACTCGGGCGATTTCTTTGCCTACATTTATATAGAAAAAATATATTTTTTCTTCACCGTAATCCTTCAGGATTTTTGATATACTTCCAAACAGTGAAGATCGCTCGCCGAGTTGAAGAAGCCGGCGGAACAGCCCGGCATCCGTGATTCTATCTATCTTAGCACAGGGAAGTGACCCATCAAAACCCCCCGTCTTGTACGGGCAGCTATCGCAGTCAACAGGCTCGCTTGGGCAAAGACTTACCTTTAACGCATTTACAACATCGTTGCTCCCCGGTGAGCTGATGTACCCGGCAACCGGAATACCGGATTTTTTTCCGGTGGATATTAACTGCATGAGCGAGATAAACGATTGCAGTTTCAGGTCATCGGTGCCGAGTCCCCCCAGTATACCCGGCTCGGTCTCAAGGCTCCAGAGGATAAGCGTGCCGTCAATTAGCGCGACCGCCGGCTTTGTTTTGCATCCCTCAATCATATTAGTGAGCGACTCGGACTCCATTTTCTGCCGAAGGGCGGCAAGCACCCCGCCGGATACCTCGCGTTCCTTGCCGCCGAAGCGGCGCACGATATCTTTTTCCTCAAAGAAAAGGCTTGGCTCACTTTCAATGCGATATCCCGAGTAATCCCCGTAGCTTATCTCGACTTTGCCGATGTTTATCAAAAAAGCACGGTATGGGCTGTGGCGGTCGGGGTTTATCTGCGAACCATCCGTTGAAAGAATTGCATAGGAGCCGGGGCATGCAACTGGGCGATGTGACGCAAACGGGTGCTCCTCAGTCGGCATAGCAACCAGCCAGGATGTAGATGAGCGGCTGACCTTGCTTACAAACGCCTCAACGTTATCCGAGACCAGGTTGACCTGTTCGCTGGCAATGCTGAAGGCCTCTGCTATGCCCCGCATCCGGTCTCTTTGATGTTTGCTAAGTGCTTTTATTTGCAACTGCAGTTTGCTTAAATCAAGCAAGCGGTATCACCTCTAATTATTACAACCCCGAACAACCGTTCGATATAATTGTAACAGAAGGATTTATGGAAGGGAAGATAAAAGGCAATTTTCATTTCGCCTTGATTTGGGAAATTATAGTTTAAGAGTATTTAAGCCAATTTCGGGGTGGTTTTTATGACATATATCGTTTTATTTAACCAGGTCGGCAAGGATGATGTATCATTAGCGGGCGGCAAGGGGGCAAATTTAGGGGAGATGACGAGGGCAGGTCTTCCCGTGCCGCCAGGGTTTATTGTCACTTCAACCGCCTACTTTAACTTTCTTGATGCAGCGGGTTTAAGGGATAAAATTGCGCGGGCTCTAACCAACCTGGACTATAACAACAACCAGGCCTTGGGCAGGGCATCCGATACGATAAAGCACCTAATTATATCCGCCGATATGCCGGGCGATATCGCAAATGATATAAAGAGGGCGTATCGCGATCTATCCGGGCAGGTGCCGGTTTTTGTTGCCGTTCGCTCCTCAGCGACCGCCGAGGATCTTCCCAAGGCCTCCTTTGCGGGGCAGCAGGTAACTCTTCTAAATGTAAAAGGAGAGGATGCGGTGGTTGATGCGGTAAAGAGGGTCTGGGCTTCGCTTTTTGAGGCGCGTGGCATATTCTACCGGCACGAGAAGGGATTCGATCATTTTAAGATCGGCATCGCGGTTCCCGTGCAGCGGATGATTGAATCTGAGGCAAGCGGAGTTATGTTTACGGTTGAGCCGTTAACAAACGATCCCGATAAGATTGAGATTGAGGCAATCTACGGCCTCGGCGAAGCTGTTGTCTCGGGTGCGCTAACCCCGGATGTCTATCTAGTAAGAAAAAGCGACTTGCAAATAACCGACAAAAAGGTAGTAGGCCAGCCCTGGAAGATCGCTCTAAGAGAGGGCAAGAACCAACACCTGGATGTGCCGCCAGAGCTACGTGAGAAGCAAAAAATAACCGATGGTCAGATAGTCCAACTTGCAAGATATGGGGTTGATCTAGAGAACCACTACAACTTTCCGCAGGATGCGGAGTGGGCGGTAGAGGCGGGCAAAGTCTATCTGGTTCAGACCCGGCCGGTAACTACGCTTGCCCCAGCAAAAGCGCCGGAGGAAAAGGCGGCCGGCGAAGTAATTCTAGAAGGAATTGCCGCCTCAACCGGCATGGCCTCAGGCACTGTAAAAATCGTCTCCAGCAAGGAGGAACTGGATAAAGTTAAAGAGGGAGATATTTTAGTAACCCAGATGACCAACCCTGATTTTGTACCTGCAATGCGCCGGGCGGTTGCTATAGTAACTGACGCAGGCGGTCGCACTTCCCACGCGGCAATTGTAAGCCGTGAACTCGGCATCCCCTCGGTTGTTGGAACCGGGAAGGCAACCCAGGTTTTGAAGGATGGAGAGGCAATAACGGTTGATGGCGCAAGGGGAATTGTCTATGCGGGTGAGATTAAGGCAAAACCATTGCTGGAGAAACGTGCCGAAGAGGCAGCACCTGTTGCAGCGATATCTGCCGGCGTTCCGGTCACCGCAACCAAGGTCTATGTCAATCTTGCCGAGACGGAACTTGCCGAGAAAACAGCCGCGCTGCCTGTTGACGGTGTGGGTCTCTTGCGGGCCGAGTTTATGATTGCAGGCATGGGGGTTCATCCTAGAAAATTCATTGAAGAAGGGCGTCAGCAGGAATTTATCAGCAAACTTGCCGATGGTTTAAGGAAGTTCGCCCAAGCTTTTTACCCCCGGCCGGTTATCTACAGGACTACAGATTTTAAAACCAACGAGTACCGTGAACTTGCGGGCGGCGATAAGTATGAGGCACAGGAGGCAAATCCCATGATCGGCTACCGGGGGGTGTCGCGCTACATAAGGGAGCGCGATGTATTTGAGATGGAACTTGCTGCCGTAAAAAAAGTTCGAAATGACTGGGGACTTAAAAACCTTTGGGTTATGCTACCCTTTGTGCGCAAAGTATCCGAAGTCGAGGATATCAAAAAGATTATGGAAGAAAACGGCCTGAGACGCTCGGCCGATTTTAAGCTCTGGATAATGATCGAGGTGCCTTCAACCGTCTTTCAAATCGATCAGTTCTGCGAGGCGGGGGTCGATGGCGTCTCCATTGGCTCAAACGATCTCACCCAGCTTATCCTGGGAATTGATCGCGACTCAGAACTTCTTGCCCCCGAGTTCGATGAGCGTGACCCATCCGTTATGAAGGCTATGTTTGAGGTGATCGCTGCTTGCCACCGCCATGGGGTGACCTCTTCAATCTGCGGGCAGGCCCCATCTACGTACCCAGAGATAACTGAGGCGCTTGTTGAGCATGAGATAACATCGGTCTCAGTCAACCCCGATGCGGTCATCCAAACAAGAAGGTTGGTCGCCTCAACCGAGCAACGGATGATACTTGAATTACTCGAGAGGCTAAGGGAGCGGGGAAGGGCTGCTTAAAGAACCGGCCGGCGCGACTCTGCCTCGGCTTCAAAGTACGGCCGTTCTTTAAAGCCGAAAATACCGGCCATGACATTTCTCGGAAAAGTCTCGATTGCCGTATCATACCGGTAGGCGCTGTCGTTGTAAAACTGCCGGGCAAAGGCGATTTTGCTCTCCGTTCCTGAAAGCTCTTCTTGAAGCAACATGAAGTTCTGGTTGGCTTTAAGCTCCGGGTAGTTCTCGGCAACCGCAAAAAGGCTTCGAAGCGTCTGCGTGAGTTGATTTTCTGCTTTGGCCTGCTCGGCAACACTACCTCCCGCTGAGATAGCTTGTGACCTTGCTTCGGTTACCTTCTCAAACACCTCGCGTTCATGTGTGGCATATCCCTTGACCGTCTCGACGAGGTTTGGGATGAGGTCATAGCGACGCTTAAGCTGCACGTCGATCTGCGACCAGGCGTTATCGACCCGATTGCGAAGCGATATCAGGCTGTTGTAGTAGCCGGCGAATATAAGCATCACCAGGATTACTAATCCAATGATGATGAATAGAGCAATCATGATTGTCCTTCCTATGCACAGAATTCAAAATTACTACTAATTTAAATTACTCGTTAAATAGATACCCAAAATGTGAGCGTACGAATTCCCTCAAGCGGTGTATATTACCTGATTACGGTACCCAAAGGGACCGCATGTCGTTGCGCATAAATTACCAATATATTACAATTAATACGAACAAACGTTCGCAGATGGAAGGTGGTAAGGAAATGTCAGAACACAAACTCCCTGCAAAATTTACTAAGAAGATCCAGGGCAAAGACTTTGTTCTCTTCGAGGGTCTCCTGGAGATGGCCCATGCAGAGGGCCTAAAGAGGGTGGAGACCCAACTCCTGCAGGCCCCGCATAAGGATAATGGTATGCTTGCGATAGTGCGCGCCGTTATTGAGACGGATAAAGGGATATTTTCAGCATTGGGCGACGCCTCGCCGGAGTCTGCGGAGCGCCCCATGCAGCCCCATCTGGTTCGCTTAGCCGACACCCGCGCCATAGCCCGCGCCATCAGGATTGCGGTAAACGTCGGCATAACTGCTGTCGAGGAGATAAACGAGAGCGAGCCGATTGTGGGCGCAAACGGAAACAACCACAATTCAAACGGTGGCAAGAAGTCATCCCGTAAGTCAGAAAAAGAAGTCGAGACGGAAGTAAAATCGGCATGGCTTGAGAACCCTGAAACCGTCGTTCTATCCTTCGGTAAGCACGCAGATAAAACCCTTGGAGACGTCCTTGCTGAAGACCCGACCTATATCGAATGGCTGGCAAAAGAAGCTTATGACTATGTATTAAGAACCGCGGCAAAAAAGCTTCTGGAGACACACACACCAGAAGCCGGCGATCTCGACCCAACCGGCACTGCCGAGATGTTTTTTGAATAACCCAGCGTATCAGCGGTTTTAATGTGGCATATAAAATGGGAAAGCCTCATAATCTTATAAATAAGATTGCCTTTGGAGTCGATAGAATAAGTAAAGGTGAGATACATGCCGGCTACGACGGTTACTCCATTTTGGGAGGCTATATTAAGGCTGGTGCTTGCCATGGTTCTTGGCGGTGCTATCGGCTACCAGCGGGAAATCCATGAGAAGCCCGCCGGCCTTCGCACCCATGCGCTGGTGGCGTTAGGCTCGGCGCTCATTATGCTTATCTCTATCAATATAGAGCCCATTTTGGGTCTTCCCCGAACCACCGTAGACCGCATTGCGGCAAGCGTTGTTACCGGAATAGGCTTCCTTGGCGGAGGTGCGATCATCCGGCAGGGCAGCATCGTAAGGGGTCTTACAACTGCGGCAAGCATTTGGGTGGTATCCGGAGTCGGGTTGGCAGCCGGTGCCGGGTTTTACCTTGCCGCGACCGTCACAACTATCCTTGTCCTTGTCACACTGATCGCATTGGTGTATGTCGAGCTCAGGGCGGTTTCCGGCCACAGGACCATTCAATTGTTGGCGGTAGATCAACCTCAGGAATTGGGGTTGGTGGCGTCGGCGCTTGGCGAGCTGGGTGTTACGATAAGAAACATCGAGATTGAGCCGCTTGAAGGCGAGGGTGCAAGCATAATACAGTTAGGGTTACAAATCCCGCAGGATGTTGACTCGTCTACAATTGTAGCAAAGTTGGCGTCCGTGAAAGGTGTAAGTGAAGTACGTTGGCTAACCAGACCTTCAATTCTGGAGAGGGCAGGTTTATAGTAAGCTCCTGCCTTGCCGGCTTAGATACCAGGTACGATAGCAGCAATAAACTTTGCGAACCGGTTAAAAAATTAGTTGAACAAGCAATAGCGGTGCCGTTTTGCCCCGAGCAGGGAGGCGGGCTTGCCACACCGCGGCCCCCTGCCGAAATCGTGGGCGGGGATGGCCATGATGTGCTTGCCGGAAGGGCACGGGTGCTGACCCGAGAAGGCAAAGACGTTACGCAAGAATTTATAAGAGGCGCGCAGGAGATGTTAAGCCTTGCGCGCATCTTTGGTGCAAACAAAGCTGTTCTAAAGTCGCGCAGTCCATCCTGCGGGCATAAGGCTATTTATGACGGGACTTTTTCCGGTAAGATAGTTACGGGCGACGGCGTTACGTCCGCCTTGCTAAGGGAATCCGGCATAGAAGTTATTACCGAGGAAGAGTTGAAAGATGATTGATTATCACATCCACACCGCGCGCTGCGGGCACGCATCCGGCAAGATGTTCGATTATGTTGCGCGTGCGTGCGAGCTTTCATTAAGAGAGATAGGCTTTGCCGACCACCTGCCGCTACTGTTTAAACAGGACCCCACCCTTACTATGCGTATTGACCAATTAGGCGAGTATATCCAGGCGGTGGAAGACCTTAAAAAAGAGTTTCCCGAAATTGCAATTAAGGCGGGCATCGAAGCGGATTATCTACCCGGTTACGAGGAGGAGACGGCACGTCTTCTTAAATCCTACGACTTTGATTTTGTCATCGGCTCGGTTCACTTTATCGACGGCTGGGGTTTTGACGACAGTCGCTACATCGACGGATATAAAGACTGGGATATTTATAAGCTTTACACGCGCTATTTCGGATTAGTCGCCGATGCGGCCAAGACGGGGCTTTTTGATGTCATCGGGCACCTCGACCTGATCAAGAAGTATAACTTCAGGCCGGAGGCCGATATAACGCCGCTCGTAAGGGATACTGTGGGGGCGGTTAAGGATGCCGGGGCGTGCGTTGAGATAAACACAGCGGGCCTGCGCAAGCCGGCCGGCGAGATGTATCCCAGCGCGGATATCTTGCGGCTCTGCTTCGAGTCGGATGTCCCGATCACACTCGGCTCGGATGCCCACAAGCCCGAAGAAGTCGGCAAAGATTTTGATCTCGCAATATCGGCTGCAAAAGATGCAGGGTATGATAGGGTTGCGGTGTTTAATAAACGAGTGCCACAATACATCAGTTTGGATATATTTTAGACCCAATGTAGTTGCCCGATTCATCGGGCGCGCACTTGCAAAACGGTAATGGTTAAAGATATATAGTACCCACAAATAAACAACCATAGGTTTGTGCAACTGCACGCCCCATAAATGTGGCAACTACAGGCCTGATAAATCAGGCAACAATTTGGTAGATAGAGAATTTTTAATTAGTTTCAGGGGTGTCGCGATTTGGTAAAAGCGCTAGTTCTTATGTCCGGTGGCTTAGATAGCATATTAGCTGCAAAAGTACTTGAAGACCAGGGAATCAAAGTAGAGGCGGTAACGTTTGTTACGCCTTTTTTTGGCTCGGTTAGCGCCCAAAAGGCGGCCGAGATGCTCGGGATGCCGGTTCATATCATAGACATCACCGAAGAACACCTAAAGATGCTTAAGTCCCCGAAGCATGGCTACGGCCGTTTTATGAATCCCTGCATAGACTGTCATGCGCTTATGATAAAGAAGGCCGGCGAACTTATGAAAAGGTTGGGAGCCGACTTTGTCGCGACTGGCGAGGTGCTCGGTGAGCGACCCAAGTCGCAAAACCGCAACGCGCTGCGGGTTGTCGAAAAAGAGTCGGGTATGGAAGGATACATTTTGCGCCCACTCTCGGCAAAACTACTTGATGAGACCATCCCCGAGAGAGAAGGCCTTGTCGATAGAAATAAACTTTTGGCGATACGTGGCCGCTCAAGAAAACCTCAGATGGCACTTGCCAAACATTACGGGATAGACGAGTACCCGTCTCCGGCCGGCGGCTGTATCCTAACCGACCCGATGTACGCGGTAAGGCTTCGCAACCTCTATAAAGTGGAGGCGGAACCCTCCGCGAAGGATGTCAGCTTAATTAAAATCGGGCGCGTTTTTTTATCCAGCGAAGGCGCGATAATTGTCGTCTCAAGAAACGAGCCGGAAAACAACACTCTGATGCAGCTTGCCGAGCCGGGCGACTTAATTTTTGAGGTGCAAGGCTTCCCCAGCCCGCTAACTATGATCCCAAAAAACTCCTTCGGTGAGGATACGGTTTTTGAGGCGGCCGTTCTTACCGCAAGATACAGTAAGGCCAAAGGGGAGCCTGAGGCCGATGTGGCAAGCTGGAAGTTCGGCGAAGAGGCAAGGCGCCTCATCCATGTTGAGAAGCCTTCCGAGGCGGTTGAGATAATCCCACCTAAAGATGGCGAGCTGGCAAGGATTGTCAGGAAATAGGCGCAAGCTCCATCCAAAACATTCCAATCGAATGACTCTTCCGGTATATTGTTCCTAAATAATTTTATACTAATTCTTAGGAGGCAAATATGGCAGAAAAAAGAGCTGAGGTAGGCATATTCGGGGGTTCGGGGTTTTATTCTTTTCTGGAGAATATCGAGGAGGTACATGTTGAGACCCCTTACGGCCCGCCAAGCAATAAAATCGCGATAGGCGAGATATCGGGCAAAAAGGTGGCGTTTTTGCCCCGGCACGGGAGCGATCACCAGTATCCCCCACACATGATTAACTACCGGGCAAACACGTGGGCGATGAAGTCGCTTGGGGTTGGGCAGATAATCGGGCCGTGTGCAAGCGGAAGCCTACAGCCAGAGATCAGGCCGGGTAGCTTTGTCATTTGCGACCAGTTTATCGACCGCACGAGCGGGCGAAAGGATACCTTCTACGACGGGCCGATAGCTACTCATGTAAGCGCAGCCGATCCCTACTGCGCTGCCATGCGCGCAGTGGCCTATGAGACCGCAAAAGAACTGGACATCCCGGTTGTTAATGGCGGCACAGTGGTTGTTATCCAGGGCCCGAGGTTTAGCACCCGCTCTGAGAGCAAGTGGTTCTCATCAATGGGCTGGGAGGTAATTAATATGACCCAGTACCCGGAGGCTTACCTTGCCCGCGAGCTTGAGATGTGCTACTTAAACATCTCGCTTATCACCGATTACGATGTCGGTCTCGAGGGCATGCCGGATATCCCGCCGGTATCGCACGAGGAGGTAATAAAGGTTTTCAACGAAAACAACGACAAGTTAAGAAATCTACTATTTGCCCTGGTGCCAAAGTTGCCCGAGGTCAGAGATTGTTCATGTTATAACGCACTTGAAGGAGCAAGATTCTAACAAATTTAACCTACTGCTCTCTGGAAGAAGTTTGTATCATCGGTTACAATGTAGAGGTTGACCAATAGCTTTTCTTCCTAAAAGCAATCCGTCGACATACGCGGGGGCTGGTAATTGGATAAGGAGTTAAAATTGAACGATATACCTGAAGGCGTAATTGAACGTTTATCAACGTATCTAAACTGCCTGATCAAGTTCCAGCAGAACGGGATCGAGACGGTTTCGTCAGAGCGCCTGGGTTCATCAAGCGGCGTTAATCCGGCTGAAGTGCGCCGGGATTTTACCTATTTCGGTACCTTCGGGAAAAAGGGTGTCGGCTATGATGTCGAGACCTTAATACAGCATATCCAGCGGATACTGGGGTCGGACGAGCCTCATAAGATCGCCCTGGTCGGGGCGGGGAACCTCGGCTCTGCGATTGCTTCATATGAAGGGCTATTGCAGCACGGTTTCCATATCGCCGCCATATTCGATAAGGATCCGGGCAAAATCGGGGAAAACATCAGGCATCTTGAGGTCTTTGATATTAAAGACCTGCCCCAGATCACTAAAAGCACGAACATTGAGATTGGCATAATTGCCGTACCGCCGACATCTGCCCAGGAAGCGGCCAACCTGCTTGTCGAGGGCGGGGTATCGGTTATCCTAAACTACACACCGGCGCTTATTAGTGTCCCGGCCGGCGTGCAGCTTCATAACACCGATCCCGTCCAGCAGTTGCTGCACACCCTCTACTATCTCTCCTCGACCGGCGACAAAGGGCTGCCCAGAAAAAAACGCATCCCCGACGGGAGCAAGAACCGCATTAAAGCGACACATTAAAACAGAAAATAGTTACAGGGCGATATCTTTTGATTTATTTATAGACTTAAAGGGAATTAACTAAGCAATCAGTAGAGCAGATATTCATGGAGGCAGAAAAGAAGTATGAATGCAGGAAGTTACCCGCTCAGGGGTGCGGATTCCGCATCGTGCATCATAGATAGGCAGACGCTGATAATACAGGCAAAGGACAAAAAACTTTTTGTGTTGAATGCTGCCGGAACAAAGATCTGGGAACTCGCGGATGGGCAACATGAAGTGGAAGATATTATTCAAGAGATCATGGCGCAAAGCAGGAAGCCTGAGGTGCAAATACGCCAAGAGATCGAAGAATTCATCGATGAGCTAGTTGAGAGACAGGTTCTGGTTCTACTGAGTCATCCTTGTGATGTCGCGGCGTAGTATGCTTAATTAGGGCCCTTTGTTTTTTCTGGTCATAGGTCTACAAATTCCCCAACTTGCTCGAATTTTCCTTGCTTAAACGCATAATTTTTGTTAAGCTGGACTTGTTTAGGCAAGCTAAAAGGCGTAAGTAAACAGGTTATTCATCACCCCTGTCCAGGTTTGCTTGCCTAAACAACAAAAAACGCGCTTCCTGGCGGGGGTGTCCTATTTTAATGGTCATGGAGTCTAATCCAAGAAAGCGAAAAATAGCTTTATTAGCAACCTTCGGGCTAATTCTCTTAGCTGTAATCCTTGCATTAATCGCCCCTGAAGAAAAAACGCTGGGAGGCAACATCAGGCTAATCTACCTACACGCCGCTATCACCTGGGTTGGTCTTATCATGTTTGTTGCCTCGGGTTTGCTCGGGCTGCTTTACTTCATCGGGTTTTTGGCTCCGGGCAAGTCGGCGATACAGAGTATAAAAGATACCCTAGTTACCTGGTCCTCGGCTGGCCAATCGACGGCGACTATATTTTGGGTGGGTCATCTTACGCTGGGGGCTATCGGGGCCTACGTTATCTGGGGCGGCACCTGGTGGCACGAGCCCCGGCTTCGGGTTGCAACGCTTATCCTTCTCATGGCGGTCGTCACCGTTTTAGTCCGATCAATGGTAGAAAATAAATCGCTTTGGGCGGCCTTAAATTTTGGTCTGCCCGCTTTAGCCTTTCTACTTCTTTTAAAGACCGGCAAGATTTTTCATCCGAATAACGCCTTTGCGGCGTCAGATTCTTTTGCAATAAAGTTTTTTGCCGGTCTTATTACCCTGGTATTTATTGTTGCAGCACTTGCCTTGATGAGTGTCTTTACATCCATGCTGAGGGAGCAAGAAGCTAAGGCCTAGTTTTTTCAATAAGCTGTGCCGCAGCCAGGGTTTATGGTTGACCTGATGGGATTTTGTGCTACGCTGCATAGTAGTTGCCTGATTCATCAGGCGTCAAAATTCTTAAGTGGTAATAAAATAGTTGCCCGATTTATCGGACTAACTTACGGTGAAATGGTGAAAGGAATTTGTCATAGGAGGAACGAAGTGACTCCGAAGGAGCTTGGAAAGCAATCTCATGTTAGCTGCAACTCCCGAGATTGCTTCGCCTTACGGCTCGCAATGACAAAAAGGTTCGGCTCGCAATGACAGAGTCCCTATTACTTGCTTTCACTCTGTGAGCTGTGAGCTATGAGCTATGAGCTAATTAGGGGGAGATTTAATGGTTGACAGCAAAAGTAAAACGCGACTGCTGGTTGTTACTATTGTTCTTATTGCCGCTATTGGTTACATGATCTTCAGCTTAATGGGAAATTCTTCGTCATCCTCACTTTCATATTATAGAAAGATTGATGAGGTAACAAAGGACTCGACTTATGTAGGCAAAAATGTCAGGGTAGGTGGCGAGATACTGAAGGGCTCGGTTAACCAGGAGGGGCGCAAGTACACCTTCAAGATTCATGACAAGGATAAACAACTCATGGTTACCTACTCCGGCCAGATGCCGTCGACATTCGGCGGGGGAGTTCAGGCCATCGTGGAGGGCAGGCTAGTATCACAAAATTTGATGGAAGCAAAGAGCATTACAACCCAGTGTCCTTCTAAGTACAAGTCGAAGAAAACAGGAGGAAACTAGACAATGCGTATTATCGGTTTGCTTGCCCTTATCATATCGATCGCCATATCGATCTATACGGCCTACAGTTTCTATGTGGGCAATAAAGTTAAGCCGCGTAAAGGCCAGAAGCAGCAGGTGGCGGGCAACTGGGGCATGGTCTGGCAGTTTATCGCCGTAACTTTTGCAAGCCTGGTTTTAGTTGCCGCATTTATAAATAATGATTTTTCGTTCGGCTATGTTGCCGAAAACTCGATGATGCAGCTAAGCACCTTCTATAAAATCTCCGCTTTTTGGGCGGGTCATGAGGGCTCACTCCTCCTGTGGCTTTGGATGTTAACCGGATACACAGCGGTTCTTGCTTTTTTTAATCTAAAGAAAGAGAACCGTCTTAACTCACTAGCACTTTATATTTCAAACTTTATCCAACTATTCCTGACGGTAACTATTCTTGTTGCTACAAACCCATTTAAGGCGGCCGACCCGCAGGTTGCCATGATTGGAAACGGCATGGGACTAAATCCGCTGTTGAAGCACTGGGCGATGGTTTTTCATCCGCCCACGCTTTTTATGGGATATGCCGGACTCACCATTCCGTTTGCATTTGCAATAGCTGCGCTAATTGATAGAAACGCCTCGAGCGAATGGGTAAATCGGGCGCGTGGATGGACGCTTTTTGCCTGGTTCTTCTTAACAGTTGGAATATGGCTGGGCGCGCTTTGGGCCTATGTTGTTCTTGGATGGGGCGGCTACTGGGGCTGGGACCCGGTGGAGAACGCATCAATTTTGCCGTGGTTTGTCGGCACCGCGCTTCTTCACACTTTCGCAGTGTACCGTAAAAGAGGTGGAATGAAGATATGGGCGGTTTCACTGGCCTCGCTCTCTTTTATCATGTGCGTCATGGCCACATTTATCACGCGCACCGGTCTTCTCTCCAAGGTGTCGGTACACTCGTTCCAGGGCACTAAGGTCGACCTTATTATCTTATTCGGCGGTTTGATGCTTGCAGCCGCCGGAGCGACGATATACCTGGCAAAAACAAGAGCGAAAGAATTCGAGACACAGGAGTTCTTCAGCGACTTTCTGTCCAAGCATTTTACCTATTACCTAAACAACGTAATGCTGGTTATGTTCATGGTCATCATTCTTTTTACAACGTTGCTCCCGATATTTAGCGGCGCGGAGGTAAAGGCTGATTTTTACAATAAACTGGCCCAACCGATAGGGTTGGTATATTTGTTGCTTGTAACCGTGTGCCCGTTTTTAGGTTGGACCAAGACCGACGGGAAGAAGTTGCTCAGGCAATTTGCGCTACCATTAGGATTTGCCGTAGTGGCAATTATTCCGTTTGTAATGGGGTGGAACAGCGTAAATTGGCTTAGCCAGCCCTTCGGCGTTGCTACAATCTTTGTCGCGTTCTTCTCAATGGCCGCGGTTTTGGAGCTTTTCTATATCAAGGTAAGCACGCGGGCGAAAAACCGGGGGGTCGGGTTCACAAGCGCGTTATTTGCAACATTTAAGAACAGCCGCAGCCTAACCGGAGGCTATTTAAGCCATCTCGGCATAGCGATCATGTTTTTCGGTATCGCCGGTTCCATGCTCTACGTGCAGGATATCCAGCCCGTTATAAAGAACCAGCCGGGCCAGGTTATACAGGCCGGTGACTACCAGTTGACCTATAAGGAATTAAAACAAGGACAGGCTCCGGACGAGACTTTTTACAGCGCCGTCTTCCAGTTGCGGAATAATAAAAACGGCAAGTCGTTAGGGGAGATCGCTCCAGAGATGGTCTACCACGAGACCCAGCAACAGCAAACGCTTAAAGCAGCCGTTCACTACGAGCCGTTCAGAGACGTGTTTGTTATCTTTAACGGTATAGACAAGCAGGGCAATCTATCGGTAAATATAAAAATCAATCCACTTATCTCATTTGTTTGGATTGGTAGCTTAGTTTTAGTATTCGGCACACTGATTGCCATGTGGCCAAAGTCCGCTCCGGCGACCGCCGAAGAGACGGATGAAGTTGAGGCCAAAAAGGCAGCCCGCCGGCGCAAGGAAGCGCTGGCGACTGCAGACTAGAGACTAGAAACTAGAAACTTGAAACTAGAATTCTAGTAGGAGGAGAAGGTCAGAAATTCTCTGACACAGATATTGACTAAAGCAACAGAGCTCTTAGAAAAAGAAAAAAACGAAAAAGACCCTGCTCGGATTCCTGAGGTCGAGGTAAATAACCTTACAAAGACTTTTGGAAAAAGAAAAGTCCTCGATAAGATATCTTTTGAGCTTGAAAAGGGAGGCTTTCTATCCCTTTTCGGACCGAACGGGGCGGGAAAGACCACCCTTATAAAAATCATCACAACACTTATCGCACCGACGAGTGGCGAGATCAGAGTCTCCGGTATGAATCCGATGAAAAACTCGGCGGCAATCAGGGCGAAAGTCGGTCTTATCTCGCACAGCCCCCTTCTCTACCTGGATTTAAACGCCGAGGAGAACTTAAGGTTTTACGGTGCTATGTATAGTGTCCACAACCTGGATGAGAGGATCGATGAGCTGCTTGACCAGGTTGAGCTGGGGCACCGCCGCTACGATCTGGTACGCACCTATTCTAAAGGTATGACGCAGCGATTAGCAATTGCCCGCGCGCTTCTTCATAAGCCCTCAATTCTGTTTTTGGACGAGCCACACTCGGGTCTTGACCCGCACGCGGTTGATATCTTTGAAAACTTGCTTGATAGTATCCGTGCCGAGCACACGTTTATCATGATAACCCACAACATCGAGCGCGGCCTTGCGCTTTGCTCAAAGGCCATGATTTTATATAACGGCCAAATAGTGTTTTACCAGGACAAAGAAGAGCTCGATATCGATATGTTTAAAAGCATCTACCAGCAGCGGGTAAAGGGTGATTCGTAAGGTGTCGGGTGCAAAGCAGATTGCCGCGATCATTAAAAAAGATATAATCGCCGAGCTCAGGACCAAAGAGATGGTGGTATCCATGTTTCTCTTTGTCCTTTTGGTTATGGTTGCATTTAAATACGCATTCGGCGATTCGGAAAGTTTTAGCGATTATGCCGGAGGACTTCTTTGGATCGCCTTTCTTTTCACCGCCCTTTTGGGCCTGAACAGGTCTTTTGTCCACGAAAAAGATGAGGGCTGCTTGGAAGGGCTGCTTCTTGCACCGGTCGACCGCCCGAATATATTTTTTGGGAAGATGGCCGGCAACTTCATGTTTATATCTATCGTTGAGATTATAACCGTTCCCATCTATATGATACTGTTTAAACTCTCGATAGAGGGGTCAATTGCCCTGTTTATCAGCGCAATTGTTTTAAGCAACATCGGAATTTCCACCGTTGGGACGCTGCTTTCAACGGTGTCTATTAATACTAAAATGAGGGATATGCTGCTACCACTGATTTTCTTGCCGGTAATCTTGCCGGTTCTTGCGGCCGCCGTTGTTTCCACCGGCGGCATAATGGCCGGAGTGGCCGGTGAAAAGCTCGCAAACGTGTTTAGCGCAATGAAATTACTGATTGCGTATGATATACTATTTTTACTGGTGGCTTATGCCCTTTACGATTTTGTTATAGGGGAGTGAAGCATGGAAAAAGCTACAAAATTGCTGTTTGCCATCGCGGCTGTTTTGCTGCTTACAGGATTGGCGCTGGCCTTCTTAGTTGCGCCGCAAATTGTCATTCAAAAAGACGGCAAAGATGTTTCTATTTTCAGCCAAAAAATATTTTACTTCCACGCGCCGATTGCTGAAACATCGCTTGTAGCCTTCGTTATCGGGGCTATATTCGGCGCGCTGTTCTTAGCTAGAAAGGAGCGCAAATACGACTTCTTAAGCTTTGCCTCGGTTGAGCTAGGCTTCGTGTTTGGCGCGCTTGTTATGTGGACGGGGGATATCTGGACACGCTCCGAGTGGGGCACCTGGTGGGAGTGGGAGCCGAGGCTTACCACCTATCTCATCTTAATGCTTCTTTATTCAGGATACTTTGTCCTTCGCTCGGCGGTAAGCGAGGAAAGCTCAAAAGCCCGGCTTTCGGCAGCCTACTCGGTTATTGCTGCGGTTACGGTGCCGTTTACCTTTTTTGCAATACGGCTTATCCCATCGGTTCATCCGATAGTTTTTGATAGCTCAGGCGCAAAGATGGAGCACTCGATGCTCGCGGCGTTTCTTGTATCCATGTTTGGGATGACTGTTTTATACGTCGCATTTCTCTTGCTGCGCTATCAAACGCTGCTTGCCGGCGAGGAAGTAGATTACTTAAAGAATAAGCTTGGAGGTTAATTAATATGGAATTTAAAGAAGCTGTACCTTACGTTGTTGCCGCATATATGGGCATTTGGGTAGTGCTTTTTGCATATGTATTTGCAGTTAATAACAAGCTTTCTGGACTTAAAAAAGAGCTGGGTGCGTTAAATAAAGCTTTTGAAAAGAAGAGTGTGGATTAATTTGCGTTATAGTAAGCTTGCTTTTGGCCAGGGGCGAGTAATTTGGAGAAGTTAACCATAGTATTGTTTTGGCTGTCGCTGGTATGCGGGATTACCAGCAGCTTGGCCTATATCGGAAATTTTGCGGCAAAGGCGGAGCGGCGTATCCATACCTACACTGCGGTCGGCTCGGCCCTTGGCACGTTTACTCTCTTAATGGCGGTTATATTTATACGCGCCAATGCTTTAGGCGTTGAGAAAACAGCCGGCCCGTTTACCATGCGCATCATCTTCTCTACATTTATAATCGGTGTCTTTCTTCTGATCGAGTCGATCTATGCGGGGCGAAGCTCAAAGGTTAAAGCGTTCGGTATGGTGGTTATGCCGATATCGGTCATCCTGCAGTTTCTTGCCTGGCATGCCTATGGGCTGACCGAGAAACTATCTGATCAGCTTAAGAGCTACTGGGTCGGCATACACGTGACATTTGCAGTGCTGGCTTATGCATCGATGACCGTGGCCCTTGCAATAGCGATAGCCTATCTACTTCAAGAAAGGCAACTTCGCGCCATGCGTGATAAAAAGCCCGGCAAGATATTTCGCAAATTGCCATCGCTTGAGATATCGGATGATCTATGCCACAAGGCAATCGCTTTTAGTTTTACGTTTCTAACCCTGGTCGTTGCAACCGGCATAATCAGGGCCGAGATGCTTCCCCAGTGGTCGATGTGGTACAAGGATTTTAAAATCCTTATGGCAATAGCGACATGGCTGGTTTACGGGGGCTACCTCGTGGTAAGGACGACTTTTGGGTGGCAGGGTAAGAGAGCAAATATGTTTGCAGTTGTTGGATTTATCGTAGCCATCGTAACGTATTTAATCGGAAATACAGGTCTTCTCCCGAGCATCCATAGCTATGGTGGAGGTCTCGGTTAAGTAATGGCTTTTTATCCGTTATATATCGATATTGAAGGTAAGAAGTGCGTTGTTGTCGGTGGGGGAGATGTTGCCGAGAGAAAGGTTGCCTCGCTGGTCGAGTGCGGGGCAGATGTTAAGGTAGTAAGCCCGCGGTTTACTCCGGGGATTATCAGGCTTGCCGAAGAGGGCCGCGTTGAGGTGGCAAGGCGCGGGTACGAGACCGGAGACCTGGAAGGCGCGACCCTGGCGATAGTTGCAACCGACGACCATGAGTTAAATAAAAAGGTCCACCAAGAGGCAAGTGAAAACAAAATACCGGTTAATGTGGTAGATACGCCCGAGCTTTGTTCCTTCATCGTACCCTCAACAGTTCGCCGCGGAGATCTTATTATCAGTATTTCAACAAGTGGAAGTTGCCCAGCCTTAGCAAAGAACATTCGAAAACAACTACAGCAGATGTTTGGCGATGAGTATGCGGAGTATTGCGACATCTTAAGAGACTTCCGCGCGCAGGTCGCCGAGAAGTACGGCGACCCGGAGGAGAGAAAGCGGGCTTTAAATAGATTAATCGACTCTGATGTTATCAGGTTGTTAAAAGAGGGCAAGAACCAAGAGGTAGAGGAAAGAGTAAGATCATGCATATAATTGTTGCTGGTCTCAGCCACAAGACGGCTCCCGTTGAGATCAGGGAAAAGGTAACTTTCCCGGAGCAGATCTTATCGGATGCCTTGCATATTCTAACTGGATATCCCAGCATTAACGAGGCGGTTATTCTCTCAACATGCAATCGCATGGAGATATATGTAATCGCCGGCGACGTAGATAAGGGCAAGGATGACCTAACCCAGTTCGTAAGCAGTTACCATGGTATTATCCGCGACAAGCTGGAGAAATACCTTTACTTTCGTGAGGGTAAAAACGCGATCCTTCATCTCTTCAGGGTGACTTCAAGCCTCGACTCGATGGTTTTGGGCGAGGCGCAGATACAAGGCCAGGTGAAGAACGCATATGACGCGGCCTTTGAGGCCGAGGCCACCTCAACCATACTAAACCGCCTCTTTCGCCACGCGCTTCTTGCGGGCAAGAGAGTGAGAACCGAGACAGAGATCGGCGAAAGCGCGGTCTCGGTAAGCTACGCGGCCGTTGAACTGGCCAAGAAAGTTTTTGAGACGCTTGATGGCAGGACTGCAATGCTAATCGGCGCGGGCGAGATGATCGAGCTCACCGCAACGCACCTGGTGGCAAATGGCGTAAACAAGGTGATTGTCACCAACCGCACGTTTGAGAGGGCCGAGATTCTGGCCGCAAAATACAGCGGAACGGCGGTGCCGTTTAGCGATTTCGTTGACCATATGGTTCACGCCGATATCGTTATAAGCTCAACAGGGGCTCCGCATTACATAGTGGGCAAGGACCATATAACCAAGGTCATGCATAAGAGAAAGAACAAGCCAATCTTCTTTATCGACATCGCGGTCCCGCGAGATATCGACCCGGAGGTCGCAAACCTCTACAACGTGTTTGCCTACGATATCGACGACCTTGACTCGGTTGTGCAAACCAATCTTGAGGAGAGAAAGAAGGCGGCGCAAATTGCCGAGGGGGTTGTAGAGGCCGAGGTCGCAAATTTTAGTTCCTGGCTGGCCTCGCTTGAGGTAACGCCGACGATTGCAATACTCAGACGCCAGGCTGAGGAGATAAGAATAAAAGAGCTTGAGAAGCACTTAAGAAAATTACCGAACCTGTCCGACTCCGATATAAATACACTGAACGCTTTAACAAGCGCAATTATAAACAAGATACTTCATAAGCCAATCGTAAAAATGAAAGAGTGCGCCAATAGAAAAGACGGCTATCTTTATGTAGAATCATTACGGTATCTTTTTGACATCGAAGATGGGAACGGGCAAGAGGACGAAGAGTCTGAGACTGAGACCGCCGCTTCCTTTATAGCAAACCCCGAGTTTCATCAGGCAAATAGGTGAACGGGATATTGTATCTTTATGAAATCCCTGAAGTTTAAATTAGGGGTGATGGAGTGACAAGAAAGAAGTATATACTTGGAACGCGTGGGAGCAAGCTGGCGATCTGGCAATCCGAGCACGTGGCCTCAATACTTGCCGAGAAAGCCGGCGTTGAGATTGAACTTAAGAAAATTAAAACGCAAGGGGATAAAATCCTCGATGTGGCCCTGGCCAAAATCGGAGATAAAGGGCTTTTTGTAAAAGAGATAGAGACCGCCCTTTTGGAGGGCGAAGTTGACTTGGCTGTTCACAGCAGTAAAGATGTCCCGACACAGATTCCGGAGGGCCTTACGCTGGGGGCGTTCTTAAAGAGGGTCGATCCCAGGGATGTCATTATATCCAAAAGCGGGAAAGGTTTGGATGATCTGCCAGCCGGCTCGATTGTTGGAACAAGCTCTTTGCGAAGGATTGCTCAGGTGCTTAACCGCCGGCCCGACTTAAAAATCAAGGACGTGCGCGGCAACCTAGATACCCGGCTTCGCAAGATGGACGAGGGGCTCTTTGACGCGATTATCCTTGCCGCAGCAGGACTTGATAGGATGGGATGGGCCGAGGGGATAACCGAGCGAATCCCATCTGATATCATGCTCTCCGCCGTCGGCCAGGGGGCGATCGCTGTTGAGATCAGAGCCGGTGACGAGGATATGCTTGAGCTTATGAAGTACCTTGACGATACGCCGACCAGAGCTGCAGTCACCGCTGAGCGGGCGCTACTTAGAGAGCTTGAGGGCGGCTGCCAAATCCCTATCGGCGCGTTGGGGGTAGTTGAGGATGGCAAGTTGCGCCTAGACGGCATGGTTGCAAGCCTTGATGGCTCAAAACTTGTTCGCAATTCTATAGCCGGCGACCCGGCCAATGCCGATGAGCTTGGAGTTAACCTTGCAAATAAATTAAAGAGCATGGGTGCAGATAAGATACTGGATGAGGTAAGGGCCGCAGCAGTTTGTGTACCAAAGCCGATGCATACTAATGGCTAGAGGGTCTAGAAAGTGGGCTCGCCACTTAAAAGTAGGTCTAGAATGGAAGTGCGCCAAAAGGCCAATGAAAATCGGGTCTAGATTTGTGGGTCCGCCAAAAGGTGAAAAAGAGATTTAAATCCCCTTTTGGCCTTTTCGCCTTTTGGCTAAAAGCGATATTAGGGCACATTGCGCAAAATTAAGTAAAGGTAAGATAGATTTTGAATGGTAAAGTATACTTAGTTGGGGCGGGCCCCGGCGATCCGAAATTGATAACTCTAAGGGGGCTTGAGTGCATCGCTCAAGCCGATGTCATAATCTACGACCGGCTGGCAACCAATTTACTCTTTGAGCACGCCAAGCCGGATGCCGAGTTTATCTATGTCGGAAAAGCCGATGGCAAACACTCCGTTAAGCAGGAAGACATAAATCGCATACTGGTTGAAAAGGCGAAAGAGGGTAAGGTAGTAACACGTCTTAAGGGCGGGGATCCCTTGATCTTCGGACGCGGCGGTGAAGAGGCGCTTGTTTTGTTTGAAAACGGAATCGAGTTTGAGTTCGTCCCCGGAGTGTCGGCGGGGAACGCCGTACCTGCTTATGCCGGCATACCGGTAACCCATCGCGGCGTAACATCGACGGTTGCCTATGTTACCGGACATGAAGACCCCTCAAAGCCAAGCACCGATATTGACTGGAAGAGTCTTGTCGGTATCGGAACAATTATCTTTTATATGGGCATGAGAAATCTCCCATCAATTGTTGACCAGTTAATTAAGCACGGGCGCGATAAGAATACGCCGGTTGCCATTATCCGGTGGGGGACAACCCCGCAGCAGCAAACGGTTATCGGCACGCTTGAAGGCATCGTCGGTAAAGTCACCGAGGCAGGGCTGAAGGCCCCCTGCATTATAATCATCGGCGACGTCGTAAAACTTCGCGAGAAGCTTTGCTGGTATGAGAAGAAGCCGCTTTTTGGCAAGCGCATTCTTGTCACACGGGCCAAAGAGCAGGCGGGTGCGCTATCAGATCTTCTTGGCGAATTGGGTGGCCAGGCGATTGAGGTCCCAACGATAAAGATCACCGACCCAGACAGCTTTGAAAACATCGACCGCGCGCTTGAGCGATTAGAGGACGGTCCCGGATACAATTGGGTGATATTTACCAGCGCCAACGGTGTCCGCTATTTTATAAAGCGTATGAAGGCATTGGGCAAAGACATCAGGATACTTGCCGGCGCAAAAGTTGCCGTTATCGGCCCCGCAACGGCCAGGGTGGTCAAGGAGCTTCTTATAAACATCGATGTGACCCCAAAGGAGTTTGTCGCCGAAGGTCTTATCGAGGAGTTTAAGCGGATTGGGATAGCGGGCAACAGCGTTCTTGTCCCGCGGGCAAAGGTTGCGCGCGACGTCTTGCCCGACACTCTGCGCGGGATGGGCGCAGAAGTCGACGTCGCCGAGGTCTACCAGACGGTTCTTGATGAGGCGGCGGCTACCCGGATAAAAGAGATGTTTGTTGAGGGCAGCATCGATATCGCGACCTTTACCAGTCCATCGACAATTAACAATCTTGCAAAGCTTATCGGCCCCGAGCTAAAGGATCTCACACAGGGCGTTTCAGTTGCCGTTATCGGCCCGGTTACCTCTGAGGCGGTAGAGAAACTCGGCCTTAAAGTTGATATAATAGCCGAGGAATACACAATTCCCGGCCTGGTCAGCGCCATAATAAAGATAAAGGGGACGTTCTTGAATAGTTGAATAAAAATTCAACTATTCAAGAACGTCCCCCGTGAAGGGGTGATGTTGTATGCAGTTTCCAGCATATCGACCGCGCAGGTTGCGCAAAAACGAGAACTTAAGAAGGATGGTAAGGGAGACCGACTTAAGCGTCGACGACTTTATCTATCCGCTTTTTGTAACACCGGGAGAGGGATTTAAAAAAGAGATATCCTCGATGCCCGGCAACTACCAGATGTCGATCGACCTCATTGTCGAGGAGGCCAAAGAGGTCAAGGATTTGGGTATCCCGGCAATCCTCCTATTCGGCATACCGGAAGTCAAAGATGAGGCGGGCTCCGAGGCCTATGCCGAAGACGGCATCGTGCAGCGGGCTATCCGCGCAATTAAGAAAGAAGTATCGAATTTACTTGTCGTAACCGATGTTTGTCTGTGCGAGTACACGAGCCATGGCCACTGCGGCATAGTAAGAAACGGCGAGATACTAAACGACATTACCCTTGAGCTTTTGGCAAAAGAAGCCCTCACACATGCCGAGGCCGGAGCGGATATAGTTGCGCCATCGGATATGATGGATGGCCGTGTCGCAGCAATCCGGTCGAACCTTGACGAGAACGGCTTTCAGGATATCCCGATTATGGCCTACTCAGCCAAGCAGGCATCTGCGTTCTACGGCCCGTTTAGGGAGGCCGCCGAGTCGACTCCGCAGTTTGGCGATCGCAGGTCGTATCAGATGGATGCCGCAAATTCCTTAGAGGCGATTCGCGAAGTCGCGCTCGATATAGAGGAAGGCGCGGATATCGTCATGGTAAAGCCGGCGTTGAGCTGTCTTGACTTAATCCATGTGGTAAAGCAGGAGTTCGGCTATCCCACAGCCGCGTATAACGTAAGCGGGGAGTTCTCGATGGTTAAAGCCGCGGCTGAGAGGGGCTGGATAGACGAGAGACGGGTTGTGCTTGAGATACTTACCGGCATCAAGCGGGCCGGTGCGGATATAATCATCACCTACCATGCAAAAGACGCCGCCCGCTGGTTGGGTGAATAGGCTCATTACTTACTTTCATGCTGTGAGCTATCAGCTATGAGCTAACATGGAGGTTTTATAAATGGCAAAAGCCGAAGTAAAAGACTTAAACGGGCAAGTGCCCCCACCGAGAATGATCGCGTGGGAGATAACGCGAAGCTGCAACCTTGCTTGCATCCACTGCAGGGCATCAGCTTTGCACGGCCCATACGAGGGTGAGCTCTCAACGGATGACGCAAAGGCACTTCTTGATAATATAAAATCCTTTAGCAATCCGATTATAATTCTTACCGGCGGCGAGCCGCTGGAAAGGTCTGATTTTTACGAGATTGCAAAATACGGCCACGACATTGGCCTGCGTATGGTTCTTGGGACAAACGCGACTCTTATGACTCCGGAGATCGCCGCTAAAATTAAAGAGGTCGGCATCCCGAGGATGAGCGTGAGCATCGACTTTCCAATCGCCGAGAAACACGACGAGTTTAGAGGACTTCCCGGCGCATTTGATGAGGCGGTAAAAGGGATAAAGATTGCCCGGGAAGCGGGCATTGAGGTTCAGATAAACTCCACGATTACCAAGCTTAACGTGGCTTATCTTGATGACCTTCTAAAATTCGCAAAAGAGGTCGGCGCGGTCGCGTTTCACCCGTTTCTTTTAGTTCCAACGGGTAGGGGCAAAGAGCTAGAAGAACAGGAGCTTCCACCTGAGGAGTATGAAAGGGCGCTAAACTGGGTCTACGATAAACAAAAAGAGGAAAAAGACATCTTCTTTAAACCAACCGATGCGCCGCACTACTTCAGAATCATGCGACAGCGGGCAAAGGAAGACGGCGAGAAGGCCTCAACCATGATGTCCGGACACCCACACGCCGCGCGCGGCCTTGAGACAATGACGAGGGGCTGCCTTGGCGGCATCGGCTTTTGCTTCATAAGTCATGTGGGCCAGGTGCAACCGTGCGGCTACTTTGAAAAGGCCGCCGGCAATGTCAAAGAGCAGCCTTTTAAAGAAGTCTGGGAAAACTCAAAACTTTTTGCAGATTTAAGAGACTATGATAAGCTCAAGGGCAAATGCGGCATCTGTGAGTTTAAGCGAATTTGCGGCGGCTGCCGTGCCCGCGCCTATGAAGCCACTGGGGACTATCTCGCTGAGGAACCGTATTGTGTGTACGAGCCCAAATTGGACAAAGTGTCTTCGCAGGGTCGAGGTTGTGACATACCCGGGTGCTAACCAGTAATTCAGTGCAAAATTCAAAATTAATTCAACCTATCGGTTGAAGATATGTAGTTGCTCGATTTATCGAGCGCGCAGTTGCAAAACGGTGATGGTTAATTAATATATGCCATGTCCTATAAACAGGACAACCACAAGTCTGCGCAAGTGCACGCCCCATAAATTAGGCAACTACATTGCATGTTAATTGTTAGTAAACAATCGTTAAAAGTTAATGAACAACTGTTAACAAATAGTGAACAGTTGTTAACAAATAATTAACAACTAAAGTTTGACCTTAGTTTAATCTATGGAGGTATAGCATGAATACAAAAAAGTCCCGGGAGCTCTTTGCAGAGGCCCAAAAGTACATCCCGGGTGGTGTAAACAGTCCGGTAAGGGCGTTTAAGTCGGTTGGCTTAAACCCTCTCTTTATTGCAAAAGCGAAGGGTTCAAAGATATACGATGTGGATGGCAATGAGTACATCGACTACGTCGCATCCTGGGGACCGATGATATTGGGCCATGCCAACGGTGAGATAAATGCAGCGGTTAAAGCCGCGTTAGATAACGGCACGAGTTACGGCGCACCAACCGAGCTTGAGGTCGAGATGGCCAAGTTAGTAGTCGAGGCAATGCCATCAGTTGAAAAAGTTAGGATGGTAAGCTCGGGAACCGAAGCGGTCATGAGTGCGATTCGCCTGGCCCGGGGATACACCGGCCGCTCGAAGTTTATTAAATTCGAGGGATGCTACCACGGACACTCCGACGCACTGTTGGTGCAGGCCGGCTCGGGTGTGACCACACTGGGTCTGCCAGACAGCCCCGGCGTTACTAAAGGCGCGGCCCAGGATACAATAAATCTTCCCTATAACAACCTTGAGGCGGTGGAAAAAGTCATCCGCGAGCAACATGAGGATATCGCTGCGGTGATCATCGAGCCGGTGGCCGGAAACGCGGGGGTTATCCCGCCCAGAGAAGGCTTTCTTGAGGGACTGAGAAAGATTACGCAGGAGTACGGCGTTGTTTTAATCTTTGATGAAGTTATCACGGGCTTTCGTGTTTCCTACGGCGGCGCGCAGAAGTACTACAATGTCATGCCCGATATTACAACCATGGGCAAGATCATCGGCGGCGGCTTCCCGGTCGGCGCATTCGGCGGTCGTGCCGAAATCATGGACCATATCGCACCGGTCGGCTCGGTATACCAGGCCGGGACGCTCTCCGGCAACCCGATCGCAATGACCGCCGGTATCACGCTTCTTAACATCCTCAAAGACCCGAAGATCTACGAGGAGCTGGACCGCAAGGGCAAGATGCTTGCCGATGGACTAAAAGAGGCGGCAGCCAGGGCCGGAGTTGATGCCCAGTTTAACCGCGTGGGATCGCTATCTTGTATGTTCTTTACCAATGCACCAGTTTATGATTACCAAAGCGCAAAAACGTCCGATACCGCCAAATACGCCGCATACTTTAAGGCGATGCTCGGGCAGGGGATATACCTTGCACCGTCACAGTTTGAGGCGGCATT
>CADDYS010000015.1 GCA_902810715.1 bacterium | reverse complement strand
GCGCCGTTCGTTTGGCAAAGGACATATCGTAGCTCGCTCTAACGAGGGCATTGTTGCAGAAGGCTATCTTATGTTCGGATTGGGTGCAAAAAGTGATTCAAAAGAAAAGGAAGCCGTCTCTGTTTAAATCTTGTGCATCACTAGAAAAGGGGCATGGCCCAGAGATTAAAAATACGTCTCTGGGCTTTATTCTTAGGAGGAGTATGTGCTAAACCATGACGACATTCATAGAGGACTAGCAACAAAGAATCATTTATGCTCTACGGGCTGCCTTTAAAAAGTGCTTGACAAATAACCGAAGTTTGCAGTATCTATTTAAACAGAATGATTCTTAGTTAATAACAATTATACTATCGGAGGTATAGCTTATGAAGGAAACACTTGAAAATCTAAGTAAAGCGTTTATTGGTGAGAGCCAGGCACGAAACAGGTATTCCTTTTATGCGAAAATCGCCAAGCAGGAAGGATACGAGCAGATTGCAGGGATCTTTCTTTTAACGGCGGACAACGAGAAGGAACATGCCAGTTGGCTATTCAAGCTAATCAACGAACTCAAAAAGAAAAACGGCGAAGTGTTAAACGAGATCAGAGTCGAGGCGGTTGCCCCCATAATTTTCGGAACAACGATTGAGAATCTACAGGCGGCGATCGCAGGCGAAAATTACGAGCATACCCGCATGTATCCGGAGTTTGCCGATGTTGCAGAGAGAGAAGGATTTCCAGAGATAGCCCGGAGGCTACGAGCGATTGCAAAAGCGGAATCGCACCATGAAGAAAGGTACACAAAGCTTCTAAGAAAAGTTGAGTCGGGAACCGTTTTCAAGAACGAGAACGAGGTCTGGTGGGTATGTCGCGAATGCGGATACGTTCATTTTGGAACCGAGCCACCTGCGGAATGTCCCGCGTGCAGCCACCCACGGGGTTACTATGAGCTGAAATGCGAGGAGTATTAAACTACAGTAAATGGTGCTGATAAAGAGTTGGAAAAGTATAAGAAGCTCGGCTTAAAACTTACTCCACAAAGGCTTGCCGTACTTGAAATCTTAGATGGAAACGCAACCCACCCCTCCGCGGAAGATATCTTCCGCGAAGTGAAGAAGCGGTTTCCTATGACATCCTTTGCAACAGTATATAACACATTAAATGCGTTAAAGGAAAAAGGTAAACTGGTGGAGCTTTCTATAGATCCGGACAGAAAAAGATTTGATCCAGATATAAAGCCGCATCATCATATCATATGTATCAGATGTAAAAGCATAGTCGATATTCACAGGGAGTATGCCCTCAAGACCCCAGAGGCAGAGAGGCAGGGCTTTGAAATAATTGGAAACCACGTTGAATTTTATGGTATCTGCCCAAAATGCAAGTAAAGATACCCACCGTCCAGAAGTTAGTGAAGCATATAAATTTTGCTCCAATAGCTATTCCAAAACGGGAAAAATATACTATATTATAGTAAGAAGGGTTATGCAACTGTTGGTAATATTACCGTAGCTTAGCTAAAGTGGGGGGTTGAGCGTGGGTTTGTCAAGCCTGGAGTGCAAACATGTCAACGGTTTTGTGATTATAAAGATTGATGGTATCTTTAAAATCTCCACTCTCTACTGCTTGGCTCTATTGGCATGGCGATATTCTGAGCAATCCACCAAGGTAATAGTTGTAGATGTTCCCGGCGAACTTACCATCTCAAACGAAGTGAGAAGGCTAAAAGGCAGAGCAGTCGATCTTTCTGCCAGCGGCATGGCCCTTGCTATCGTTGGTCGAAAGAAAAACACTAAAACATTAAAAAACATTTTATCTAGGCATATCGGCTAATTTCCCTTGTAAAGGAGCTGGGCTATGCAGGTTGAAATTAGGATCGTCACGACCGATGATCAATTTGGCTTTCATTTGCTTGAGAGCAAGAGGTTTCCGGAGTATCGCCCGATAATAGTCCCGGGCGAGGCGATTATCGTCGGGCAAAATATGATGGCCGGAGATGAATCGGTCGGCTGGGCCGACATCATCGACCTTGGGGTCGATATTAGTGAGAATACCTCGGTCGAAGAATTTGCCGCTTGGTTATATGAGAAACTAAAGAGCCGGGAAGAGAAGATACAGTTGCTTGTAATCGCCGGAGCAGAAATCCCGATTGACGAGGCCGAAATACTGCGGGCGATAGAGGATGGCTTAGGGAAGGACGAACAATAGCCGTATTTTACAGAAACTGCTAAATATTTCCACTCTGCGGCCGATAGTAATATTAACAGAAAATGCAGCCCCTGAGATTTAAAAGGTGGGGGAGATAGGACCACCCGGGGCCTGCATTTTCTTTTATTAATGCATACTGAATAACCCATCATAGGTCCTCCTGTCTAGAATCCCCGTAATTTGGAATAAAGTATGTAATCGCTATTTAACGCAGGTGGATTATGGTTAGAGCCGTCGTTTTTGATGTTGATGGAACCCTTAGAGCACCCGGCAAGCCGGTTGAGCTGGGTGTGGTCGAGAAGATGCATGAGCTTGTGAAGCGTGGCATTCATATTTCGCTGGTTTCAGGGAAGGATGCCGATTATCTTTTTGGTCTTGCTGAGGGGTTGGGAATCCCCGACCCGTTGGTCGCCGGCGAAAACGGCGCCGTCATATTTCGTCCCCAGCAGAAGATTGAGATTATCTACCCGGTTAAAAGGGAGACCCTAATAAATCTCGACTTTGTGCGGGACTATCTTGTACATGAGTTTAGAGATAATGTCTGGTTTCCACCGAACAAGGCCGGGGTTACCGCATTTACAAGGCCGGAGCTTTCGGTGGAAAGGGTCTACAGAAGCGCGCAGGTATTTGTTGAAGAGTACAGGTTGGATGATCTCTACGTGCTTCCACATTGGGATGCGGTCGATGTGATGCCTAAGGGGTTGGATAAAGGAATTTTTATCCACTACTTAAAAGAAGCGGGCTACCATTCGGAGGAGGTTATAGCCGTAGGGGATGCGCTAAACGATATCCCGATGCTTAAAGCGGCAGGATACTCAATAACCTTTGGAAGCTCGCTGCCGGAGGTAAGGGGAGCGGCAAACATTGTGGTTGAGAGCATCTACGGGGCATTTGATATAATCGAAGGGCTTGTGTAGCGATACCGGCATCCACTACATTACTAATTAGTACTTCCTATTGACTAGACTGCGGCTTGTTGCTATATTCACAAATAAGGTGTTTAACTTTTACCAAAACTAAAGAGAGCGCCAATATCCGTAGTATTCTGAAATCGCAAGAGACCAACAATTATTGGGGCGCTGGGAACTCTAGCTTTTACTTGGCCGCTTACAAGTTAGAGGGAGCAAGTAGCGAAACCGACCCTTTTAGGGTCGTTTTTTCTTTAAAGAATAAATTTAAGGAGAGGTTTAGTTTGGAACTTAAGGCAAATAATGCGGCATTTGGTATCTTTACCAAACACAAAAAACCAGTTCTTGCAGTATGCGTTGCGGCAATCCTTATCGTAATTGCGCTGGTGGGGCTTCATCTGTGGGATCAAAAAGTGAAGTCCGACCAGGCGAAAGCCTACCTTTCCGGCCACAATGCCTATTCCAAAGGTCAATTCGACCGGGCAATAAAAAGCCTGGAAGAAGCCAAAAAACTTAATCCAAACGATGCAAAAACGCATACCAATCTCGCCCAAAGCTATGAAGCCAAAGGGAGGCTGGATAAGGCGGCTGGGGAATACGAAGCCTCTCTGAAGGTAAATCCGAATCAGCCTGAAGCCTGCTATAACCTGGCTATAATCTATAAATCGCAGGGTAAGCTAGACAAGGCAGTGGAGGGGCTCTCCCAGGCGGTTAAACTAAACGGGAATTTTGTGGCCGCGCGGATTGCCTTGGGCGATCTTTACGCGCAAAAAGGCGATAACACAAAGGCTAAAGAGCAATACCAAAAAGTGATAGATATGAAGCCTTTCGGGGTTGATTTAGAAGCAATTAAGGGAAAACTTAGTAACCTTAAATAGCTGGGCATTTAATACGTTATATATACAATATATCTATATTATAAGCAAATATTAAAATGCAAGTACAGATAGTATACATGCAAACAAGGTGAATCAAGGGGTGCAAAATGGTTAGTACTGACTGGGGCAGGCCCAAACATCCAACAAGCTGCAAATTAATGGTCGTACTAATATTTGTTCTACTGATTGGCTTGATTGCAATTTCCCCTTCAGTTGCACTGGCTGATGTATGGTCAAGCAATGGCCCTGAAAACAGCAACGTAAAATCGGTTCATATTTCTCCTAATTTTGAAAAGGATTACACCCTCTTTGCAGGTACCTCGGATAGCGGAATCTATAGGTCGGCAGATAAAGGCCGAACCTGGACTCTGGTAAATAACGGCCTTACCAATTTGGATGTTAGAGCAATCTATTGTTCACCCAACTTTGCAAATGACAACACTGTTTTTGCCGGCACCAACGGCGGCGGAGTTTTTAAGTCAACCAATAGAGGAGACCTCTGGGTGCAGGTAAATAGCGGCCTTACTAATATGTATATCCGTTCGGTTACTGTGTCTCCTAACTATGTGGTTGATCAGACTGTTTTTGTAGGCACCAACGGCGGCGGAGTTTTTAAATCCACCAACGGCGGCTCGACTTGGGTTGAGGTAAATAACGGTCTTGCAAATATAGACGTGAGATCGCTTTCTATATCACCCAACTATGCGAACGACAAAACTATCTTTGCCGGCACCAACGGCAGCGGTGTTTTTAAGTCAACTGACGGAGGGTCAAGTTGGACACAGGTAAATAATGGCCTTGCAAACCAGATAATCCTTGATACTGCTATATCCCCCAACTATGCGAACGACAAAACTATCTTTGCCGGCACCAACGGCAGCGGCATTTTTAAATCAACCGATGGAGGAGCAAACTGGACTGCGAAAAATAGCGGTATTTTACCAACCGATCTTTATGTCTTAGCCATCGCTGTGTCTCCTGGGTACGCCAGGGATGAGACAGTGCTTATTGGGACTAACGGTGGAGTATATAGATCTGCTAATGGAGCGGCAAGTTGGAAGCAAGCCAACAACGGGCTTATGCATAAACTCATACCATCAATTAATCCTTCTCCATGTTATTGCCTGGATAAGACAGTTTATGCCGGATCGGATGGCGGAGGCGTTTATAGTTGTGTATTCTATACGCCACCGGTAACCTACGCGTCTGTAGATCCAATAAATCCAGATGGTGCAAATGGTTGGTATATAACAACACCGACTGTTACTTTATCTAAAGACAAGCCGGGGATAACATATTATCAGTGGGATTCAACATCCACTGCGGGATGGATAACCTATTCTGGAAGTTTCAAGGCATTAGAAGGGCAGCATACGCTTTATTACTATTCAGTAGATACCGATGGCAATACAGAGGCACAAAAGTCGCAGGTATTTAAGGTAGACACTGGATTGCCTGCCGACCCGAGCGTTACCAGCTCCACCCATATCGTTGGTGGCTGGTCAAACAACAACATCATCACCGTTAACTTCTCTGGGGCAAGCGATAGCATAAGCGGACTTGCAGGCTATTCCATAGAGTGGAGCCAGACACCAACGACAACTCCTGACAATATTTTAGATATTGGGCCATCTGAGAGTTCGACTTCTAGCCCCGCGCTTGCTGATGGCGGCTGGTATTTCCATCTTAGAACTGAGGATGTAGCAGGCAACTGGACGCATACTGTGCATGTTGGTCCATTTAATATCGACACCGTAATCTCTCCTGTTAGTATACTTACAAATCCGGCTGCAGCAGACGGAATTAATGGTTGGTATAAGACCATGCCGACCATCACATTAACCAGCTCTGACGCAGGAACAGTTTATTATCAATGGGATTCAACTTCAACCGCAGGTTGGACGACATACTCAAGCGGCTTTAATGCTTTGCTGGGAGAGCATACGCTTTATTGCTATTCACGAGATTTGGCGGGCAATGTTAGTGCCCTGCGGTCTAGGTTATTTAAGGTTGATACTTTAGCGCCAACAGCCTTTACTCCAAGCTCGCCGGTAAGCGGCGCGTCCATAACCAATGCAAGTGCACCGACTTTCTCCTGGAGCGCCAGCTCAGATGCAAATTCCAGCATAACCTATCAGCTTTATATAAACAGCAACTTAAAAGCAAGCGGTATTGTGGGGACTTCGTATACGCTAAGCTCGCCCTTAGCCCCCGGCTCGTATACCTGGGATGTTGTGGCGGTTGATAGTGCTGGAAACGCTACGGCTTCATCGGCCAGCTATACCTTGACCGTTACAGATGTTGTTCCGCCGGTGACAAAGGTAACTTCAAGCCCATACAATGACGGCTGGCTTAAAGTTATACCGACTATAACGCTTTCAATAAATGAGTCGGGAACATCATATTATCAATGGGATTCAACAACCGGCCCTTGGGCTACGTATACAGGAAGCATAACTGCGCCGGAGGGACAGCATACGCTTTACTATTACTCAGTGGACACCGCGGGCAACGTGGAAAGCATTGGCTCTCAAGTGTTTAAGTTAGATACCGGAGCTCCGGGGCCGTTTGATTTGGTCTCGCCGGTAAATGGATCGACCACAACCAATGCCGGCCCTCAGAGTTTTTCTTGGAATGCAAGCATTGATTCTAACTCAGGTGTGGCAAAGTATCAGATTGTAGTTGATGGCGTTGTATATATGGATAACATTACGGGGACCTCGGCAACTCTTCCCTCATCCCTTTTGCCGGGAACACATGGCTGGTATGTAAAAGCGGTTGATTATGCCGGGAATGCGACCAATTCAACATCAACATTTACGGTAAATATAACCGATGTTATGCCACCGGCAACCACTCTTACTACAAACCCATCATATAATGACGGCACCAACGGTTGGTTTAAAACCGTACCGTCGGTCACATTAACCAGAAGCGAGCCGGGGACCACTTATTATCAGTGGGATTCAACCACGGGCCCCTGGACTGCATATGCAGGAAGCTTTACCGCGCTAGAGGGAGTACATGCGGTATATTACTACTCAGTGGATTCGGCGGGAAATGTCGAGCCGGTTAAGAGCCAGTCGTTTAATGTGGATTCGGTAGCTCCCGCATACTTTAATTTAATCTCACCGGCAAACGGCTCATCTACGGACAATACAAGCAAGCCAACGCTCTCTTGGAGTGCCAGCTCGGATTCCAACTCGGGTCTGGCAAAATACCAGGTCTATATCGATGATGTACTTAATAAAGACGATATTACCGGGACTTCTTACACGTTATCATCACCGCTCTCGCCGGGTTCCCATACCTGGCATGTAAAAGCAGTGGATTATGCAGGAAATGCGGTGCAATCAACTTCCATCTTTACGATAAATGTTGCCGACGTGGTACCGCCAACGACTACTATTTCTACAAATCCAGTCACCAACGACGGAACCAACGGCTGGTTTAAAACCACGCCGACTATTACATTAAGCCGAAACGAGGCCGGGACAACATATTATCAGTGGGATTCAACGACTGGGCCTTGGACAAGCTTTACTGAGGTTTCGGCAAGTTTTGCCGCCCTTGAGGGACAGCACACACTCTACTATTACTCAACAGATACAGCAGGCAATGTAGAAACAACCCGCAGCCAGGCATATAAGGTGGACACGACGTTCCCGTCAGCATTTGATATAGTCACGCCGGCAAACGGTGCATCCACAACCAATATTGATAAGCCGGCTTTCTCTTGGAATGCAAGTACAGATGCCACATCAGGCATTAAGTACCAGCTTTACATAGACGGCGTTATAGCCGGCGATAACATTCTTACGACATCGTATACACTTGCTTCGCCTCTTGTTTCCGGGTCACACACCTGGTATGTAAAGGCAATTGATACCGCCGGAAATGCTACAAACTCTGCATCTACCTTTACAATCAATGTTAGCGATGTTATCGCACCAACAACCACGTTCTCTACAGATATTAACGCAAACGCCAACGGCTGGTTTAAGACCGCACCGACCATTACGTTAAGCCGAAACGAGGCCGGAACAACATATTATCAGTGGGATTCAACGACTGGGCCTTGGACTACATACACCGGGAGCTTCAAGGCTTTGGATGGACAGCACACACTTTACTATTACTCGACGGATACAGCAGGCAATGTAGAAACAACCCGCAGCCAGACCATTAAGGTAGATACTCAAGCTCCGACGGCGTTTGATTTGGCATCGCCATCAAATGGTGCAACCGCAACCAACGCAGCCGCACCTACTTTCTCGTGGAATCCAAGCTCGGATAACAATGCCGGCATGATCTACCAGTTGTACATCGATGGAACGTTAAGTAAAGATAACATTACAGGAACTTCGTATACACCTTCAAGCCCGCTATCGGTTGGCTCGCATACCTGGTATGTTAAAGCGGTTGATATTGCAGGTAATGTAACGCAGTCAACTTCCATCTTTACGATAAACGTCGCCGACGTGGTGCCGCCAACAACTACCATATCTACAAACCCTGCAAGTAGCGGGTCTAGCGGGTGGTTTACAGAGTTGACATCAGTTATGTTAACCAGAAGCGAACCGGGAACTACTTATTACCAGTGGGATTCAAATGGTTGGATAACTTATACGGCATCTACCGGCGGGTTTGCCGCGCCTGAGGGGCAACACACACTTTACTTTTATTCAGTAGATACCGCAGGCAATAAAGAAAGTACTCAGACTGTTTTATTTAAGGTCGATACAAAAACTCCATCAACAAGCATAACTTCACCGGCTAACGGGGCCCGTATAACCGGCACGACCTATACTATAGCAGGGTCATCCAGTGATGTCTCATCCTCAGGGGTTGCAAAGGTTGAAGTATCCATAAACGACGGGGCTTGGGCATCGGCAACAGGAACAACATCTTGGAGTTATAACTGGATCCTGCCTGCCGACGGAAGCTATACAGTTAAGGCAAGGGCAACGGATGTTGCCGGAAATGTTGAAATACCAGGAGCTGGAGCATCTATAGGTGTGATGGTTGATAATACTAATCCTACTGTAACTTCTGTAAACCCGGCTGATTCTGCAGTTGATGTTAGCATTTCAACCAGTATAAACGCGGCGTTTAGTGAGGCCATGAACCCATCGACGATTGATACAACGACCTTTAGCTTAAAAGACAGCTTAAACAACCCGGTAGCCGGAACTGTAACATATGATGCGTCCACAAAGACAGCTACATTTAAGCCAAGCAGCAACCTGGCTTACTCAACAACATATACTGCAACAATTTCAACAGGAGCAAAAGACTTAGCCGGGAGTGGTTTAATTGCAAATAAGGCTTGGAGTTTTACAACAAAACCTGAAGCGGCCGCACCGGTTACAACCCTTAGCACTATCCCAACATACCCAGATGGAACTAACGGGTGGTTTAAGACAATACCGACAATTACATTGACTAGAGACAAATCAGGAACTACCTATTACCAGTGGGATTCGACAACCGGTACCTGGGTGACGTATACAGGAAACTTTGCCGCTTTAGAAGGGCAGCACACGTTTTACTATTACTCAATGGATACATTGGGCAACAAAGAGGCTGGGCAGTCCCAGGCGTTTAAAGTAGATGCTCATGCACCTTCAATTCCGGCTAATGTGAAAGCCATCCCGCTAAGCGGGGACAGCATCCAGGTTACCTGGGATGCATCGACGGATAATATTGCAGTTGCCGGATACTATGTGTATAACGCGGGTACAAATCAGATAATCGCAAGTACCTCAACTAATAGCTACACTCAGACGGGTTTGTTGCCAAGTACAACATACCGTTATTATGTCATGGCCTTTGATGCTGCAGGCAATTTGTCCCCTGCCAGTGCAACCGTATCGGCAACAACATTCCAAGCAGTTCAAACCAGCGTTGGTTCTAATATAAATGTTAATTTAGGTAACGGTGTTTCAGTAAACTTTAGTACTGTTACGCAAGGCGGCACAACTTCAGCAATAGTTCAGACTACATCGAAATATGATAAAGAACTTGACCCTAACTTTAAGTTCAGAGGCTATTACACCGACATATCAACGACCGCGGGTTACGCAGGCTGGATTACAGTAGTTATTAAGTACGACCCGTCTAAAATCAAGGGAACAGAACGAAACCTTAAGCTTATGCACTGGAATGGGCAGAAATGGGTGGATATAACAACGGCCGTTGATACTATAAACCATACAATAACAGGGGCCACGCCGTCGCTGTCGCCATTTGGGGTTGCGGAGCCGGCTATTACTGATATTGTTAGTGGCGGATTAACCGGTTATGGGCTAAACACAAACCTGGTGCTGGTACTTGCACTAAGTTTAGTTATTATTGGGTCGGCACTTGTTTTCAGGCAAGGGCAATTAGAATAGATTATAAGCATGCCTAGGCTTAGTAAAGTAAAAAGAAATGCAAAAAGGGCTCGCACGTTAAAAGCAAAAAACAAGAAGACTTTTTTTACAGGCCATCGAGTGGCCGGCTTGAGTTTCTTGCTTGCCGGCCTTGTGCTTTTAATATCACTGTATCTGCCGAGAATTTATGCGGCGCTGGCTCCTGAGACCCGAATAGACCCGGTGATCCTTAAACAGGGAAACTTCTGGCTTGTCATACCCAAGATAAAAGTCAATTGCCCGGTGATGCCAGACGTGACAAAGGAATGCCTGCGGTTAGGAGCAGGCCATTATCCCGACAGCGGCTTCCCCGGTGAGGGAAAAAACGTTATAATTGCAGGGCATAACTATGACCCGACAAAGTGGAATCCCCAATCAACATTCGGGCTTTTATTTACTCTTGATAGTGGCGATGAGGTTCTGCTTGCCTATAAAGGGCAGGTATATCACTATGTTGTAGACAGACAAGAGTCACTTGATGCAAACAGCCCCCGGCTTTATGCGCAAACAAAGCATGAACAACTCACCCTATTAACCTGTAAGCCCTACGAATACAAGACACAACGGCTTAAGATAATCGCGCTTCCAAAGTAGCACAGGGCTTTAGCCCTGCCAAGTTGCTGTTGTATAAGTATCAGGTAACGGGTATCATTATTGTATGAAGCTTACCCAAATCATAGCGCGCGACATCCCCGATGCCTGGTTTCAAGCGATAAACGCCGTTGTCCATAACGGTTTTGAGTATACAATCGACCGTGGAAGCTATGAGGGGACAAAGCGAAAAGAACTGGATTTTGTGACCGTCCAGATCACGCATCCCGGCACACGCCCGCTTGTTCCCGATATCCCACCAGGTTTAGGCTTAACGCCGCCGGCATCCGAGGAGTATATCCAGGATTACCTGAGATACCTTATGACTTCTGAAAAGCAGGAGAACGAACAATACACATACGGCGAGTATCTGGAGCCGCAGATTTTTGAAGTCATAAAGATGTATAAAGAGGACGGATTGGGCACAAACCAGGCATGCATGGCGGTTTGCGACCGGGACTCCATATACTTAGACGATCCACCCTGCCTCCGCCAGGTAGATACCCGCGTGCGCTACGGAAAACTTCACTTTTTTGTCTATTTCCGCTCGTGGGACCTATGGGGAGGGTTCCCGGCAAACTTGGCGGGCCTGCAACTGATGAAAGAGTTTATGGCAGGCGAAATAGGCGTGGAGGACGGCGAGATTATTGCCGTCTCAAAGGGTCTGCACCTTTATGAGTACGCATGGCCGCTTGCGAACATCCGAGTTGGTAAAAAGTAAGTCTATTTCAAGTGTCTTTTAAGTACGATTATCGCCACATCGTCGGTGAGGTGCCCTTTTGAAAACTCCTCGGCCTCTCGTATCAAGGTTATAGCGATGTTTTGCGCGTTTAAGCTGAAGTTTTTGCAGACCGATGCCTCGGCTCTTTCAGCCCCGAAGAAATCAGACCCGTATCTTGCCTCTATCAATCCATCCGTATAAAGGGCCAGTATATCTCCCTCGTTAAGTGCTCGCTCAATCTGCGCGTACACGTAATCAGGGATGAGGCCGAACACAGGGTTGTTGGTTTCGATAAACCCACAGGACTTATCCTTTGCGGAGAAACGTATCGGATAGGGATGCCCGGCGTTCGCAAAATCAAACTTTCCCGTTCGGGGATCATATAGGGCGTAGCAAAGGCTCACAAATGAGCCGGACTTAAGCTGCATCGAAGCCACATTGTTCGCCTGGGTCAGCACGTATGACGGGCTGGGGTCTTTATATATGAAAGAGCGCAGGGCATACTTTACCATTGCGGTTGTTGCGGCCGCCTCGATACCTTTTCCACTGACGTCCCCGATGATGATCGCAATCTTTCCATCGGAGAGTTGAACCAGGTCGTAGAAATCCCCACCTACAAGTGCTTCGCCGGCACGGGTCGGAGCATAATACGCGCCCACCTCAGCTCCTTCGACCTGCGGTATTTTTTCCGGCAGAAGGCTTTGCTGAAGCGTTATCGCAACGTATCTTTCATGTTCGAGCGCCTTTCTGGTCTGCGCGTAAAGATCTGCGTTTTTAATAGCAAACGCTACCTGGTTACTAAGTATTTTTGCCCTCTCCAACTGGGTTTCATTAAAGAAGAAAGGTCTCTCACTGCTTGCAAATATCAGTATGCTTTTGACCTCCCCGTCAACAACGATGGGCACTCCCATCAACGTCTTTGACGCAAACTTGCGGCTAACAGCTCCTTTTACAAGCGGGCTCGCCCCGACATCGTCGATTAGGACCGATTTTCGTGTGTGATATATATAAGTAGCAAGCGATGGCTCACCTATAGGCAGTTTTATTTTCAAGAATTCGCCGGCTTTATCACCATAAGCAGCCTTTCCGGTCAGTAATCCCTTACCTTTATCCACCACATAGAGATAAGTTCCGGTATTCTTAAACAACCTGGTGCCTTCCCCGCAAATCAAATTGTAAACTTTGCCTATATCAAGAGCCGAGCCGATTAACGAGGTAAGCTGGCTTAATGCCTGCCTGAATTCTCCCTCATCCCTCATATCCTCAAAAAGCTGGGCGTTATAGATCGCTATTGCCGCCTGCCGTGCGACCGCCTTAAGCAACCCGACTTCGTACTCGTTAAATCTTTTTTCCGGATGCATATGCATGATAACCAGCGTACCCAGCAACCTGTTTTCAACCAGCAGCGGCGCCATTGCAATTGCCCTGACGCCGGCATCCTTAAATTCCTTCAAGGCTTTCGGATAGCTCTGGTAATCCGGGATAGAGATAGGCCGCTTGGATTCTAAAACGAAGCTTGTAAGGCCAGCGTCTCTTGGTATCTCTAGGGTTGCGATATTGGCCGGCATATTGTAGAGGTAGCGATATGCTAAACTACCCTTGCGCATATCATATAGACCGATCATTCCGGCATCTGCATCGAGAAGCTTTGCCGCGCTTTGGGTTATCCGGGGAAGCATGGTCTCAAGCTCTAGCCCGGATGTAATTTCAAGGGCTATCGAGTTTAGGATGTGCATATCCTCTACACGCTTGTTAAGCTCGGCCTCAAACCTTTTTCTTTCGGAAATATCCTGACCTATGCTGAGGACGCCGATTACCCGCCCGTACTCATCCCTTAGAAGATTATTGCTCCATTGAATCGGGACCTCTTTGCCTACCCTCGTAAGCACGGGGTTTTCATGCAACCCAAATTCAACAAGCTTACCCTTTAAAATTTCACCGAAGGTTTGTTTCAGCCGGCCCCTGTATTCCTCGGGGGTATAGTTGTCGAACCAGTTCTTGCCGACGATCTCATCTTCGGGTATCCCGAGTATCCTTGCGGTCTCCGCGTTTGCGGTTCTGACCGTGCCATTGGTGTTAAGTGTGATAATTATACTTTTTGCAGTACGAATTAGCTCTTGCGTGAAGTCGCGCTCTTTTCTCAGCTCTTCTTCCGCCTTGATGCGGGCGCTGATGTCGCGGCACGTGCATTGGATGACTTTGCGCCCATCTAAGGGGAAAAGGCTCCCGTTTTTCTCAACCGGGATGAGCGTGCCGTTTTTTCTCATGAGGTGCATATCGCTTACACCTCTTATCTGACCCTCTTTAGCGAAAATCTCTATGAGCTCAACCATCCGGTCGTGCTCTGCCTTAGGGTGGATATCAAAAACAGTTAGCTGCAGAAACTCGTCACGGGTGTAGCCGAGTATCTCCAGTACGTGATCGTTTCCATCAAGGAGTCTGCCATCTTCAAAATCGAAGACGTAGACGGCGTCGTTTGCTCTGTTAAAATACGCCTGTCGTAGCGCGTTGATTTGCTTTTTTGATAGTGACGGCCCGGAATTCTGAACCATAAAACCTCCTAAAGAAAGTCAGCCTAAATATAAAACTTTATTAAAGTAAAAACCAGTACCAGAACATTTTAATATTACTATACATTCTAGATATGATTATCTCTTCTCTGTTATCTGACTTCTGATTTCTGATTCGGGCAACTACGCGCCTGATAAATCAGGCAACTGTAGTTTAAGTCTTTGCCAACTCTAACCGATAGCCTTAATATGGATAATTCACCAGCTAGAAGCAGCTCTATAGACTGGCCGGTTATCAAAAGGATGCTGCAGTCCGGCACGCAGATAGATGTGCAGTTCAACGAAACTGAACAGCCGATATCTTACGCTGTCGTTATGACGCTTGAATCGCCGGTGGTTTTCTGCCGTGCGATAGACAAGGTTGACCCATCAGCAATTGAGAAGAATGCTAGCCCGATGGTCTTCATACCTACTGTTCGCGACCTTTGCTCACTTAGAATGGCCATTAAGGGATGGGCGGAGGGCGGAAGGTATCTTGCATTAAGCCCATTGGAGAATGTGGTATTTTTAGGGCACAGGCGGTCAATCCGCATAAAAACCCCGGAAAATATCAGCTACCGCGTCCAATTCGAGGGAAGGAGCAATATCTACAAAGGAATCGCGGTTCAAGATATAAGCAGGGGCGGGCTGGGGTTGCTTGTTTACGCGGCAAGCCCCATACAAGAAGATATTCAGGCCAGATTAGAGATAACCCTGCCCCGAAGTAATAAACAGATTTCAGCCATCGGCTCGGTTTCCCACTGCATTCCTCACGGGAACCTGCCCAGGATGTATCGCATTGGCATCCAGTTCACCAGGATAAGCCCACACGATAAGCAAACCATTGCTATGTATATCGACCAGCATCTGAATGGGCCGCAAAGGGTAAAAAAGGCTTAACCAACCCAACCTACTCAAAGAAAACAGTTAATGAAGCCATGGTAACCTCGCTGCCGTCCTTCGGGCTATGGAAGTAGAAAAACACCGTGCCGTGGCCGGGTACGCCGGATTTACTAAAGCTAATCGTTTCCTCAAAGGGACCATTCTGAAAGTTCTGGGCCATAATCGGCTGGTCGGCAAGAACTTTGTTGTTTTTATCAAGCACGCGCACGTTAAACCTTGCTTCAAAAACGGTCGCCCTACCCTTAACGGTAAGCGGGCTTGATATGACGGTGAAGGCCCGTGGCGAATCAACCGTTATTGTACCGGTCTTAACTACCCCTCCCTGCACCAGACTTTCGTTTCTTGAAAACGGCTGATCAGCTAGACCAATGTGCCCCCACCAGTCCTGTATTTCGCGGCCATCTATCTTTCCCTTATCCCTGCCTTCAACGAGGAACTTGACCTTGCTAATGGTCGGGAAGTTGGTTAAAGTATCTACGATCTGCGCGATACCAAGCGCCTCACCCTCAGATCCGGTATTGGCGTTTAGCACTTCTTTGCTAAAATCAACCGTCGCAAGACCGTTCGTGATTTTTATCGATAGTACCTTTGTGTCGCGGGGGATAATCGAGACGCGCCCCGACTGCTCTGATCCCTTGATAAGCCCCTCCACGGCTGCTTTTGCAACCGATTCAGTTTTGGGGATACTGCGGCTCTCCGGGACCAGGAACATTACATCATCCCGGCTCTCAACGAAGTAAAGGGTCAAGGTAATCTCTTTCCCGGTAGTCGTACTTGTCGTGGGTGCGGTTGTCGTTACCGTTGTAGTGGTTGAAGTCGCCCTTTGTCGGGAAGCAGGTCGCAGGCAGCCGGTAAGTGTTATGCCGGCAAGGGCAAGAAGGATAAAAAATGTGACCGGTATAGCAACTGAACGTTTCATTTTAATTGCCTCTTAGACAAAAATAGCTGCTTTTACGTATTTCTTTTTATATACCCAATCTACTTGCAGCACGGCAACACTGCAGCACGATTACCTAACATTGGCACTTTGGCACATTTAGACTAGTCCAATACATCCGCCGAAGCTAAAAGCATAGAGTCTAAGCCCGTCGGGAAGGTTTCTTAATCGCAAAATTCCGGAGGTGAACTCATCCGCCCTAAAAAGGTTATACATTCGCGGCTCATCGACCGTTACGTTAGAGCCAACTACATCGTTGCCCCTATCGGCATCGGTTAGCGATGAGCCATTAAATTCAACGGTTAGCGTAACCGGCTCGGCGGAGCGTCGGGTCACCACTAGGTTCGCCGAGACCGCACTAAAGGGAAGAACAAGGTAATCGGAGGGATTTGCTCCTACGTGCTCTAAGTATTGCCTGTCGGCCCGCCACCGGCCTTCCAGGTATATTCCAGGGTTGGTGTAGTCTCCCGAGTCTTTGTAATCTATTACCTCCATGGGCCGCAATCCCCCGGGATTGTTAGTGTCGCCGCGCGAATAGCCGCAGTACGTTTCCGGGGTAGGTGTCTGGCAAATCGTAGAAGGCTCCTCAACAATTGGTATGTTTGATAAGTCAAGTCCCGGGTTGATACCCTTTAGGATATCCCGAAGCTCTGTCTCGGTCTTACGGTAATCGCCCTCGCCGACGTGGTCGTAGACTATTTTACCGTTTAAAACCATATACTTGCGGGGCCAATAAGCATTTGCATAGGCGTGCCAGATTTTAAAATGGTTATCCAAGACCACGGGATATTTTATGCCGTAATGCTCAATAGCCCAGCGCACATTGTCCGGGTCGCGCTCGAAGTCAAATTCGGGCGCGTGGACGCCGATTATAGTAAACCGCTTATCATGGTATTTCTCATGCCAACTCTCCAGGTAGGGCATTGTCCGGATGCAGTTAATTCAGGTATATGTCCAGAAATCAACCATAAACAGGTGGTTCGGCTTATCCCGAATAGTAATTGGCTCGGAATTAAGCCACCGGTCGCCACCTACAAGCTCCGGGGCCGATAACCCGATTGAGCGACGAAATATTTCTCGAAAACTCATAAAGGTCTTTTACCCAACAGGTTAAAAACAAAACAGTATCGTAATTAACCATTTTGCTTAATGGGTAGAATAAGCAAAAACATAAAGAAAGGCCAAGCATTATATGTCTCATATCCATCTTCCCGATGGTGTGATTCCGGTTTTTTGGTGGGTTGCCGGTTACATCATTACGGCGGTTATTTTAGCCATAGCTTTTTCCAGGACAAAGTCTTCAGAAACGCGCAAGAAAATCCCGCTTCTTGGAATTGTAGCCGCCTTGATGTTAATCGGTCAGTCGGTACCGCTTGGTTTTATCCCGTTTCACTTGAACCTATCCGTTCTGGCGGGCATAGTACTGGGGCCATGGCTGGGATTTATCGCTGTATTCATCACCAACCTCTTTCTCGCATTTCTAGGGCACGGGGGGATTACTGTGGTTGGGTTAAATACCCTGGTGGTCGGCAGCGAAGCCGTTCTCGGGTATCTGCTGTTTAACACTTTTCGCAGGTATATCCCATCGTTTGCTGTTGCTGCGGCGGTTACAACTGTTATTGCGCTACTGCTTTCGGTGTCTTTAATGGTAGGTGTGGTGGCGCTGTCCAAAATAAATCCGGGACTTGTTCTTGCCGAGCGTATTGAACGCACAACGCCGAAAAAGGAAGTTAAACCGATTTCAAACGTATCCATCCCGAGATTTGTCGAGATAATAGCACCTTTTGCCGTCATAGGGATTGCCATCGAATCGGTAGTAACCGCGCTTATCATAAGGTTCGTTGTTGAAGTGCGTCCCGAGATAATCGGGTCTTTACCCAGACGGAGGTTAAGAGAATAATGGATATATCTTTTATTGATAACTTGGCGTATAACATAGACAGCGTTATGCATAGGGCATCTGCACTCTCAAAAATTATCATGGTTATCTTGGTTATCACAACCGTGATAATAAGTGCAAACCCTGTGCCTCTTGCGTTTGCCCTAATACTTTTAATTCTTACTATTCTTGTGTCAAACCTGCCGGTTGCACGGGTTCTCTCGTTTGCCGGCTATGCCTTTTTCTTTAGCCTGATATTTGCCTTAAGTCAGGTGGGTGGGGGTATCATCGGGCCGCTCGTTATTGTTCTTAAGGCGGTCACCGCGGCGGTATCGCTAATCCTGCTCATAACAACGACCCCGTATCCTCAAGTTTTTGCTATCCTGCAAAGGATGCTTCCCGTTGTTTTGGTTGATGCCATGCTGGTGACCTACCGGTCGTTTTTTATAATAATCGGGCAGATAGACAGCAGACTTAGCGTTATGCGGATGCGGGGAGGTTACTCACCGCTTAGCATAGTAAAAAACCTAGGCAACACGGGAAGGATCATCGGCCACGGTGTAATCCACGCATGGGAGTTAAGCGAGGCCATGCAGGACGCAATGTTTGTTAGGGGATACAAAGGCAAGCTACCCCTGGCCTTCTCTTGGAGTTCTATTAGCGGATATGACATATTCCCACTTTTAGTCGGCTCAGTAATTTTGGCGGTGGCGGTGATCTGATGGAAGAAATCGTAAAGGTCGGCTGCCTGCGACATATCTATCCCGACCAAACCGAGGTTAAGATCTGCGGATTTGAGTTTGTAGTAAAAGAACACGAGAAGGTAGCGGTTCTTGGGCCAAATGGCTCCGGTAAGACTACGCTTCTTAACCATCTTATGGGCCTGCTAAAGCCGGTTGAGGGTGAGGTAAGCGTATTCGGAGTTGATCCGAACAAGGATTTTAACAAGATAAGGGAGTACCTTGGGGTTGTTTTTCAAAACATTGATGCCCAGTTGATAGCCCCGACCGTCTGGGATGATGTGACTTTCTCTCCCATAAACTACGGCTATCCTCCCGAGATTACCGAGCACCTGGCAAACGAGATGCTTGCGCAGATAGGCATAACAGACCTAAAGGATAAAATCACCCACTATTTAAGTGGGGGAGAGAAAAAGAAAGTTGCCCTGGCGGGTGCAATAATTACACACCCAAAACTTCTCATCCTTGATGAGCCTTTCGAGGGGTTGGATCCAAGGTCTAAAAACGACATCACAAGGATTCTCAACGAGTTTAACCGTGATTACGGAACCGCCGTAATATTTACCACGCACGATGTAAACATCGTGCCGCAGATTGCAGACCATGTTTATGTGATGGCACACGGCAACATACTTCTCTCCGGCAAACCTCGGGAGATATTCAGCCAGGTTGGTTTTATAAGATCGATTAACCTCGAACCGCCTCTAATCGCGGAGGTCGTTGTGGAGCTTAGAAAGAGGGGAATCGAGATACCGTACACAAACGACCCCAAGAAGCTGATTCAGAGCATCGCCGAGCTTATAGGAAAAGCGGCTTAAGAGTTTTAAGCCGCTTCTGATTCTACAACTTTTAGAACCCTTTCCGGCCTGATCTCCATCTGCTCGATTTGTCTTGCCGGCCAGACCCTGATAACATTCTCGTCTCTAACCCAAACGCTAACAAAGCCTTCCATTGGCTTATTGTAATCAATATCATGCTCATCGACCGTTATTACAGTTCCGTCAATAAATCTAAATGTAACTCGCGACATTTTTACCACCCCCAAGTTGTATACCCATGTTTCACGCCACAGGTTTTGGGAACTAAAAAATGTGGATTAGTTATTGTTGTTCGTATGGCTTCGTAGAGGTGATCCATCCTTGTTTGAAAGACAAGTAAACGAGCTAAGAGTCAGATGTGTGGCAGTTAATAGCGTAAATATGGTTATAGCGGATGGTGAATGTGATATCTGTTCCGCTCAACTCCTCAAAGACACAATGGCCGGGATAATCAATGAAGGGCAAAAAAAACTTATTGTTGACGTAAAAAACCTGCGCTATATCGACAATAGTGGTTTTGCCGCCATCCTCTGGGCGAGGCATAAAATCGAAGAGAACGGCGGAAAAATTGTCGTGGTTGGGTTAAATGGCGACTATAAACGTAAGATAAATCCGCTTGGCAACATCTTAAATATCGCTTCTTCAATTGGAGAGGCTCTCTGGGCTCTGGGGGAAAGGTGCTTTCCCTAAAAAAATCCATAATCGTTAAAATATAAACAAAATAAGGATTATCTTGTTGGACAACGGTTGGACTTGCGTTATACTTAGTATTAATCTGATATGGCTGCAAAGTTGTTTGTAACCAGCCTTGGGAAAGTCCGCACAAGTCAGAAGAGGTGAATTTCTGGTGAAGAGAAAGATTATAATTGTAGCGATTATTGTAGCCGTTGCCATTGGTTTGCTAATTGGGAGATCAAAAGCCATAGATTATTATAAAACGCAAACATCAATTGCGGTTGCCGCGCGTAATTACCAAAGAGCTGTAGACAACTATAGCAAGATACTACTCTTGAACCCGAGGAATTCATCGGATTACGCTGTAATGGGAATGCTCTACTACAACAACGGCAATACTGAAAAGGCGATCGGGGCATTAAGAGAGGCCATAAAGATCGATAAGAAGAATGCAGAGGCCTATAAAGGTCTTGGGCTAATAAGGCAAGACGACGGGGATTTCAAAGGCTCAATAAAAGATCTTACCCTGGCCATAAAGAATAATCCGAAGGATATCGAATCGCTGCTGGCACGCTCACGCGCTTATAGAATGCTGGGGGATAAAGATAAAGCGATTGCAGACATTAAGAAGGTCCAAAAAATCGATCCTAAAAACCCTGCGGCGGAGCGGGTGTTACAGTATTTACAGTAGAAGCTTAAAGACAGAAAGACCGTACAGCTTATTGCAAGCTTGTCTTTAGCTCACCATCAGAAATTAGTTTTTGTTCTGCTTTAACCATTTCAACAAATCTGTCGACTGGTACCGATTCACATTAATTCTTATGTAATGCTGTTTTACTGTCATTGCGAGCACCCGACCCACTGAAAGTAGGTAATTTAAGAAAGAAAACACTTTGGCAGAAGAAGTGTTTTCTTAGGAGGAGGAGCGATAGCGACGTGGCAATCTCCGAGATTGCTTCGCTTTGCTCCTAATGACAGTGGTGCTCGCAATGACACATGAATTAAGTTGTAAAGGTATGGATCAAACCTGTTTTGGTTTTTGATTAGGGTGTTTTTGGAGACATATATAAGAAAATATAGGCAAAAAACCAGTGGATCAGAAGGGAGAAGGATATGGTCTTTACCGAAGATCAAAAGCGTGAAATTGACGAGTTGTTAAGTACCAGCCTGGACCAGTCGGTTACCGTAATATACTTTACTCAGGATGAGCCAAGCATGGAATTGCCTGTTCAGGTAGAGGTAACCCCCTGTGAGTATTGCAAGGATACCGAGGATATGCTTAAAGAGCTAACCGGCATATCGGACAAGCTAAATATAGAGGTTTATGACTTCATAAAAGACAAGGACAAGGTGGAGCAGTATGAGATTGAGGGGGTACCCGCACTTGCCTTGGTAGGGGATAAGGACTACGGTATCAGGTATTACGGCATTCCGTCGGGGTACGAATTTTCAGCCCTTTTGGATGGGCTTATAAATGTCTCGAAGAGACAAACTAAACTAAGCGACAGCACACGAAAAGCGCTCGCCGATATCCAGGAACCTGTTCACATACGGGTTTTTGTCACACCAACGTGACCCTACTGCCCGAGAGCGGCCAGTTTGGCCTACCAGATGGCGATGGAAAACGACAAGATCAAGGCGGACGTCTTCGAGGCATCGGAGTTTCCGGATATCTCGATGCGCTACTCTGTCATGGCGGTGCCCAAGACCGTGATCAACGAGAGAACCTCAGTCGAAGGCGCTGTCCCCGAGACTTCTCTGCTTGAGGAGATCAGGCACGCAGTCGGCATGTAAAGGTTACGTTTTTAGATCACGAAGCACGGAACGCGGGTATAAATAGGTATAAATTTATTTTCATATGGGCCGGTTAAAACCGGCCCATATGATTTGGGCGCAACGCTGGCGGTTCTAACACCGGTTAGAGTTTAATTTGCGTCCAGGAAAGGAGTCAAAATGGCGGTTGCAAAAGATCCGATTTACGATCTTACGCCTCTCATGCCCGAAGATATGAAAGACGCGATACCGGTCTATGCCGATGCGATAGAAGCACTTCACCAGCTTAAAGTTCCATTTATAGCCGTCGGAGGCATCGCGATGCTCCAATATGGGCGCACGAGGGTAACCAAAGACATAGATTTCTTGGTTTATAAAGAAGATGCAATCCGGTTAATGGATATGCTGCCTTTGCTGGGTTACAGGACGCAGAGGACAGACGACAATTGGGTTTACCATGCCTTTAAAGGCGGCCAGATTATGGATATCCTTTTTGCGCTGGGCAAAGGCTTCTTGGGTGATCCTGAGGGCGTGGTCTTAACCGATGAACTTTTGGCAAAGGGCAGGCCGGTCAGGCTTAACAGGTCGGTTTTTCTGGCCGCGTCCCCGGAGGACATTATCCACTCAAAGCTTCTGGTCTCATGGAAGTCGACCAGGCAGGAGGATTTTCAGGACGTGCTTTTAATCATCAGAAACACCAAGAGCCTTGACTGGGATTATCTCTTCAACAAAATCTCGAGGTACCCGGCCAGAGCTCTGGCCTTGCTTAGCTACGCCGTCTCGTGCCAGATTACCGAAGACGGTATGCCGGTTGAGATTACAACGGAGATTGAAAACCTGAGCAGGCTTCTATTCCAGCGTTTGGGGAGGGCTGCCTGATTGTGATTTTTATGATTCTAAAAGCTCTAATTATCTGGTAAATTATTTATATTAGCTGGTGGGGTTACCTTCGCTCCAAGAAGAGAGGAGATTTAAATAGAGCAGCCCTTAAACACAGAAAACCTAATACCTATATTTAAGCACCCGGTTGTCTTGCAACTAAGTCGCCTGTTTGAGAAGGCTGGCAAGAGTTTTTACCTGGTTGGAGGCACGGTGCGCGATGCCCTGCTCGGCGAGTTTCATGAGGATATGGATTTTGCGACCGATGCCAAGCCGGATGAGATAATCGCCATTGTCAAACCCTGGGCTGACAACCTATGGCTTGTTGGTATAAGGTTCGGTACGGTGGGTTTGAGCAAGGGGCATCTAAAAATCGAGATTACCACGCTTCGAAGCGAGGTCTATACGGGCAAGACCCGCCACCCCGAAGTCACTTTTAATACCGATATATACTATGACCTATCCCGGCGCGACTTTACAATTAATGCAATGGCGGTTGAGCTACCGCAGGAGCGGCTTATCGATCCGTTTAACGGCCAGGCTGATCTTATAAGGCGGGTTCTTAGAACACCGGTGAGCCCTGAGCAGAGCTTTACCGACGACCCCTTACGGATGATGAGGGCGATTCGCTTTGTGTCCGCGATGGGGATGCATCTCTCCCCCGAGGTTGAAGAGGCAATATCGGTTTATAGAGGAGAGCTTGCCAGGGTATCTGCCGAGCGTATACGGGATGAGTTCTCTAAGATACTTACCGGGCGCGAGCCCGCAAAGGCTATTCGCCTGCTTCTTAACACGGGCCTTAGCGAGGACTTCATCCCCGAACTATCAAAACTTAAGATCACCCAAGACCCGGAACATCACCATAAGGACGTTCTTGAACACACGCTTACCGTTGTCGAGCGTGTCGAGCCGGACCTTGTCCTGCGACTCGCCGCGCTTTTCCACGACATAGGAAAACCCGAGACGAAGGAGATAATCGAGGGCAAAGTCGCCTTCTACAACCACGACGCCGTGGGTGCATCCATCACCAGAAGAAGGCTGCGTGCGCTAAAGTATCCCAAGATCATCGTTGTTGAGGTCACAAACCTTATTTACCTGCACATGCGGGTCTACACGTACAGGATGGGATGGACGGACAAGGCGGTCAGAAGATATATCCGTGATGCCGGAGAGCTGCGGGGCAAGCTGGATACGTTAATTCGCGCCGACTGCACGACAAAGAACCCCCGCAAGATGCGCCAGGCGCTGAGCGTGCTTGATGAGCTTGAGGAGAGAATCATCCGGCTTGAGGAGGCTGAAGAGACGGCCAAGATCAGACCGCCGATTGATGGGAATGAGGTTATGCAGTACCTCGGCCTCGGGCCGGGACCGCTGATTGGAGAGGCCCTTCACCTCTTACTTGATGCGAAGCTAGATGGTGAGATATCAACAAAAGAAGAGGCCTATACTCTGCTTGATAAGTGGGCGGAAGAAAAAGGGATTAAGCCTTGAAAGTCGGGTTGATAGCTGATATTCACAGCAACGCAGAAGCGATCATAAGCGTTCTCGGCCGCCTGGGTGACGTCGAGGAGATCTGGTGTCTCGGCGACATCGTAGGCTACGGCCCCGATCCGGCACGCTGTATTGATTTGGTGCGCGAGCGCAGGCATGTATGCGTTATCGGCAACCATGATCTCTGTGTGTTAAACGCAATCGATGTAAGCGAGTTTAACGCCGAGGCAATCGAGTCCTGTTTATGGAACAGAGATCACCTGAGCGGCGAGCGGCTTGCATTCTTAAGGTCGCTTCCGGCAACCGCCGAACCTGCTCCCGGTGTTATACTTGTCCATGGCAGCCCACGAAAAGGCATCTGGGAATATGTTTTATCCTCCTGGCAGGCCGATGAGATACTATCGGAAACGGATGCCTCGATGATCTTTGTTGGGCATTCACATATTCCCCTTGCGTTCATGAAGCCGGGCGAAGCCCCGGTAGAGTATATTCACCTGGCCGATGGGCAGGTTCTTGAGCTTAACAAAAAAGGGGTTAGGTACTTAATCAACCCGGGAAGCGTCGGCCAACCCAGGGACGGCGACCCCCGGGCAAGTTATATGATATTTGACACGGAAAGCTATCAGGTTGAGTTTCACCGTATCGCTTACCCCGTCGAGACAACGCAGGAGAAGATGCTTCTCGCGGGGCTTCCAACCTCCCTTTCGGATAGATTGAAAGCTGGAATATAGCTATAATCCTATCCTGCTCAAATAAATATCCCAGGTGCTTACCGGCTCGGACATTACCGTGACTTTATATGGCAGGCGTTTGTTAAGGGATTTTTCAAGCTCATCCATTCCGTAGCCCACTTTTTTGCTCCTATGGGGGAATTTGCTTGAGCTAAAAGTCAGGCCTAGATATACGTGTTCGATCCTCTTGTCGCGGTCTTCATGCTTTTTAACTTCGCTCGCAATCTTGTTTGCTGCAGCGTCTTTTGAATCCATCGGGTCGACCTCCATGGACATAAACAAAGACGCCTTGCTTACACCGAACTCTCCGAAGTTGGTCGAGGATATTGGGGGCCTTCTAAAAGTCACCGACGCCTTATCGTGGGCGTTCTTCTTGACTATATCAATAAGCGACTGTCTTACGAGCCCCGCCATCCCGCTCGGGTTTTTAACGGGGAGCCCATCACGTGGGAACCGCGCAATTACACTGTCTATCGCCCCACTTTTTAACGCAGCTTCAAGTTTGTACAAGGGGACGGTATCTCTGGTATACCAGTGGCTCGCACTGGGTTTGCCCTTGTAATAAATAGTAGGTATAAGAAGGATATCGGGCTTGAGCGGAAGTGTGCCGATATGGTGTCCGCCATCAAATATGACGCAGCGGATAACACCTGCACCGCGCAGCCGCCCGGTCTCTTTTAGCCCCCAGGGGTTTGCCCTTGCGATATCTGAGGCTGTGGCCTCAACAATTGCATTGATTTTGCCTTTGACGGCAAGGTCATCAACGGCCTGGATAACCCTTCTTCTCTCTTTATATGCCTTTCCCTCTACATCGGCTGGATCGATTATTGCAACGATGAAATAGTCTTTTGTATCAAGCGGCTTCTCATAAGTCTTATTTGCTATCTCGGTTGCAGTAAGCACCTTAATTTTTCCCTCATCAAGAAGCTTAAGCTTTGGATACGTAAGATTGGCCACAGAGTTTAAATTTTGCTCATCCGAAATGTCTACGACATTAAAGTGAGTGAGAATAAAGTTTGAGATGGCCGACTCGATATTTATAAACGGTGGGCCGTTTGCCCACGGTGGGTTTTGCAGGGCAAGAGCGGTTATGACGAGAGGGATAAGAATTATAAGAATGATTATGCCGATGATGACCCGTCTCTTGCTCATTTTTCAATTATAAAATGAAGCCAATACTTCTGCACGTTTGAATTTTTCCCCAAATTTGGGATAATAAGTTTGAGAATAAAACAAATAAGGGCGTTTGGCTCAGCGGGAGAGCGCTGCCTTCACACGGCAGAGGTCACTGGTTCAAATCCAGTAACGCCCACCAAGTTGTTCTTATTTGAACCAGGGGAATAAACAGCATCAAAGAGGTCAACGAATTCATATCTGTTGATCTTTTTGTTTTCTATGTAGATTCTCTTAAAGAATGCCTGGTTAAACATCCTTTTGACCTTCGGGGAAGCCTTCTTATATGCCATATGGCAATTTGAAGCCATTTGAACAATGAGGTTAACTTTCTCTTCCAAACTATCATTTTTACATGATAAAGATTCAAGCCGAACCTCGGAATCCGCTATGTCTCTATTTAATGTTTCTTGCTTTTTCTTTAAGAGGTCAACAGTAATGGCTTCGGCAAGGTAAGCCTCTAAAAGCCGCTCTCGTTCTCTATTTAATTTGGCAATTCTTTTAGTCAAAAATTCTTTTTCCTTTATAATCCCAATCTCTTTTTGGGCCAGTTCCTTGCTGACCAATTCTTTTAATTCTTCAGCCCATGCTTTGGGCAGCTCGATCTTTTTATAAAGCTTATCCAGACCTTTTTCAATATCGCTGGCTAAGATATATTTTTGCTTGCATTTGCTACCTGACCTTTTTTGCCCTAAGCAGTAAAAGTAGAGGTATTGACCCTTTGCTGTTAAACTAGACATCCTTGCGCCGCATTCACCGCAATAGATTGTTCCTCTTAAGTAATGCGGGTGTTTTCTTTTTCGCTCACCGGCTTGATCGTGAATTTTAATGACCTCTTGGACTTTGTCATAGAGGTCTTTTGAGATTAAAGGTTCATGGGTGCCTTTGACTTCAATATTGTTCCAGTCCACAATTCCGGCATAAAATTTCTTTTGGAGAAGCAGGGCAAGATTAGATTTGCTTATCGGTCTTGACGGATAGCCTTTAATGCCAAGCGTTGTTAAACCTTTCCTGGTCAGAATATCTTGTAGCTGGTTTAAGGAATAATCACCTTTTGCATACAACTCAAAAGCCATCTTTATAAGCGGCGCTCTTTCCTCGTCGATAACAACCTTGGAGATTTCTCGACCTTCAACCCTGATTTTGACGTTTTTGTAACCCAACGGGGCGCGGCAAGGCCAACCACCGTTCTTAGCCTTTTGAGTCATACCTTTTTTGACTTCCATGGCCAGATTGGCGGAATAAAATTCCGCCATTAAAGCATGGATTCCTTCTACCAAACGGCCAGAAGCCGAATCCTCGATATTTTCAACGACGGAAACTAAAGCCACGTCTTTGCGTCTTAAAATAGCTCTTATCGCAACGTGATCCTCCATATTGCGGGCAAGTCTATCGATTTTATGAACTACCACAGCATCAATGGCAGGGTCTTTTTTAATACGAGAGAGCATTTCTTGCAGTTGTGGCCGGGAAGAAGATCGGGCCGATTCGCCTCGGTCAACATATTCGTCAACAAAGTTCCAGCCGTGCTCCCGGATATACCGCAGGCAGGCTTCCCTTTGAGCAGGGATAGAGTAACCCTCTTTCTCATCGGTTTGAGCTTGTTCTTTAGTTGAAACCCTCAGGTAAATTAAGCAATTCATATAGACCTCTTACTTTTTATGCTTTTCGGCTCTTGCTTGTAATACGGCTTGAAAAGCCCTTAATATTGATTCTTTTTCCTCGTAGGTCATATTGGGGATTTCTTTAAACATCATGGTAAAGGAGGGATCCTCAATACCCGCTTCCTCAATCTTTGCTTCCAAAAGCAGGCTTTTCATTTCGTCCCAGGATATATCAACTGCCTCAGCCCAGAGCTTTAATTTATCTTCATTGGGAATGAATTTATTAAGTTCAGCATCGCTTACGTGATTCAGCTATGATAGATATATACTGCAGTATCTAAGTGCATGAAGAAATTATTTAAAGCTTGTTCATCTATTGAGCAGCCTAGAATGATCAGCACGAGAAAACTTCTTCAACATGGCTGGTCTCTTAGCGTTTGACTTTTTGCAGTATGTGGCATAGTATAAATAACAAACATATGTTCGTTTTAATAACTGTCAATTCTTTAGTTTTGCCATAAAATATGAGCAGATTGCCGTTAACTCTAACTAGATATTTAAGTATAATTAGTGAGTTTAGGAGCAAGTATGGCTGTAAATGCCGATAAGCCAACAAGATGGAAATCAGATATAGCCCAGTCTGTTGATTGTTATAACGATTGGTTTATGAAGTTTGCTCCAAAGGCATATAGGGATACGAGAGTAGAAACAACGCAGCAAGTCGAATCAGCTCTAGAGAAAACACACAACTTAATGGACATATCACCTACTATATTGCATGAGAATCCTTCTGTTCTACCTATACTGCGCATGTCAACGGCACCGCCCATAGCTCGGGATAGATTAATTGGCCTAGCAGGGGTATCGCCTCATTTAGTAAAGTGCATGGAGCTAGATTGTAAGGTTCCGCCAAAAATGGAAGCCGCTAAGCTGGATGAGGAACTTAAGAAAATCGGCAAAACAATAATGCAACTGGCTGATAAAGACATATTCACTTGGCTTGAGAAAGAAAAAGGACCAACCCGAAAAGAAATTAATCGTGCTGCAACCATTGTTGCTGACCGCCTTTGCGGTGCAGTAGCTGACCCTATAATAAGAAATGCTCAGGAAAAACGACAGCTAAACCTTATTAAGGAGTGGCTTGAGCAAAGAGGATATACCTATATAGGTGCAGGCGAAGGATTAAAGTTTAATAAAATGAAGCCCGGAACATTTTCATTTCATTTAAACGTACCTGTCAAACTTGAAGGCGGAGAAACGCAAATCAATATTCCTATCGACGTTGCTGTTATGCCATTTAGTTCTAAGCCAGGAGATTTACCTCTTCTTATAGAGGCTAAGTCTGCTGGCGATTTCACCAATGTTAACAAACGCCGTAAGGAAGAGGCGATTAAAATCGCTCAGTTGCGGAGAAATTATGGAAAAGATGTGCGGTTTATATTATTCCTTTGCGGTTATTTCGATAGTGGTTATTTGGGGTATGAGGCGGCAGAGGGTATTGATTGGGTTTGGGAGCATCGGATAGATGATTTAGCAGAGTTTGGAGTTTAGACATGACGGCCATTGAACTTTTAGAATATTCGCGCTTAGAAATTCAAAATCGCCTTGACGCTTTAAAAAGCCAGGCAGAAAGAAATAAATTAGGACAATTTGCAACGCCTACAGGGCTAGCAAAGGATATTATAGAATATGCAAGGGATCTTTTGCCGGAGAATAGCAAAATCCGATTTTTAGACCCAGCCTTTGGCACAGGCTCGTTTTATTCTGCGCTTTTAAGGACATTTCAATCTTCAAGGATTGAGAGTGCCACTGGTTACGAGATTGATGCACAATATGCAAATGAAGCCATAGAGCTATGGAATAAATCTTTGCTGAAACTGAATATAAATGACTTTACAAGGGCTGTGTTGCCAGAAAAAGATGAGGCTAAACCTAACTTAGTAATCTGCAATCCCCCGTATGTTAGGCATCATCATCTATCAAGTCATGATAAAATACGATTACAGGCGCTTACACGAATGGTTACTGGCATAAAACTAAATGGCTTATCTGGATATTATTGCTACTTTTTACTCTTATCACACGCATGGATGCCGGAAAATGGTTTAGCCGGTTGGCTCATTCCAAGCGAATTCATGGATGTGAATTATGGTAGAGAAATTAAAGAGTACCTGCTCAATAAAGTCAAACTTATAAGAATTCATCGTTTTGACCCTAATGATGTGCAATTTGATGATGCGCTTGTTTCGTCGGCGGTTGTATGGTTTGAGAAAGCAAGGCCGGGTGAAGCGCACGAGATTGAATTTACATATGGTGGTACTCTTAGGAACCCTAATGTCTACAAAAAAGTAACGGTCGATGAATTAAGAAGTGTTCATAAGTGGACAAGACTCGTGCTTGATGTTGGTGAGGCAGTGCCAGACAAAAAAAATATTAAATTATCCAATCTGTTTGATATCAAACGTGGTATTGCTACAGGTTCAAATGAATTCTTTATCCTAGACTCGAATAAAGCTAAGGAATATGAAATACCGGACGAATTTTTGATACCGATTCTTCCTAGTCCAAGATTTCTTTCGGTCGATAGAGTTCAGGCTGATCATATTGGTAATCCAATTTTAGATCAAAAGCTATTCTTACTTTCGTGCGATTTACCAGAGCATGAGATTAGAGAAAAATATCCTACCCTTTGGCATTATTTAGAGTCTGGAAAAGAAAAGGGAATTAATAACCGGTACTTATGTAATCACAGGTCGCCCTGGTACACGCAAGAGAAGCGGCCTGTATCACCTTTTATTTGTACATATATGGGGCGCCATTTGGATAAGCGTAAGCCCTTCCGGTTTATCTTAAATCATTCAAAAGCTATCGTTGCTAATTCCTACTTAGTGCTCTATCCAAAGGATTTCCTGCGAGATGCTATTAAAAAGGACGGCACCTTGCTTAAGAAAATCTGGGTTGAACTGAATAATGTCAATGCTGATTCCATGATAGGAAATGGGAGGGTTTATGGTGGAGGTTTGCATAAAATTGAGCCTAAGGAACTCGCCAATGTTTCCGCCGATGGCATTATAGAAGCAATTCCAGAGTTAGAAGCCCTATACAAAGAGCATCATGGAGAGGGGAAGAATCTACAGCTTCAACTTGATTGTTTTAGTTTTTGATAAGTATTTGGCTAATCCCTCTAATAACTCATATCCTGAATAATGCCTTGTTAGGGCTGTAGGGAATATGATAGTAAATACCTCTACCAAGAGGCACTTTCTATGGCCAAAATGAGAACTTCTGTAGGATTTGTTTGAAATACCTCACTCTTCCGGTGAGCTTTTTGGCTTTTGTGTTTTATAGAGTGGTTTATATTGACTCATATAAGACGTCATAATAAAACCAGCATCTCGACTCAACAGCTTGAGATATTATTGTTTATGCCGGAAGCAATGTCTGTTCACGGCCGTCTTATACGGCGCTTGTAGCGTATCTGGATGATCATGCGTATCATAATAAATAGGACGTAGCTCTTGCACAGATTGAGCACTGTGCGATTATAATGCCTGAAAAGAGGTGAAAAGGAATGCCGACCACAGGCGAAAAGCCAGGCAAGGGCACTTACAAGTGTACTAATTGCGGGCAGATTGTCGTTCTCGACGACAGTACCGACACTCTACCGCCTTGTCCGAAATGCAGCGGAACGGACTTTAACAAGGTGGGCTAGGACCCAAGCCTTGAAAGGCAGTTCGTGATCTCATTTTTTTGAGTAGACAAAAAACCTGTCGAGAATATAATTCTCAAATGCGGTCGCGGGCTGCCACCCTATGGAGTGTGGCGAATTTAGGGAAGCCATGCCTTCCCAACGATTAATGCTGTCTTCTCCCATGGATTACTAATCGATCGACCGACACAATATGCAGGAGTGCTGACGGCTTTCTAGAAAGACGCGTGTCTAATAATGCTGCCAATGGACGGTGTTTCGCATTGACGCTGAACCGTATGAAGGACAAAACCAGAAACTAAAGAGGAGAAATAATTATGGTCTGTACTATTAATAAGCCTGCTGGGACAGGTGGTTGCACAATCAACCAACCTAGAGGAACCGGCGGCTGCACTATAAACCAACCAAAGGGAGGCGGCTGCACTATAAACCAACCTCATGGTCAAGGTGGTTGTACCATCAATCAACCCAGAGGAGCTGGTTGTACTGTTAATCAACCTAGAGGCCAAGGCGGCTGCACAATAAACCAACCTTTGGGTAAAGGCGGTTGCACAGTTAACCAGCCACGAGGCAAAAGTGGTTGCACCATTAATCAGCCCGCAGGCAAAGGCGGTTGTACAATTAACAAGCCAAATGCGACTTGCACAATAAATCAGCCTCGAGGTAAAGGCGGTTGTACGATCAACATGCCGGAGGGAAAGTAATTCTTTATGTCTACTAGGCAATCGATATCTACAGTATATGAACATCTATCTTGCGAAATTCTTCTAACCAACTCATGCAACATGAGTTGTAGTTACTGCATAGCAAAAGACTTACCAGGTCCTCCCATGAGTATGGAGATTGGTCAAAAGGCTATCGACTTATTTGTGTACCTAGCAGAGGGTGGCAAATCTATCGAGTTTACATTTACTGGGGGTGAACCACTTACTGAGTTTAAGGTTCTGGAAGGCTTAACATGTTATGCACAAAACCGCACTCGTGAAGCTGGTATGCAAGCACATTTCGTTTTGAAGACAAATGGAACGATACTTAATCAAGACATAATTGATTTTTTGCGATTAAATCGCGTAAAAGTTGTCCTTAGCATCGATGGAACCCCCTCGTCGCATGACAAACATAGGAGGACTACAGGTGGAAAAGCGACACATAGGGTCGTTTCGCGCAATTTACGGGCTCTATTAGAAAATCGAATCTCGTGTGTTGCAAGCGTCACAGTCCATCCAGGCTTATCCCTGATGGTTCCAGAGGGTGTCCGCTATTTGAATGGACTTGGTGTTGAACAAATGGATATTGGTCCGGCTTATGGAACCGTAACATGGACAGATACCGACAGCTTTAACTTATCTCGGGCTTTGATGGATGTTGCCGAATATATTAGTAGCTTAAGCAACAAGAGCTGCCGAATTGAAGTTGGGCCATTGTATCAAGAATCTGAACACGTTGGAGGCATCCTATCCCATCGCTGGGGTTGTCATGCGGCATCAACAAATTTGGCATTCCTGCCTAATGGCCAAGTTACAGGCTGTAGCGCGCTTGCAATGCTAGTATATAGATTCCCTGAGTTGGTAATAGGTGATGTTTTTGATGGGCTTGATCAACTATGTATTGATCAACTGCTTCAACTTGCGCAGGCAAGAGGCGAGGATCGGCCAACTTGTAAAGATTGCCATACCGCTGCGAATTGTACAGGAGGGTGTCTTGCAATTAAT
>CADDYS010000014.1 GCA_902810715.1 bacterium | reverse complement strand
GGTGATACTTTATGTCATATACGGTATGGCTTGATCTTCTATAGTGCTCCATGCCGCAAGCATACTAAAGTCTTCGCCTAAAGGCGAGGGATTTTCTCCCAATCCCCGAAATGGACATTAAAAGACCACCCGAGGGTGGTCTTTTATGCTTGTGAGTGTAAATCCAAATTAATGGGAACAATAATGTTGAAAGGGGAGACAAAAGACATGAGACTTTATGTAGGCAACCTAGCTTATGAGACAAGCGAGGATGCTCTCAAGAAACTTTTTGGGCAGTACGGAGAAGTTACATCGGTCAACGTTATCACCGATAGAGATACCGGTCGTAGCAAAGGCTTCGGATTTATTGAGATGCCAAATGCAGGTGAAGCAAAACAAGCAATGCTTGCCCTTAACGGAAGCGAGCTTGATGGGCGCAATATTAAGGTTAGCGAAGCAAAACCGCAAGAGCGCCGTGAAGGCAGAAGACGAGCCTTTGGCGGCGGACGTAGATATTAGCTACAAATGAACAAATGGTGCCTACAAATGGTACCTGGCTTGAAAGATTGAAAGATTGCAAGATGAAGAGGATTGTGGTAAATAGACTATTAATTGTGGAGATAGGGGGATTCGAACCCCCGACCTCTGCATTGCGAACGCAGCGCTCTCCCAGCTGAGCCATATCCCCAAAATACAAAAGAACTCGATTAAAAGCTACCCAGTCTCTATTCTTATGCAAAAATCATGATACTATTATCGGGCGTTTTTCTCAACTACTCCAGCAACCCCGGTACCGGCTCAATCGTCATCTTTTTCTCTTCAAGCGATATGTCTTTTACGACATTTTTTAACGCGGGGATGAGGTATTCCCTTCTGTTTTTGACCACATAGACATCGTTGCTTCCGGTGCGAAGGACGTCAATTACGTGCCCGAGGTGCTCGCCGCTTGTGGTGTAGACCTCCATGCCGATAATGTCGTGAATCCATATCTCACCTTCAGGAAGCTCGGCGGCTTCCTCGATTGGTATTAGCAAGTCGTGGCCGGCAACCTGCCCGGCCTCTTCCCTGCTGTCTACACCTTCAAATTTAAAAACAAGGCCCGATGGCCTGCTTTCAACTTGCTCGATAGTAAGGGATTTTATACCTGCGATCGGGGGACTTGGGTAAAGAATCAACCCTTGCTTAAAACGCTCGGGAAAGTCGGTTAAGCTCAACGCCTCGATTTCGCCTCTTAAACCGTGAGGTCGGGTGGCGTGAGCGACAACCAGATATTTCGGTCGCATTCAATAAACTCCAAATCTTTTAGTCGATGATCTCGACGATTGCTTTTTTGCCCTCTTTCACGGCTGATGCTTTTACGATAACCCGTATCGCTTTCGCAATCCGACCTTGTTTGCCAATGACTTTGCCGAGATCATCTGGCGCAACGTGCAATTGTAGAATGATGGATCTCTCGCCTTCAACAACAGATACATGCACGCTATCCGGGTCATCCACAACGGCTTTAGCCAGCAGCTCTAACAACTCTTTCACTCCGATACCTCCTGCAAGCTACTTATTAGCCAAGAACTCCAGAGATTTTCAATAGTTTTTTAACCTGTTCTGTCGGTTGTGCACCTTTCTTCAGCCACTCGGAGGCCTTATCATTATTAATTTCAATGGTCGATGGGTCAGTTTGTGGATTATAGCGACCTATAATCTCAATAAATCTCCCGTCTCTCGGCGACCTTGAGTCTGCTACCACAACCCTGTAGTGCGGATTTTTCTTTCCCCCTACACGAGATAGACGAATCTTGACTGCCAAACTGTCACCTCCTTTGCTATTGCCACAAATATTTATGTTTAAACCTTCTACTATCAGCAAAAATCGGTTATCCGTTGCTTATCCAAAAAATGGAGGTAAACCCATACCCTTGGGCATCTTCATTTTCCCTTGCGTACTGCCGAACTGCTTGAGCATCTTCCTTACCTGGTTAAACTGCTTGAGGAGCTGGTTTACCTCGTGCGTGTCGGTGCCGCTGCCCTTAGCTATTCTCTCACGTCTGCTTCCACTTATGATACTTGGATTGCGGCGTTCTTCAAGGGTCATCGACTGAATTATCGCCCGAATTCTTGCCATGTCCTTATCGCTTACCTGGATATTCTTCGGCAGCTTGCCCAAGCCCGGTATCATGCCAATAAGCTGTTGGATGGGACCCATCTGCTGCATCTGCTCCATCTGAACGAGGAAATCCTCAAATGTAAACTCGGCCTTGCGAAGTTTCTCCTCCATCTCGCGGGCCATTTTCTCGTCGACTGTGGACTGGGCCTTCTCAATGAGAGTTAAGATATCTCCCATGCCGAGGATTCGCGATGACATGCGGTCGGGATGGAAAGATTCGAGACTGTCCATCTTCTCGCCCACACTGACAAGTTTAATCGGCCGACCTGTCACAGCTTTAATCGACAGCGCGGCGCCCCCACGGGCATCGCCGTCCAGCTTTGTCATGACCACGCCGTCAAAATCCAACTTTTCGCGGAATGCCTGCGCGACATTTACTGCGTCCTGGCCTGTCATAGCGTCCACGACAAGCAGAATCTGATGCGGCCTTACCTCGGTCTTAACCTCCTCTAGCTCGTGCATCATCTGGTCGTCGATATGCAGACGCCCTGCGGTATCGACGATTATCACGTCGGCGCCGTTTTGGTTTGCCGCCCTGATGCCCGCCCTTATTATCTGTAGCGGCGCCGTTTTTGGGTCGTCGCTGTAAAACGGTATCTTGTTCTCATCTGCCAGTGTTTTTAACTGATCAATAGCGGCGGGGCGATAAACGTCTGCACCGATCAAAAACGGTCTTCTGCCGTTTGATCTTAAGAAGTGCGACAGCTTAGCCGCGGTTGTCGTTTTACCAGAGCCCTGTAGACCAACAAGCATTATAACCGTTGGCGGCTTGGATGCAAAGGTTAACTTGCTCTCCGTTGAGCCCATAAGCTCTGTGAGCTCTTCGTTTACGATTTTGATTACCTGCTGGGCGGGCGTGAGGCTCTCCAAGACCTCTACCCCGATAGCCCTTTCCTTAACCTTGGCTATAAAGTCTTTAACAACCTTGTAATTAACATCGGCCTCAAGCAGCGCAAGGCGGACCTCGCGCATCGCTACATCGACGTCCTTCTCGGTCAACTTGCCGTGGGACCTTAATTTAGCAAATATATCTTGTAGCCTGTTGGACAGGTTATCGAACAAATTTATCCCTACTCTTTTACAAAATAAAATCCGGCTGGGAGTATATTCCCAGCCGTGTCAATATTATACCAGGTAATTAATGCTGTCAAGCTGGACAAACCGGAATGAGATTATACATCAACCGATTTGCCTGCCTGCTTTTTTATGTTCTCATTGACCTTGACCGCCAATTTCTCGCCTTTGGCGGCCCTTAAATTTGCGTACGCAGAGACTAAGATTAACGCTGCCAGCATTACGGTCATTGACTGTATGATAAACATTAAAGGCTCATAATAAATATTATTTGTTTGGATTCCAGCGCTTGCAAGTAACGGTATGGCAGATATTGCTTGCGCAATAAAAACGGTCCAGAAATAGCCATGGACAAGGATTCTACTTCTTATCAGGATGTCTCTAATTCGGCGGAAATTGTCCATGACGACAACCGGTGTTACCAGCGAGAACCAAACTGTAAAAAGCAGCGAAGGTATTAAGAATATTAGACCTATAAACCCCAGGGAAGGTGCAGGTAAAGCCAAAAGAACAGCAAAGAGAGTGATAATTACGGTAACCAGATTTACCATCACAATCTTTGGATAGTGTTCGGTGGCATGAAGTGCTACATCTTTAAATTTTATCGGCTGCCCGTCAATCTCAGTTTTTGCAAGCGAGGAAACAAAGCCGAAAAACCAGAAGATCGCCATACCCGATACCGCAGCCGAAACAATATCGCCATAGCTCATAACGATAGGTTTTCCGTCCAGATCCGTTCCCGACATTGTTGGTAGGTGGGCATAAGTATTCAGGAGGATGCCCATAACTTCGGCCACACCTAGCGATATGGCGGCAGCGGCCAGTATAATAAGCCAGCGTCGATCAAAAAGCTTATATGCGTCTAACAGGATTCTTAATAGCAAGCTATTCACCGCACAGATTATTTATTGAGATTATCCAATTATAACGCATCCGACGCCGGGCAATAAATTGTTAAATTAAGTCCTTGAGGGCGTCGGCCGCGCCTTCAAAACCGCGTTCAAGCGATTTTGCGAAGGCTTCGGCGGCATGGTCTCTATCGTTTAGCTGGATATATGAGTATCCGACCCAGTAATAGGCATATGCGTTGTCGTGGTCAAGGCCCGCGGCGATCTCGTGCTCCTTAATCGCCTCTTTAAACATCTCTTTTTCCAGGTAGCAAGACCCGAGATTGTAGTGGGCGTTTGCATTCATCGGGTCGTGCTCGATGATGCCTTTGTACTGAACGGCGGCCTCCTCGATATAGCCCCGGTCAAACATTATCGTGCCTAAACCGAAGCGGGCCTTTACCATCCCAGGATTAAGTTCAATCGCTTTCTTAAAGTAATTTATGGCTTTATCATAGTCATATCGCTCATAATATATACGCCCAACCATGAACCATGCATCGGAGTTGTTTCTGTCTATAAGGATCGTCTGCTTTAGGTTCTTTAAGGCTTTTCCGAACTGCTTAAGGTTGTAGTGGATGATGCCCAGAGCGTAGTAGTTTAAACTCTCTGCCGGTTCGACCGCGATAGCTTTTTCGATTTCAGTTTTAGCTTCTTGGAAGTTGCCTTGGGTGGCGTACTCCTGGGCCTTTAGCTGGTAAGGGTTGAGGTTAAGGCCGCGCTTGTCTTTGTTTTGCCTTATGCGGGCTATAATTGTAGCCACAATTGCTATTACAATACTGATAGCCAGCGCAAATATAGGTTTCATTTGTGTGTCCTCCAATGTTGCTTTAATTTCATTGCTATGCGGCCCTACGCGTTTTATGTGCGGAAACGCCGCTACTGTTTACTTATCGGACTAAACATATCGACCTTTAGCGATTGGAGGAAAATTGTTATGCAGGATATACGCTGGTCAGCAGGGTGTTATTGGAAAGAGTAAAAATATTTTTAGAACTTACTCGCTAATGAGGGCTTCTACAAATTCGTCGGGTTTGAATTCCTGCAGGTCATCCATACCTTCGCCCACGCCCACATAGCGAATCGGTATCTTAAGCTCGTCCTGTATAGCAAGGACGATACCGCCCTTCGCGGTCCCATCCAGCTTTGTGAGCACTATTCCGTCAACGGTTAGGGCTTCGTCAAAAAGGCGTGCCTGCGCAATCCCGTTTTGTCCGGTCGTGGCATCAATTACCAGCAGTGTTATGACTTCGGCATCGCCCTTTTCACGCTCGGCGATCCTTTTGATCTTTTTAAGCTCTTCCATGAGGTTAACATAGGTATGAAGCCTCCCGGCGGTATCTATGAGAAGGATATCTGATTTTCTGGCGTTGGCGGCATGTACGGCGTCGTAGACAACCGCTGCGGGGTCGGAGCCTCTTTCATGCTTTATAATGTCCACATCAAGTCTTTTTGCCCAAATAGCAAGCTGCTCAACAGCGGCTGCCCTGAACGTGTCCGCCGCGCCGAGGAGCACCGATTTTTTATTCTTCAGAAAACTTCTGGCAAGTTTAGCGATGGTTGTGGTTTTACCGGTTCCGTTAACTCCGACTATGAGGTAAATTCGGCGGCCTGCTTTATCATGTAGCGTCTCGGGGGCTCCAGTTCTTAGGATTTCTACGAGCTCATCTTTTAACAGGTCGATTATCTGTCCGGCCTCGGTTACCCTTTCTTCGGCAACCTTATACTTGAGGTTGTCTATTATGCGCATTGTAGATTGGACGCCAATATCGGCCTGGATCAAAATCGCCTCGATATCGTCCCAAAGCTCGTCGTCTATCTTGCCGCTAAGCGATAGAAGATCGCTTATCTGCCCGACAATGTTTTCCCTGCTCTTTACAAGGCCGTTTTTGAGCCTTTGAAACCAGGAGGCCTGCTCTTCTTGTTCCCCACCACGCCTGAACCAATGCATCAAAACACCTCGTAATTACCGTTAATTTTATGATTCCCGTGTTCTCGGGATTTAATGATAGCATAAAAATAAGTTATCCGATTCCTATCGCGACCTCGCTGAATTTTTGCGAGATGAGCTTGGATACACCGTCTGCCTGCATGGAGACGCCGTAAAGCGAGTCGGCGATCTCCATGGTTCTTCGCTGGTGGGTTATGATGAGGATTTGGCTCTTTTGCTTTAGCCTGTTAAGCATGGTTATAAATCTCTGCAGGTTTATATCATCGAGTGCGGCTTCTACTTCGTCGAGGATATAAAACGGGCTTGGTCTTGTTTGGTAAAGCGCGAAAGAGAATGCTAGGGCTACCAGGGACTTTTCTCCTCCGGATAGAAGCGATAGCCTCTGTAGTTTCTTGCCCCCGGGTTGGGCTATAATATCTATTCCGCTATTTTGTATATCATCCGGCTCGGTAAGGATAAGCTCTGCCTGGCCTCCCGGGAAAAGCGACTCAAACATTGCCTGGAAGCTCTCGTTTGCCTTCTCAAAAGTCTCTGCGAAACGTATTTTCATCTTCTGCTCAATTGCACTTACCACCTTAACCAGGGCGCGCTTGCTCCGTTGCAGGTCCTCTATCTGTTCCATAAAGAACTTGTGCCGCTCTTCAAGCGGGATATACTCTTCAACAGCGATCGGATTAACCGGCCCCAGGGTCGATATCCTTTGCTTTAGATTCGAGATCTCGACCTCTGCATCTTCGTTTGGGATGGTAAGCTCGTAGTCGATCGCCTTCTCAAGCGGAACCCCGTACTCATCAACTACTTTTTGGACGGCGGCGGTTACTTTAAGCTCAAGTTGGGCTTTTCTAACCTCGGCTTCGTGCATCTGCTTTATGGTGGCCTCAATGCGGTCGTTTGTCTTGTTGATCTCAAGCTGGCCCTGGCGGAGCGCGTGCCTAAGGTCTTCAAGGGAGCCTTCCTCGAAAGAAGTCATCTCGCCTACCTGCTCGTTGCGGAAGGAGATCGACTTTAAGACCTGCTTTAGCGACTCCCTTAGCGGGTCAAACTTTGAATTCAGCTTTTCCAAAAACTCATGGAACTGCGTTTGCTTATCGACCTGGTTGTCGAAGTTGTCAAGCTCACCCGCAATACCGGCGGCCCGTCTTGTGTTATGGGCTATCCGCTCGTTTATCGATTCTATCTCTACCTTGACCTTCCCCAGCTCGATGCGAAGCCTTGATTCTTCCTCGAATTGCAGGTCACGGGTCTTGATAGAGTCGTCCAGACTAAACTGGTACGAGTAAAGCTTATCCCTTTGGGCTTTGGACTCCTGCCTAAACCTGATGATGCTTATCTGGTCGTCTCTTAGCTTTATCTCAAGCTTTTGAATTTTCTCGCGGAGCGACTTTTCTTGCGATACGGCGTTTGATATCTCAGGCTCAATGTCTTCAATGGACTGGTTGAGGTTTTTTTGCTCGACCTTTCTGGCCTGAAGCTTTACCCATATGTCATTTTTTTGTATCTCGAATCTTTCGAGGCGTCTTGTGATTTCGGCCTGGCCCTCATCGAGTTCTTCTATTTTATCCTCAAGCTCATTCATCCTGTTGCTTAAATCCTGCAGCTCACGCTGATATCCGAGGATGCCGACCGACTCGTTTGATGCACCGAATATGACCTTGCCGTTAGGAAGGATCACTTCGCCATCCATCGTCACAACGATTTCGTTTTCGATCTTCTCCCCCAGGAGAAGCGCGGTGTTGAAATCGGATACTATATAGACGTGGCTTAAAAGCGCGCTTACCGCGTATTTAAACTGCGAGGGGTACGAGACCACGTCGAGAGCCCATGTTGCAAACGGCAGCCTGGCCGTGGGGAGTTTAAAGCGCGCCCGGTCGCTGGCTATAAAGGATGCAAGGCCGAGCGACTCGCTGTGCCTATCGCTTGCAAGTTTTTTAAGATCCTTTGAGTTCTCAAGAACCATGCAGAAGATGTCCCCGCCAAGAACCGCCTCAATCGCGCGTTCGAACTCGGGCCTTACTTCTATCGCGTCCTTAAGGAGCCCTAAAAACCCGGGGACGTCGAATGTGTCAACGGAGCCCGCTATATCATCCATCGTTGGGAAAGACCCAATTATATCTTCAAGTGCTTTTATTCTTGCCTTTACTGCTGCATGTTCCTGCCTCAAGTCGCCGTCGTTCCGACGGTTCTCAGACAGCTCTTCCTTGAGTTGCCCGGTCAGCATTGTAAGCTCGTTATGCTGAAACTCAAGCCTTGATATCTCTATGCCAACAAGCTCAGTGTCCCTTTTCTTCTGTTCAAACTTCTGGTAAAGCGCACTTTTTCTCTTGACTGTCTTGTCCAGCTCATTTTTTAAGAAATTAAGCTGGTTCTCATTAGTCTGGATTGCGAGCTGGAGCTCGTTTATTTCGGCCTGATAGCTGTCTGAGATACCGGTTTCTTTTATAATTTTCGCCTTTAGCTCATCGATAGTTTCCTCAATACCGAGCCTTTTCTTGTGGATATCCTCAATTTCCTGCTCAAGTTTACTAAGTGACGAGGAGTTGTTTCTAAGTTCTGCCTGAAGAGAATCTTTCTCACCGGTAAGCCATCTCTGTTGCTCAACCAGCTCTTCTTTTCGCTGCTCGGCCTGTAATATATAATGCTTGGCCTCGCTTATCCTTTGCTCGACATTTTTTTGTTTCTCATCTAGAAGGTCGATGTTGGATCGGATACGCTCCTCGGCATATTGCAGCTTGCGCTTTTTCTCGCCGATATCGCCCGAATAAAAGTTTTTTGTCTCGAACTCAAGCTGAAGTTTCTCGTACGCCTCGTGGTGCTCCGCAAGCTCGGCTTTTAGGTCGGACAACTTCGTCTTTAAGCCGCTCTCAAGCCTAAGTACCGCCTGCCACTCGTCTTGAAGGCCGTGAAGGCCCGCCACCGCTAAACCAACCTCAAGCTTTCTTAGCCTGTTGGATAACCCGGCATGTTTTTGGGCCTTGGCAGCCTGATTTTTCAGGGGCTTAAGTTGCCTGCCGATCTCTTGCAATATGTCCTTTGCCCGCTGGAGGTTTTGATCCATCGAGCTGAGTTTCTTTAGGGCCCGCTCTTTTCTCTTCTTGTGCTTAAGTATCCCCGCAGCTTCCTCAATAAGAATTCTTTTATCTTCGGGTTTGCTGTTCAGTATTTCTTCAAGACGCCCCTGGCCAATGATTGAGTAAAGGCCTTTCCCAAGGCCCGAATCAAGCAGAAGTTCTTGAATGTCGAGAAGTCTACACGGGGAGTTGTTTATATAGTAGTCGCTCTCACCTGAGCGGAAAAGCCTTCTTGTTATTGTTACTTCGCTGAACTCAATCGGCAGAAGCCCGTCGGTGTTGTTTAGGGCGAGGGATACTTCGGCCATACCGAGTGCTGGCCGGGCGGCGCTGCCGGCAAAAATGACGTCTTCCATGGAGCTGCTGCGCAGAGACCTTGCGCTCTGCTCGCCGAGCACCCACATTACTGCATCGCTAATGTTGCTCTTGCCGCTTCCGTTGGGACCGACAATAGCTGTTACACCTGGCTCGAATCGTATAACGGTTCTATCTGCGAATGACTTAAAGCCTCGTAATGTTAACGATTTTAGATACAACGATTGCTCCTTGTATTAGCTCACAGCTGAAAGCAAAGAATTAATGCCAACACCTCTTGCCTACACCCTATGAGCTGTGAGCTATGAGCTGTCAGCTAATATGCTACTTACTTTCGCTTTCAAACTTAATTAGTGCTTCTTTAGCAGCGTCTTGCTCGGCTTTCTTTTTACTCTTTCCTACCCCATGTCCCCAAACTTTATCGTTTATATAAACTTTTACAACAAAATTTCTGTCGTGGACAGGACCAAACTCATCAACTGTGCGATATCTGGGGATGTTGCCGTATTCGGCCATAACCAGCTCTTGTAGCCTGGTCTTTGGATCCCCGAACTGACCGAGGGACTCCCTCTCGTCGATAAGGCTTTTAAAGTGTTTTAAGATGAACTTGTTTGCGGCCTCCATCCCCTGATCAAGGTATATCGCGCCCATGATAGCCTCCAGCGCATCCCCTAAGATCGAAACCCGTGCCCGGCCTCCTGTCTGCTCGGCGCCCTTTCCCATAAGGAGGACCTCACCGACATGAAGACCTTTAGCTATATTGGCAAGGAAGTTGGCATTTACGACGTTTGCCCGAAGTTTTGCCAGATCGCCCTCGTTGAGTTGGGGGAATTTGTGATATATATACTCCGTCACAACCAGGCTGAGGACGGAGTCCCCTAGAAACTCAAGCTTTTCATTCGTTACCGAAAGGTCTTTCTCAAAGCTGTAAGACCGATGGGTTAACGCTTGAAACAGCAACTCCTTATTCTTGAATTTGAAGCCGAGATACTCCTCAGCTTGGTGAACATTCTCAGGAAGCGACATCCCTATTCCTCGAACCTTTTGATAAGTATACTTGCGTTATGGCCACCAAAACCAAATGAATTTGATAGGGCAAACCTTATATCTTTTTGCACCGCATTGTTCGGCACATAATTTAAATCGCACTCCGTGTCGGGTATCTCCAGATTTATCGTCGGCGGAACCACCCCGTTTTTCACGACTAAAGAACATGCAACCGCCTCAATCGCCCCCGCTGCGCCAAGCAGGTGCCCCGTCATTGACTTAGTCGAGCTTATCAACATGTTGTAGGCATGGTCCCCAAAAAGATCTTTTACGGCTTTTGTCTCGGCAATATCTCCTATCTCGGTTGATGTGCCGTGGGCGTTGATGTAATCCACCTTTTCTTTTTGGATGCCCGCCTCTTTAATCGCCATATCCATCGCCCTGATTGCGCCCTGACCGCTGGGGTCGGGCTGAGTTATATGAAAGGCGTCGGCGGTTGCACCGTACCCTACAATCTCAGCGTAAATTTTGGCTCCCCTCGATAGAGCGTGGCTTAACTCTTCTAAAATTATAATACCTGATCCCTCGCCCATCACAAAGCCATCTCTTCCGATATCGAACGGCCTGCTGGCCTTCTCCGGCTCATCGTTTCTGGTGGATAGAGTCCTTGCGCCACAGAAAGCTGCAATACCGAGAGGTGTGATGGAAGCCTCGGCGCCTCCGGCAATCATGACGTTGGCGATTCCACGCTTGATAATCTCAAACGAATCGCCGATAGCGTGGTTGCTTGATGCGCATGCGGATGTAGTGCAATAGTTAGGTCCCTTAGCCCCAAACATTATGGAGATATGTCCGGCTGCCAGGTCCGTTATCATCATGGGGACAACAAATGGGCCGACTCTTCGGGGGCCTTTTTGCAAAAGAATCTTCATCGACTCTTCCATGGTCCCAAGACCGCCTATTCCAGAAGCAACCATAACGCCTATCATATCAGCGATGTCGGGTGTTATCTCTAGGCGTGCATCCGTTATAGCAAGCGATGCGGCAGCTACCGCAAGTTGCTGGAATCGATCCATCCTCCGCGCCTCTTTGTGATCAAGAAAATCGAATGGGTCAAAATCCGGTACTTCACCTGCTATTGTTGACGGGTAACCCGTGGTGTCGAAGCTCTGAATCGACCTTATTCCAGATTTTCCGTTAACCAGGCTGGACCAAAAAATATCTCTTCCGATTCCAAATGGGGATATCGTGCCCAGGCCGGTTATTACAACCCGCCTAGCCATAAGCACCCACCGGACTTATTGCTTCTTCATACTCTTTCACTAGATTCTTGAAAATCTCCTTTACGGTTAAAATCTCTTTTATCTCGCCGATGCGTTCGCCGCAGAATATAAGCCCGTTTTCAAGGTCGCCTATCCGGGCCTTTTCAAGGGCATCAAATATGCAGTAATTCCTCTTACATTCCTTTAGGCACTTGATGCAGCGCACCTTTATCTTTTCTTTGCCCGAACTCACAATCCTTTTGATGAACGCGTTGTTTAGCGCGCGAGCTGTCATCCCAACAGGGCTTTCAACCAGGACCACATCCTCCGGCTTTGCGTTGATGCAGGCCTTTTTCCAAGCGATGTCGGCATTTGCTTCTTCGCTAAGAGCAAATCTTGAGCCCATCTGGACACCGCTTGCGCCCATAGATAGAGCTTTTGCTATATCTTTGCCATGGAGGATACCGCCCGCTGCAACGATGGGTATATCAACAGATTCTACTATTCGTGGCAGGGCATTGAACATCGGCTCAAGAGTCCCAAGGTGGCCGCCTGCCTCTTTGCCTTCCAATATAACGGCAGACGCACCCAACTTCTCAGAAAGTTTAGCACCCTTTTCAGATGAAATGATCGGAACAAAAGGTACTTTTGCCTCGGCGCATAACTTGAACGCATCTCGTGAGAAGCCTGCTCCTGCGACAATAAGATCGATCCCTTCTTGGATTGCCGCTTTTACCAGATTTGCAAACTCTAGTACGGCAAACATAACATTTATACCAATAATTCCATCACTCAACTTACGAGCTTCTCTAATGTTTTCGATCAACTCAGGAGGTTTAATTCCTGAGGCGGCTATAAGGCCTATGCCGCCTTCATTAGCGACTGCCGCAGCCAGCCGCGCCATCGATATGCGAACAGCCATGCCGCCCTGTATAATCGGCAGCTTAGCCACCAGATCGCCTATTTTTAGGCTAGGTAAACTCATGTATTTTCCTTCTTAAGATCAATACTCAACCATCCAAACGTATTTTATATCTTGTGCTCGACGTACTCTACTACATCCTCAACCGTGCTGATGGAGGCGGCATCCTCATCCGGTATCTCGATATCGAACTCCTCTTCCATAGCCATAACCAACTCAACAATATCAAGGCTATCTGCCCCAAGGTCATCAACAAAAGATGTTGACAACGATACCTCTTCATCATCTACGCCCAGCTGCTCGACGACAATATCTTTTATTTTTGAAAAGATTTGTTTATCGGCCATAAACAGCACCCCCCTTCGTAAAAACTACATTATCATTCCGCCATCTATAACTAGGACTTGGCCGGTTATATATCTTGCATCACCGGATGCAAGATATACGACTGCAGCCGCTACGTCCTCGGGTTTACCAAAGAACCCAAGCGGGATTTGCCGGCGTGCTTTTTCTCTAACATCGTCTGAGAGCTGCCCCGTCATCCCGGTTTCAATGAAACCCGGCGCAATCGCGTTGACTCTAATATTCCTGCTTGCAAATTCCTTTGCAAGGGCTTTCGTTAATCCCACAATACCGGCTTTAGATGCTGCATAATTCGCCTGTCCGGCGTTACCCGCAAGGCCAACAACAGACGAGATGTTTATGATTGAACCCTGCTTTCTTTTTAGCATAAGCTTTGATACCGCTTGAGTAACATTGAATATCCCCGTGAGGTTCGTGTCAATTACCGAGCGCCAGTCCTCCTCTTTCATCCTAACGAAGAGGTTATCGCGGGTGATTCCCGCGTTATTTACCAGGATATCAATCGGGCCAAGCTGCTTCTCGACATCGGCGATTAATTCGTCCATTTTATTTTTATCGGTAACGTTGCCTTCAAAAAAAAATGCTTTTTTTCCAAGCCCTTCCACCGTAGAGATAACTTTAGCAGCTGCGTTTTTATCCCGCCCCGTTAGAGCAATGTCGGCTCCCTCTTTTGCAAGCCTCACGCATATCGCTGCCCCGATCCCCCGGGTCCCGCCTGTTACCAGTGCAACTTTACCATCAAGTCTCATTAAACATCCTTTAAATACTCAATAACCGCTTCCAAAATATCCGGTTTATCTGTTGGCATGATATCGGCCTGCCTATCAATTCTTTTGATAATCTTGGATAGAACATCGCCCGGGCCTATTTCGACAAATGTCCTTATGCCCAGGCCGATCATCTGCTCTATGGATTGCTGCCATTTTACCGAAGAAGATATCTGTGATTGAAGAGCGCCTCGCAACTCTATGGCATCAACTACCGGTCTCGCTATTGTATTTGGCACAATTGGCACTTCAGAGGTTAAGAAGATATGGTTGTCCAGAAATTTCTTAAACTGTTCTTCTGCGCCTGCCATCATTTGCGAGTGAAAGGCTCCGCTTACGGGAAGCTCGATAATCTTTTTTGCACCGGCCTCCTTTAAGGCCCGGGTGACCGGTTCCATCATATAAGCCTCGATTGACACAACGATTTGGCCGGGACAGTTATAGTTGGCAATGGCGATCGTGCCCTGACCGGACAGTTCTTCGATCACATTTTCAACCGCTCTCAAATCCCCGCCTAAAACCGCAAGCATCTTGCCTGGATATCTCTTAGCCTCTTTGCTCATTATTTCGGCTCTTTTTGCCACTATGCGCAGGCCGTCAGAGAACTTAAACGTTTGAGAGGCGGTAAGCGCGCTGTACTCGCCCAGGCTGTGGCCCGCCATAATTTGCGGCTTAAAACCATAGCTGTCGATAACTCTGTAGATGCCGATGCTTAGAATATATACACACAGTTGCGTGTTGATTGTGTCGTTTAGCTTTTCTTCGGGCCCGTTAAGGCAGATGTCTAAATAGTCTGTCCCAAGTATTTCTTTTGCTCGTGTAAAGGTACGTTTTATTTCGGGATACTTATCGACGATATCCTTACCCATCCCGACATATTGCGACCCTTGGCCCGGAAATACGAATGCTATTCCATTCATGTAACCCATAATTCCTCGATAATATATTGTTATTGCTCCATTTATGGAGCTTCTTTGGCCTGATAAATCAGGCAACTACACTCTGTCTATACTGGGTTGCTCTGTAGTACAACCTCTTGCAGTTTACCTATAACATCCTTGGCTTCCTTGACCATCTCGTGGATAATCTCGGCTGCCGGTTTTATATCTTTTACAAGGCCTGCAATTTGACCCGCCATGACGCTTCCTTGTTCCATGTCGCCGTCTTTAGCCGCAAGACGCAGTTTGCCTAAGCCGAACTGCTCAAGCTCTTCGACTGAGGCGCCGTCTTTCTCCATCCGGTCAAACTCCCTTGAGAGTTTATTCTTTATAACTCTTGCCGGATGGCCGGTTGTGCGACCGGTTACCGTTGTATCTCTATCCTTAGCGGCAAGGACTTTTTGCTTATAGTTCTCATGAACCGTGCACTCTGTTGCACAGACAAATCTTGTCCCGATTTGAACACCGCTTGCTCCTAAAGCCAACGATGCTGCGATACCTCTTCCATCCGCAATTCCACCTGCCGCTATAACGGGGATATTCACCGCATCCACTACCTGCGGAACAAGAGCCATGGTAGTGAGTTCACCCACATGGCCTCCGGACTCCGTTCCCTCGGCGATCACCGCATCGACACCCGCCTTTTCCATCCTCAGGGCCAAAGCTACGGAAGGGATAACGGGAATGACTTTAGTTCCTATTTCCTTAAATCTACCAATAAAGGACCCCGGGTTGCCGGCGCCCGTTGTGATAACGGGGACACGTTCCTCCAGGGTTACTTCAATAAGTTCATTGATATGGGGGGTAAGAAGCATTAAATTTACTCCAAAAGGCTTGTTTGTAAGCTCTTTAGTTCTGCGAATCTCCTCACGCAAAATATCTGTCGGCATATGGCCCGCACCGATTATACCCAGACCTCCGGCGTTGGAGACCGCAGCAACCAGCTCGGCGGTGGATACCCAGGCCATTCCTCCCTGGATAATGGGGTGTTCAATTTCTAGAAGTTCGCAAAGTCTTGTTCGCATCGATATCTTTCCCCTCCTTAATACCATCTAATTACATTGGCTCCCCAGGTAAGCCCGGCTCCAAATCCCACAAAGACCAGCACGTCACCTCTTTTAAGGGACCCTGTCTTGTAAAGGTCATATAGCGCCAATGGGATAGACGCCGTAGAAGTATTCCCGTACCTATCTAAGTTTATAACTACTTTGTCTTTATTTATGCCAAGCCTCTCGATTCCCGAATTAATAATCCTTATGTTTGCCTGGTGGGGTACTAAGTAATCAATATCATCTACCGTAAGGCCGGCTTTATCCAATGCTCTTTGGACGGCCTCCGGAAAAATTCTAACCGCAAACTTGAATACCTCACTGCCGTTCATATAGACAAAGTGAAGTCCTTCTCTTACGGACTCCTCACTCCCCGGGTGGTACGAGCCGCCGGCAGGTATCTTTAAAAGGTCTGCGCCCGACCCATCCGCCGCAAGATAGCTGGATAGTAGGCCGTACCCTTTATCGGCCTCACGCAACACAAACGCACCCGCGCCGTCCCCAAAGATAACAGAGGTGCCCCTATCTTTCCAGTTTATGTGTTTTGTAAATGCATCGGCGCCGATCAATAGCACCGTCTTATACATACCGGTCTCAATAAACTGCGACGCAACCGTCATCCCGTAGATAAACCCGGTGCAGGCTGCCTGCATGTCGAATGCGGCCGCTCCCCTGGAATTCAGCTTTTTTTGGACAAGGCAAGCTGTGGATGGAAAGATCATGTCCGGCGTTGAGGTTGTAACCAGAATTAGATCGACTTCATCTATGTGAACGCCCCCATCCTCAAGGGCCGCCTTTGCAGCGAGAACGGCCAGGTCTGATGTTGCGGTATCTCCTTCGACAACCCTTCGCTCAACGATACCGGTTCTGGCCCTTATCCATGCGTCGCTTGTATCCACTATTTTTTCAAGGTCGTTATTTGTAAGTATTTTGTTCGGGACGTACACTCCCATACCGGCTATCCCGGCAGGACCATTACACATTAATAAATGCTTTTCCTTTCAAGTCTTCTTTGATCTTTGAAACGACCCCGCCCTCAACTGCACTTACCGCCTGCAAAATTGCATTTGTGATTGCTTTAGCTGAAGAGCTGCCGTGGCAAATAACGCAAACTCCGTTTACCCCCAAAAGAAGGGTGCCGCCATATTCTTCATAATCGAGTCTCTTTATCATTTTCTTTAAACCCGGCTTTAGCAGCAGCCCGCCTATTTTTCCCATAAAAGAGTTCTTTACTATTGTTTTTAGTTCTGCAAAGACCTCTTTAACCAGGCTCTCGGACAATTTCAATACTATATTGCCTGTATAACCATCGCAAACGATAATATCGACGGTTCCCCGGGGGATATCATTGCCCTCAACGTTTCCATAAAAATTAAGCTTCGATCTCTCGAGCAATTGATAAGCCTCTTTTACAAGATCATTTCCTTTGATCTTTTCTTCTCCTATACTTAGAAGCCCGATCGATGGGTTCTCTATCTTTAATACAGAGCTTAGATAAGAATTCGCCATAATGGCAAATTCGAGCAAATTCTCGGGCTTGCACTCGACGTTTGCACCGGCATCCAAAAGATAAGTTTCCCGCTCTTTAATGGGAAACCTTACAAGTATCGCGGGCCGGGAAATTCCCTTTATCCTGCCCATTATCAATAAGGCCGCCGCCATGACGGCACCTGTGTTGCCTGGAGTTACGATCGCCTGGGCTCTTCCATCTTTTACCATTCTGCTGCCCACAACGATAGTTGATTCGCTTTTGTTTCTTACCGCCCAGGCAGGTTCCTCATCCATGCTTATAACATCGGGCGCGTGCTCTATCTTTATATTACTAGGCCAGCCGCTTTTTTCCAGTTCTGATTTAAGAAGCTCTTCCGGCCCCAAGAGAACAATGTCCGCATGAGAAACAATTTTTGATGCGCTTAAACAGCCCTTTACGATCTCAGCCGGGCCGCGGTCGCCCCCCACAGTATCAACTAATATTACGATATTTCTCATGCGTATTGGCTACCTTATTTTTTAGTAAACTTCCTTAATTATAAAAGGCTATCAATATCATAGAATAGCATGAATTCAGTTATCTAGTACTCACCGCACATCAACTGACCATAAAAATTATTGAATAGCCAAAGAAGAAAATAGATAATAGAGAATAATCAATCTATTTTCTACTTCTCTATTTTCTATTCTCCAGTACAGCGTCAGGTCTTCTTTTGATTGAAAAGCATTTTTACCACCGATAGGTATTTTGTAAAATAAAGCATCAATTTATCCATGACGCTGTACTAGTGGAGGTCTGCATTCCAGGCTTTAGCCTGCAAGCAATTACTAGCTATAAACATTACAGGATTTATATGTTTCAAGGCAATAGCGGCTAGCTGTGGGTTTATCAAAGGTGCTGCAGTAGCGCAGGGCTTTAGCCCTGCTACCCAGTTTTGAAACAATTGACGCCCTCCGTAAATAATGCCTGAATGTTATTAACTGTTAATAACATTCAGGCATCTTAGACTCCCGCATCCCCAAACAGCGCATTCACATCGACACTTTGTTTTACCAGCTCGTATACTCGCTGTGCCTTTTGGGCCTGGTGTATCCTAACCCTTCCGACCAGCTCATCGGTTTTTTCGACAGCCGTCAATGTATCTAAATCGACGAGGATCATGGGAATGCCAAGGTCCTCAGACCTGGCCATAACGATCGGACTGGGCTGCAGGTTACCGGTCAGGATCAAGGCCTTTGTCGGCGTCTCTAAGGCGGCAAGCTGTACATCAGCGCGGTCGCCGCCGGTGATTACCGCCTTGTTTGCCGTTCTTTGGAAAAACCTTAACGCCTTCTCCTGCCCCATCGCTCCCACCATGAAGTTCTCGACAAGCTCTTCGGTTTTATTGGTGGCGGTAAGTATAGTGCCGTTTAGATGATCGGCAATCTCGCCAACGGTTACGGACGTAAGCGTCTTATCCCGCGGTATTATACCGTAGGTCTTTATTCCTTTCTGCCCTAAATAAGGAACAATCATGTCAACGACCGGTCTTTGGCTATTTGGTACCTGGTTGAAAATAACGCACAGAAGCTTATCCCCAAGAAGCCCTCGGGCCTCGAGAATATCATCGACCACCAGCTCAGATCTATACTTCACCACCAGGGCTACCGGAGCATTGAGCAATTCAGATATCTGAAAAGCGGACGCGTTAATAAACCGGCCCTCGTTAACGTCGGCCCCGTTTTCAAGCAAGACGACGTCTTTGCCTTTGGATATCTTCAGATAAGCATCTTTTATAATCTTTCCGCTGTCGATGCCTTGCCCGCGCAGATGGTCATGCATAAACTTTCTCGTAAGGGAAATAGGCGAAACGTCTTCGATACTATCTTCTATCTCAAGACGTTTTAGGACATAGTATGCATCCAGATCGACGGTTTTATCATTAACCCTGCCGGGAGTTGTGCCTATCGGCTTCATGTAGCCGACAACTTTACCCCTCTCTTTAAGCAGTAATCCAAGGCTCAGGCAAATGCCTGTCTTGCCAGAGTAAGCCTCGGTCGAGACAACATAAAGGTTTGCCATATCCCCCTCACTCTCCTATCATAATCCTAACATCTGCGGCGACACCGCCATGCCCCTTATCAAGGGCCATAAATGGGTTTATATCCATCTCTATTATTTCTGGAAAATCGGTTACAAGTTGCGACACTTTAAGGATTGCGTCCACAATAGCATCTATATCCGCGCTCGGTTGACCGCGCACGCCCCGAAGAAGCGCGTAGGCATGTATCTCTTGAACCATCCTTCTTGCTTCTTGTTCGGATAGGGGGGCTATCCTGAACGAGACATCCTTTAAAACCTCAACGTAAATGCCGCCCAACCCAAAAAGGATGAGGTGCCCGAACTGAGGGTCTCTGTTTACGCCGATAATCGTCTCACGGGCACCGGTTATCATTTCCTGAAGGCATATTCCCCAAATCAGCGCCTGCGGCATAAACCTGGTCACATTTGAGATGATGCGGTTAAAAGACGCCTCAAGCTCGGCCTCGTTACGCACGCCGACCGCAATTCCTCCGACATCGCTTTTATGCAGGATGTCCGGCGATGCTATTTTTAAAACAAGCGGAAACCCTAAATGCCTGCTTGTCTTTATCGCCTCGTCAACATCATGGGCCAAAACGCATCTCGCTATGCTTATACCGTAGGCATCGACAACTTGCGATGCCTGGATGTCGGGTAGGTTGCGTCTCCCGAGCTTAACCGTCTCGTCAAATATCTCGCGCACGGCTTGCCGGCGGACATTAAACTTCCCATAGGTTTTCGGCGGCTGCCCCCGGTAGTTAATATATGAGAGGACGGCGGCAACCGTTTCGATCGCCCGCTCGGGATAGTAATAGTTTGGGACTTTGTTCTCGGTAAGTATTTTTATCCCCGATGCAACGTCGGCTCGGCCCATAAAGCAGGCGTAAATAGGTTTATCGGGATAGCTTTTGGAAAGGGACGCGATAACGCGCGCCGTCTCATCTATCTCGGTCATCGCCTGCGGGGTTAGGATAACCGTAACTGCCGACACACCATCGTCTTTAAGAACCAGCTCAAGGGCTGCCCTGTACCTATCCGCTTTGGCGTCTCCCAACACATCGACAGGGTTATAGAGACCGGCCGCCGGTGGGAGCATCTCTCTTAATGCATCAATTGTCTCCCGGCTGAAAGAAGCAAGGGGCACGTCGTGTTTCTCGCAGGCGTCGGTCGCCATGATGCCGGGGCCGCCCGCGTTGGTTAGAATCGCTACATTTCGTCCCTTTGGCAGAGGCTGGTACGCAAATCCGACCGCGTAGTCAAAGAGGTCCTCAACTGAGTTGGCCCGGATAATTCCGCTTTGCTTAAACGCGCTCTCAAAAGCCTGCTCCGAGCCGGCAAGTGTACCGGTATGTGAAGATACCGCCCGCGCCCCCGCGTCGGTAACCCCCGACTTTATCGCAATGATCGGCTTTTCTTTGGACACCTCGGCGGCGATGTTCATGAATTCACGCCCGCGCCCTATCCCTTCCATGTAGGTACAGATAACCTTGGTTTGGTCATCGACCTTTAATGCTTGCAGAAGATCTATCTCGCTTATGTCCACCTTGTTTCCTAAACTTACGAATTTTGAGAAGCCGATGCGCTCGGCCTTTGCCCAGTCAAGAATAGCGGTAAGAAGCGCGCCCGATTGCGAGATCATTGCGATGTTTCCCTTATAGGGGGCTTCTTTTGCAAACGTGGCGTTGAGGCCGCACCCGGTATCGGATACACCAAGGCAGTTCGGGCCCAAGACCCTAATACCAAAGCGCCTTGCAATGTCCATTACCTCTCGCTCAAGTTTTGCGCCCTCGATGCCGGTTTCTTTAAACCCTGCGGAAATAATAACCGCCATCTTGATCCCCTTCTCGCCCGCCTCTTCCATTATCTGGGGGACGAGTCTTGCGGGGACCACGACGACGGCAAGTTCGATCGGGTCCGGGATATCTTTAATAGACGCATAAACTTTTTCGCCGTGAATCTCCATGGTTTTTGGATTCACGGCGAAATACTTTCCTTTAAAACCGGCTTCTCTTATGTTATCGAAAATTTCGTGACCGACGTTTCCCTCTTCACGGCCAACACCGATAACGGCTACTGCGGTTGGGCAAAACAAATCTTCAAGCATCTGAATCACCTGAACAGGGTTTTAAATGCTTATTCCCAATTACTCCACTTCAAGAACTTCTTGTTTGTTGTAATATCCACACGATGAGCAAACGCGGTGCGGCAGTTTGGGCTCGTGGCACTGCGGGCACTCGACGAGAGTAGGCCCAGACATCGCCAACCAATGAGCTTTTCTTGAATTTTTGCGAGCGTGTGAGGTTTTCCTCTTAGGCACTGCCATATATTTAGCACCTCCCCGACAATCTTAAACACAAACAGCATTATTTTACATGTACCCAGGGGAGATGTCCAGCGAATTACGAATGCCGAACTGTAGTTGCTGATTCATCGGGTGTAGTTGCCTGATTTATCAGGCCAAAGAAGCTCCATAAATGGAGCAGCTACAGTAAATTTAGGTTTTTGGCAATATATGCCGATAATATAAGCTAGTTATACGATACCGGCAACTATACATGCATATCTTGAGCTGCATATTTAGCTTTTTGTAAGCAAAAGAGGTCATAACGTGGGATACTTTGAGGATGTCGAGATTCTTCAACGACGAAGGCGACAACAAAACGATTACCAAAGGCGGATACAGGAAGAAAAGGAAATCTTTGTGGTATCCTCAATGGCAAACGTTGTTGATGTTCTGCGGGAATTTGCCACCAAGGCTCCTTTAATAGTTCCCCATAAGTTTGTCCTAACACCGACGCATAGAAGAAAGCTAAGCTTTTTTGACGGCGGAAATTCTTATAGGCCGGTAATCGAGATGCCGGATGTCATGCAAGTTGAATTTGGGGTCGGTCTCGGTAGGCTAGAAAATAGCTTGCGGGACTGGAACGAGGTTTACCTGGATAAAGCGGGGCGATACCATTGCTGCGAGCGTGTATTGATTCCGTATGGAGAATCATCGCAAAGGTCCTTTAGCATGTATAAAGGATTTCTATACGAGCGCCATTTGGCAAAAGCGCTACTTGAGGCTCATGTAGAAAACAGCATACTGCAATATCCCGCAGTGAATGATAAATGGACGGATATTGATTCCTTCGTGGAATTTCTCATAGACCAGCTCGATGGTTATTTAACTGACGATAGGTAGCATTTTAGTACCAGCGGTGGCTCACCCACCATGCCTTAGCGGCCAGCGGGTTACCGTAACGGCGCCGGATGTACTCACACCCGGCTTTTGTCTCGCTAGCGGCATCTCCCAGAACCATCCAAGCGGGTGGGCTGTGAAGTTGAAACAATCCATAGAAACCGCGTGGGTTTACTACCCCGGGAGTCGTGCACTCATGGCTGCATATCCATACGAGAGCGTCGAGTTGGGCAGGGTCCGGCCAGTAGGCGGCTCCGACTTCCCTTATAATTGGTTCAACATTAACAGAACGAGCCCCGCCTCTGGATACGCTTGGTTGCCTTTTCCAGCTTTTGTGCTGGGATTTGTAGTGCCGCCTATATCTGTATTTTGTCAGCTCTGGTACAGCTGCTACGGTCTCGATCGTATAAGAGATCGATGATTTCTCTGCAAGGTAGTGGTTTTGATTTTCGACTTTTGCACGCTCGGACTTTAGTTGGTTATCTTTATTTAAAATCTCGGCTTTTAAAACTGCTTTATCTGCTTTTAACTTCTTTATCTCAACGCTATTTTTATATTCGACTGCAAGTAAGGAAAATGCCATTAATATTATAATTGCCACAAGTATCTTCGTCGGTGATTTTCTGTTTTCTTCCACTATAATAATACACCTGCCTTAATCTAATTCTTTTTATTGGCAACCCAGATTAATCAGCTGCGACCGACCACTTATTTGCGGTAGCAACAAGCTTGCTTTTACTGTGTTTTAGGTATCTTTTACTGGGTGATAATTGTGCAGCTGGTGTTGATTAACTAGTAGTGTTAATGCAGATCTCGTTCTTTAGGTATAGCGACATATCAAGCAACTTTTGCAATCTATATTTAATTTTAAACAACAACATGGATACAAAGTTTCCGGTTATTATTGGTTGTCTATCTATCTTTAGGATAATACTATATTTTAGCGTTTACTGCAAACCTATGCCAAGGCATTTTCTGTATCCCCAAGACCGATAGCTATTATCGCGATATCATCGGTCAATAAGCCGCCTGCATACTTTAAAACACTGCTGAATATTTTTTTTGGTATATCGTTTACCCGTATCGGCTTTAGTGCCTTTATGGAATTTATCAACCTATCTTCACCAAAAAAATCGCCTTTATGTCTGGCCTCAATCACACCATCCGTGTAAAGAATCAAAACATCGCCGGGCCTAAGAACAACCTCGTTGTTTTCATAAACCAGGTCTTTGAATGCTCCAATGATTGGAGATCTCGATGGAATATGCGCAGTAACCGATGTCTCTCTCTTAAGTATTGCCGGGGGATGGCCCGCACTACAGTAAGTGAGTAACCCTGATACCGTATCTAGTATACCAAAAAATACAGTTACGAATGAGGGTGGAATCGACTCCATAATAGTCAAGTTGTTTGTCTTAGAAATTATGGCAGCCGGTGAGCTGTTTTCGTATGCATAGGCCTTAATAGTGTTTTTGACAAGTGAGGCCAGTGCTGCGGCTTCAAGCCCCTTACCGGAGACGTCTCCTATGGTTATGCCAACTTTATCATGTTCTAGCTCAAATAGATCATAAAAATCTCCGCCTACACGTGCTGTCACAGTTGCGGAATGATAAAGGTAGCCAAACTGTACCCCCGGAATCAGTTTGGGTATTGTAAGAAGAGCCTCCTGTAAGGTATTTGCGATATCTCTCTCTGATGAATATAAACGGGCATTTTCTAAAGCAAGGGAGATCGACGTGGCGAGCTTCTTCGCAAAATCAATCTGGGCTTCACTGAAGGTGATCTTGTGGGCATAGTAGTTAAACGATAACGCACCTATGACCTCACCCCTTACCATTAAGGGTATGACCATAAATGAGCGAATCCCGTGCTTTTCCATGATTTCGACGTTTATTCGCTTATCGGTAAGAGCGTCATCGACCACCACGGGCGCTTTTGTCTTAGCTGCAATCCCCGTGATCGTGGCTTTGTCTTCGCTAATTTTATTTCCAACTATATCTTGCGGTAGCCCATAGACATATCTTGTCACCCAATATTCGTGCTCGTGCAGCGCGATGCCCGCCGTTTCGGATCTTAACGCCTTTGCCGATTCTGTAACAACCCTTTGCATAATTACATTAAAATCAAGCGTCGAGTTTATGGCAGAATTTATTCTATTTAGCGCGTCGCTCAACTCTTTTGATTCTTTAAATTTCTCCTCGTCTCTTTTTCGCCTGCTTATATCACGTACAACCATCTGAACTGAAGGATGCCCCTGATAGATAACGGGCACAGCCATAACCTCAACGTCGATTACCCCGCCGTCAAGGCGGACAAACTTCTCTTCAATCGGACCGACCGTCTTGCCTTGTTGTACTCTCAAAAGGCGATCTTTTGCAGATTTACGGTAAGCAGGGTCTACAAAACTAAGAATGGGTTTTCCGATGAGCTCGTTTGAGTCGGATGCGCCGAGCATTCTTGCTCCCGCCGGGTTTAAGTAGAGAAACCTCCACTCGCTATAAACCGCGATAAGATCGGGAGATACCTCAACAAGACGCCGGTATCTCTCTTCGCTCTCTTCAATTTTTCTGATGAGTTGCTCAAGCTGAGCTCTTCCGACTATCTCGTCCAAGAAGATACCCCGGCTTTAATATTCCCATTCGGGGCGAGATATTTGTTATATTACTAAATAAATGTATATTCTTATGGTTAAGAGACGTGAAGCGTGCGGCGATACTTTAGAGGCACATAATTGCAGAACGGGTCTTCGTCGAGATAATCACCGTTTATAGAGTAGGCTCTGGCCCTGCAGCCGCCGCATATGTTGTTGTATTCACACGAGCCACACTTACCCCTATGTTTCTTAGGATCTCTGAGCTCCTGGAATAATTCGGAGTTCTCCCATATATCCTTAAACGAACGCTCTTTAAGGTTGCCTGCGGCTTTCGGGAAGTAGCTACACGGCAATACATTTCCGTCTACATCGATAAAGGATATTATCTGGCCAACTACACATCCCTTTGCGCCGCCGGTTGAGAATTTGAAAGACCGCCGCTCAAACTTTAGTCCCTCTTCTTTTGATTTCTGGAGCACCACTCGATAATAATGCGCGGCACACGCCGGCCGGACCAGTAAATCGCGCTCTTCTTTTTCCATTTGATAGTGCCAGCCGAGTATATCCTCGTAATCTTCTTTTGAGATGAGTTCGCGCAGCAGATCTTCGCCCCTACCGGTCGGGACTACCATGAACATGTACCAGGCGGTCGCACCCAGCTCCTTAGCCAGCCTATAAACCTTTGGTATATCATGCTGGTTCCTCTTGGTGAAAGAAGAGTTTATAATAAATTCGATACCGTGCTCACGAAATAATCTTGTAGCGTTTACTACCCCCTCGAAAGCACCCTTCTGATTTCTGAAGTTATCGTGGATATCGGCGGTTGACCCGTCAAGGCTTAATGAAATAATTTTTACGCCCGTTTTCTTAATGTTCTTGCAGACCTCGTCGGTAACAAGTGTTCCGTTTGTTGCAATACTTAAGCGCGCACCTTTCTGGGTGGCATAGCCGGCGATCTCAAATATATCATCTCTTAACAACGGCTCGCCTCCGGACAGAACAATAACTGGATTTGAATAATCTATCAGCTCATCGATTATTCTTAAGACTTCCTTGGTCGATAAATCCGGATGACCGTTTGTGCTCATCTCGGAGTGAGAGCGGCAATGAATACAATTCAGGTTGCAACGGCGCGTAACTTCAAGGGCTATCCATTTGGGCTTAAACTCCATTAATATCTTCCTTTCAGAATGTATGGAATGTATGTATGGTATGGCAGCATCAGGCCTCGATTTTACTTACTTCCATAAAGCAAGGCAATACTAGATGGAGAAAAAACTATTTGGCAGGCACGTTATACAGGTTGGATGTTAAGCTTGGTGGCTAATAGGAGCGTCGGAGTTGCTATTCCTTTCTCTTCTCCTCAAGGAGTTTTTTAAGAACCGCGAGTCTTGCATCAATCTTAACCTCTCCGTGCGGTTTGTGTTTCGCTGTTATAACTTCCCCACAAATTGCGCAGATCCCCTGGCAGGATTCATCGCATAGAGGTTTCATCGGTATCGCAAGGACGAATTCTTCTTCGGTGGGCGGCCCCAGGTCGATTGTTCCATTTTTCATCTCGTAGGCTTCTTCTTCCTTGGGCATGTTTTCCTTATAAAATAACTCATCTATACGCCAGTCAACCGGAAAGCTAAACTCAGTCAGGCAGCGTCCGCAAATAAGTTTCAAGGCCGATTTAATATGCCCTAAAATCCTTATACCGGTTCCCACGTTCTCCAGGTTGATGTCAAACTTTACCGGTTCTGCGAACTCGATTTGGTCGGCATCCACCTTAATTGGGGAGAAATCTCTCTCAAATGAGAAATGCTCCTCCGCACCGATTACATTTAATATATCTTTAACATCAACAATCACTTTATTCATATGGTTTACCTTGTTACTAGTTAATACCCCAAAACAAAAGTTCTTGTGCGCGGGTCACAAGAACTTCGACTATAAAGATGTTATAATTACAAGTGCTGAAGACGATCAGGTAACCGGCTATCTTTCCAGGCGACCCTGCAGTCTGTCTCTGCCGCGCTGGACTGCCGTTAGCAGCTTACCCAGGTTTACCTCCAGGTTAGCAAGCATCTCGTCTGCGTAATCTTCGGCACCAAGTCTTATCTCGCGCTCTCTCGACTGGGCCGCCTCGATGACTTCTGCCGCTCTTCTCTCGGCAAGCTTTACGACCTCCGTCTCGGCTGCCAAAGCCTCCGCCCGTTGTCTGCCCTCTTCAATAATCCTGTTTGCTTCCTTATCGGCCTCATCGATCATCTCTTGTCTTTCTTTGACAATCCAACGAGCCTGCTTTAGTTCTTCTGGAAGCGCAGCCCTTAGTTCATCTATTATGTCGTATATTTTCTGCTCGTGTAATACAACAGACCCACTTAGAGGGATCTTTCTGCCGTTTGCTATGATATCCTCTAAACGGTCAATAAGGCCCATTATATCCATCTATCTCATAACCCTCCTCAGGCTAAGCCAACGCATCGCGCAGTGATTCATCAACGTTCGGCGGTACAAGCCCACTTATGTTGCCCCCATACTGCGCAATTTCCTTAACTACGCTTGAGCTCAGGTATGCGTATTCCGGACTAGCCATAACAAACATTGTTTCTACATCTGAATTAAGTCTTCTATTAAGTTGGGCCATCTGAAACTCATGTTCGAAATCCGATACTGCCCTTAGTCCCCTAATGATAACACGGGCCCCGTGCTTCTTTACAAACTCAACCAGTAACCCATTAAACGAATCTACTTCAATCTTTTTGTTGTCTCTTATCGCCTCTTTAACCATTTTAACTCTATCTTCAAGAGAGAAAAGTGGTTTTTTGCTTGGATTTACCACAACTCCTATAATTACCTTATCATATAGATTGGAAACCCTTTTAATAATATCCATGTGCCCGGCGGTTATCGGGTCAAAGCTGCCTGGAACAACCGCTACAATCATTGTCAGCCTTTCTTTCGATAAAACGTTACGGCTGTGTCTCCGTAGACTCTTGTTGAGTCAATCTCAAGACCGGTTACAGGTCTTGCCGGAGTCTTTGTTGAGTGTTCTAAGACGAGTAATCCATCGTTACTCAACAAACTAGATGCCAACATCAGCAATATGGCATCTAAAAAGGATACGCTAATTCTATAAGGAGGGTCAAGAAAAATCAAATCAAACTTAAGCCCACCTTTTGCCAATCTCTTTAAGGCCTTATCTACATCTGCTTTTACTACAACAGCTTTGTCTTGAAGCCCGGTGGCTTCAAGATTTTTATTGGTCAACTCGATTGCTGATGGTTCTGAGTCGACGAAATACGCGCCTTTCGCTCCCCTGCTTATAGCTTCTATGCCGAGGCTTCCCGTCCCTGCAAAAAGATCTAGTACTTGTTTATTGTTTATTTCAGGGCCTATTATGCTAAAAATCGCCTCTTTAACACGGTCGGATGTAGGCCTAATGGCTTTTCCCTTAGGAGTATATAGTTTTCTGCCCTTTGCTATTCCAGCGATAACACGCATTTCGACACCTTGCTTTTCAACGTTTGCTTGGCTTGCAAGATATAGTGATCTTCGTTAAACGCTGTCACAAGCCAATAGCTTTAAGTAAGCCAAATAGCCAATAACAAAACATTAGCTATTGGCTGCCTTTAGGCTTGAAATAGCCAGTCCACATTATCTCCAAACTTATCCTTAACTTCTTGCCGTAATTGCCGATATGATGGCGCCGCCAGATAAGGGTCTTTATCGATGATATTAAACGCGGCTTTTCTGGCCTCGGCGAGGACTTCGATGTCACGCGTAAGCTTGGCCAGTTTTAAATCGGGCAAGCCCGACTGGCGGGTCCCAAAAAGCTGTCCTTCCCCTCGTATCTGCAAGTCCGCCTCGGCAAGCTCAAACCCGTCTTTTATTTTTAAGATTGCGTTCATCCGCTTATCTCCTTCTTCGGTTGTCGGGTCTGCAAACAGGATGCAGTACGACTTATGCTCGCCCCGGCCAATTCTTCCCCTGAGCTGGTGAAGCTGGGCCAGACCAAAGCGGTCGGCATCCTCGACCAGCATAACAGTTGCGTTTGGAACGTCGATCCCGACCTCGATAACTGTAGTTGATATAAGAACATCGAGTTCACATTTGCTAAACTGCTTCATCACGTTTTCTTTTTCGCCGGCCTTCATACGTCCGTGGATAATACCGACCCGCAAATCCGGAAACACCTCGGTCTTAAGGCGTTCGGCTTCCTCCATTACGGCTTTTACATCTTCAAGCTTATCCGATTCCTCAATAAGCGGGCAGACAACATAAGCTTGCCGGCCCTTAGCAATTTCAATCCGTATCTTCTCGTAGGCAAGCTCGCGGCTTTTGCGGTCGAACAAGACCGTATCGACATGCCCGCCGATTTTTCTACCCCCGGGGAGTTCCTTTATTATTGAGACATCAAGGTCTCCATAAAGAGTTAGTGAGAGGGTTCTTGGGATTGGAGTCGCGCTCATCACAAGAACGTCTGGATAATAACCTTTCTCCTTAAGGTTGATTCTCTGCATGACGCCGAACCGGTGCTGCTCATCGATTACGACCATACCGAGTCTCGCAAAATCGACCGACTCCTGTATGATGGCATGCGTACCGATTACTATATCTATATTGCCGTCTTTTATGTCCCCAGATATCTTTTCGCGTTCTTTTAAGCTAAGCGACCCTGTAAGAAGTGCGACCGTCACACCCAAACGCTCAAGGACCTCTTTTGTCTTAAGATAATGCTGGCCGGCAAGCACTTCTGTCGGTGCCATCATCGCGGCCTGGTAGCCACTTTGAACGGCTGTAAGCAGAGAAACGAGAGCAACCACAGTTTTCCCCGAACCGACCTCGCCCTGAAGCAGGCGGTTCATCGGCTTTGATTTCTCCATATCCGTTTGTATCTCGTCGATTACTTTTTGCTGGTCTGAGGTTAATTTAAAGGGTAAGGTCTCATAAAATGCGCGCACCAGATCGCCGTCTCGCCTGTGTTCTATTCCCTTTATCTGAATCTCAACTCTTTTCTTCCTTGCAGCAAGGCCTAGCTGCATCAAGAAAAGCTCCTCAAATATAAAGCGCGCGCGTGCCTGCAGCAGAAGCTCTCTGCTCGACGGGAAATGTATATCTTTTAATGCCTTAGCTCTAGAAAGTAGCTTATATGTTTTGATTATTTCGCCGGGAAGGGTTTCTTCGACATTCCCATATTCGTCCAAGGCATTTTTAACAATGCGCCTGATTGTGTTAGTTGTCAGGTTTTGGGTTGCGGGGTGGATCGGGACTATTCTCCCTGAATGAACCGGCTCGCTGCTTTTCTCGCTTAGCACATCGTAGAACGGGTTTTCGATCTGCAACTGCCTGTATTTATAGGCAACCTTTCCGCTAAAAGTAACCTGCATGCCTTCCCTTAGACGCTTTGCGATAAAATCCTGGTTAAACCATGTCCCGGCGATATATCCGGTGCCGTCAAATATGCTTACATTTATAACGCGTGTTCCCTTACGGCCGCGCCAGATCTTAACGCCCCGAACTTCTCCGATAACGGTAACGTTTTCTCCCACTCTAAGCTCACCGATCTTTCGCATTTTTGAAAGATCGATATACCTGTGCGGGAAATGGTATAAGAGGTCGCCTACCGTTTCAATTCCAAGTCTTTTAAGATGATTCATGATTGCGGGGCCGACAAATTTAACTTTTGAGACGGAAAGCTTAAGGGGGCCGATGTTCTTATCATCGACCAACTTAGGCGGTTGGTTTATGCTCACGGGTTCATTTTTCGGTTTGTTCATCTAGCCAGGCAACTCCGGCTCTGTTTAACTATCGGCAGCATAGAAAAGAGTACAAAAGGCCCCCGGCCCTACATACGTCCCTATAACGCTGCCTATATACGATTTGATAACTATATTATAATCGATGTTCTCTTGTTTAAGGATATCTTCAAGCTCGGCAAGTGCATCCGAAGCATCTGCATGCGCCAGGCCAAGATTTATGGTCCGCCCGCATGCCTCTTGCTTTATATACCCGGCTATTTCTCTTATGGCTTTCCTGCGCCCCTTAACTTTTTTAAGCGGTGCGACAACGCCGTCTTCGAGGGTTAGAATTGGCTTTATATTTAGTATCGACCCCGCAAGGGCCGAGGCCTTTCCTATGCGGCCGCCCATCTCAAGATATTTTAAGGTGTCAACATAAAAAGCAACCTTTATTCTACTGATGAGGCTATCCACCATATTTAACATATAGTCCAGGTCTTTGCCCTCATCCCTGGCCTTAATAAGATTCTGTACGATAAGCGCGTCCCCCGCGCTTGTCAGCTTACTGTCGATTACGGTAACGGGGACTTCAACGTTCTGCGCCGCGATATAGGCGGATTGGTATGTACCGCTTAGTTTTGAAGACAGGTGGATTGAGATGATGTGGTCGCAATCGGAGTGTTTCTTATATGCCTCAATAAAATCCTGCACGGATGGCTGGGACGTCTTGGGGAGTATCTCGGCCTTCCTCAGGCGGTCGTAAAACTTTTCCGGGGTTATATCGACCCAGTCTTTATACGCTTGCCTACCAAACCGGACAACAAGCGGCACCATAGTGACATCGTTTTCTTTATAGAAAGAAAGCGGCATATCCGACGTGCTATCGGTTACGATTGCTATTTTGGTCATCTTTATTCTACCCCGATAATAAAATGATAGACGGGTTGGTCGCCACGGTGAATGTCGAGATCAAGCTCGGGCAGGTTTGAACCGATCATCTTGGTTAATCTGGCAACTTCTTCATCATCTACTTGTTGACCGGCAAGAATTGTTAACGACTCGTCTTCTTTGTCGAGCATCTCTTTAATTAAACTATATGTTGTTGAGATAAGTTCTTTGCCCGTTGTTTTTATTTCACCGCCATAGAGCCCGATAAAATCGTTTTTTTCAAAATCGCCCCTTTTATCATCTCTTACAGCATAAGTGACTTCTCCCGTCTTAACATCTGCAAAAGCCTTTGACATTGTATTTAGATTTTCCTTGAGGGACGACCCCCCATCATATGCCAGAAGCGCGGTAAATGCCTCGGGGATTGATTTTGTCGGGACGACTGCGGCATTCTTCTCTGTTAGTTGGGTTACTTGCTGTGCGGCAAGGACTATGTTTTCGTTATTGGGAAGGATCAAAACATCATGCGACGGGAGATCATTAACGGCGGTTAAGATATCGGCGGTACTGGGGTTCATGCTTTGCCCGCCGTTTACAATCCTGCTTACACCAAGATTAAGCAAAATATTTTTAACCCCGTCCCCGTTTGCAACGGCAACTATTCCGATTCCAATATCGCCCAGAGTGCTTTCTTGAGAGTGCTCTGACTCCGCCTTTAGAGCCTCGGCTCTTGCCTTGGATTGTTCAACTATATTGCCGATCTGAACGTTGCTTATAGAGCCAAGCCCGGTCGCAAGCCGGATAACCTTCCCGGGCTCGTTTGTGTGAATGTGGATTCTGATAAGCTCGGGCGTACCCACAACAAGCATTGAATCACCAAGTGGTTCGAGCTTTGCCTCCAGCTCTTTCATATCAACGCCGTCGCTCTTGAGCATAAGCTCGGTACAATACGCAAATTCAATGCTTTCCTCGACAGCGCTCTCCTCCATGACATTTATACGCTCGGCAGCCTCACTGTATTCACCGTTTACCCGTTCTCCCCTTAACGCGGCTAGCAGCCCCTGGGTGATAACAACCAGGCCGTAGCCGCCCGCATCAACGACCCCGGCCTCCTTTAGGACGGGTAAAAGAAAAGGTGTTCTCTCGACCGATTTCTTGCCCTCCTCAACGATATAGCCGATAAGGTTAAGCGGCATAATCCCGTTCCCGGCCTTGCTCTCGGCAGCATTTGCCATATCGCTTATGACGGTAAGCATTGTTCCCTCAGCGGGCCTCTTAACGGCTTGATAAGCAACATTAGAGCCGTTTCTAAGGGCCTTTATGATCGTCTCGGAGGACATTTCATCGTATTTTTCAATCTCTTCACAGATCCCTTTTATAACCTGGGATAAAATGACACCGGAGTTGCCCCTTGCCCCCATTAAAGAGCCGTATGTTATCGCCTGTAATAGCCCCTTTAGCGATGAATCGCTTACCTTTGCGGCCTCGCTTATAACGCTTTGCATGGTGTAAAGCATATTAGTCCCGGTATCCCCATCCGGGACCGGAAACACATTTAGCTTGTTGATCTCATCCTCATGTTTTTTAGAGCTGTAAGTGACGCATTAAGCAGTGAGAGTATAAGATCCCTGTAACCGTTTGTGGAATATTCACTCATCATCAGCAAATTATATCATTATCATCCCTTAAAACTAAACACATAGCCTTTTATATAATCCATCACAAACATAAAAATCACACCGACAATTAAAAGGGTAATAATTTCCGGCAAGCCGATAGCCGGTACCAGAATTCCAAAGTAAGCAATAACTGCTATTAAAAGCATGGTCAGTGCAAGCGCAACTATAAGCCAGTTGCTCGGGCGAGACGTCCAGAAGTGGTACCGTTCTCGTATAACGAAAAGGGTGAGATGCCCGGTAAATACAAGCATAACGAAATTAAACGTTTGCAGCTGTGGAAGGGGCAGTCTAAAGATACTCATGCCAAGCCAGAGGACAATAAAAGACTCGACAAGGATTATCAGCGATAATCCAAGGGCGGTATTGACGAGGGCACGCACGTGCCAGCGCTGCGGCGCGGGCGCGACACGGGCGTTATCGGTGGCTATCGCCATCGTGGCAAAATCATTTGAAAATAAGAGCAGCACGATCTGAAAAGGCGTAACTACGAATTGTTTAATCAAGAAAAACGCCAGGGTTAAAAACAGCGCCACCTGAATTGTTTTAATGTCCATTTCGGGGATTGGGAGAAAATCCCTCGCCTTTAGGCGAAGACTTTAGTATGCTTGCGGCATGGAGCACTATAGAAGATCAAGCCATACCGTATATGACATAAAGTATCACCTGGT
>CADDYS010000013.1 GCA_902810715.1 bacterium | reverse complement strand
TGGTAGGTCCAGCTGCCCGGTAACCGTGAGATGCCGGAGACACCGGGGGCGTTTTCAGGCCCACCGGTGTCAGACACCACCCAACTTATCTACCAGCCGATTCAATAAGGCATGATAGAAAAAGTGTGCACTTGTGAAACCTGTGACATAAAGTGGCTTTCACAAGTGCACACTTTTTCTGCCGCTCGCATCTATATTTGCTGGTCAGCAAAGTGCGTGGTGTCTGACACCGCAAACGCCGCAAACGCGCTTCGTTAAGCGGGTCTTATTGACGCTCTGGCCTATACCGATAGTTATGTAATAATATTAGAGATAGGAGAATTGCTGTGCTACTTAATGATAGGTAAAATTAGAGTTAAAGACCTAACAGAGGTGGAACATGAGGCGTGATGAAGCCCTTCAAATCTTAAAATCGCACAAACAGGAGCTTACTAAGTTTGACGTAAAATCGCTTGCAATTTTTGGTTCAGTAGCAAGAGACGAAGCCGGGCCGGAGAGCGACGTGGATATACTGGTTGAGTTTGCCAAGCCAATAGGGCTTTTTGAGTTTGTGCGCTTGAAAACTTACTTAGAAGAGCTTCTTCAGCGTAAGGTTGATATGGTTACTCCCGACGCTTTGAAAGATCGCCTGCGTGAGCAAATATTAAAGGAGGCCATTCGTGCCGCATAGGGACTGGCGCTCGCGTATCGAAGATATTCTCGAATCAATCGAGAAAACACAGCGATACACCAAAGGCATGAGTTTTGAAGATTTTGTTGCCGATGAGCTTGTTTTCGATGCGGTAGTTAGGAATATCTCAATCATAGGGGAAGCTTCAAACCATATACCTGAGAGAATTCAGGAACAATATCCTGATGTCCCCTGGAATGAAATGAGAGGTATTCGCAACGTTCTTGTACACGAATATTTTGGTATTAGCGCTACAGTTCTATGGCATACTATTAAACACGACCTTCCCCCACTGATACCCATGCTTGAAGCAGTTCTGGAGACTAAACAATGAGCTATTTAGGTAGCGAGCGATATGCAGATTACACCTTTTTCTTTCTTAATTTATTAAGTCTCTCTTTAATCGTCTTCTCATAGCCGTTCTCTGTCGGGCAGTAGTAAATCTTATCCTTTAGTCCTTCGGGCAGGTATGACTCCTCGACATAGTTCTCTGGGTAGTCATGCGGGTATTTATATCCCTTGCCGTGCCCGAGCTTCTTAGCCAAAGTGGTCGGCGCATTTCTCAAGTGGTTGGGGATTGGCTCAATGCGCTCGTTCTGGACATCTTGGATCGCTTCATTGATTGCAGTCTTTGCAGCGTTTGACTTGGGCGCGCTTGCAAGATAAGTCGCACACTGGGACAGATTTAGCTTGGCCTCAGGTAGACCGACGAAGTTTAGAGCATCCACGGTTGCGGCAGCAAGCATAAGTGCATGGGGATCGGCATTTCCGATATCTTCCGAGGCGAAGATAACCATGCGCCTTGCGATAAACCTGGGTTCTTCGCCGCTCTCCAACATCCTTGCTAAGTAATAGACTGCGGCATCGGGGTCGCTCCCACGCATGCTCTTAATAAACGCGCTTATTATATCGTGGTGGGCGTCGCCCGCACGGTCGTACTGAAGCTGCTTCTTATTGATTGCGCTCTCGGCGATACCGATTGTTATATGCGCATCTTCGCTTGCACTGTTTGCAGCTATCTCAAGCGCGGTTAGCGCAACTCTTGCATCTCCATTTGCGCTTTTTGCTATGTGGGCCAGCGCATCCTCATCAACAATGAGGTTTAGGTTGCCAAGTCCCCGCTCACTATCTATGATTGCCCTTCTTATTATCTCAATAATGTCCTCGTCGGTTAGCTGCTCAAGTCGAAAGAGGCGGGAGCGCGACAGAATTGGGGCGTTTACCTCAAAGCCGGGGTTCTCGGTAGTTGCGCCGATTAATACGATGGTACCCGCCTCGATATGTGGCAGAAAGGCATCCTGTTGCGCCTTGTTGAACCGGTGTATCTCATCGACAAACAGGACTGTCTGCTTCCCTTCGAGGTTTCGCCTGTCGGTTGCTTCTTTGACTACTTTTCGGATGTCTGCGACTCCGCTTGTCACAGCGGAAAACTCCACAAAGTGGGCTCTGGTCATGTTGGCGATAATCCTGGCGATAGTTGTCTTGCCACTCCCCGGTGGTCCCCAGAGGATCATTGAGTTTAGCTTATCGCTTGAGATGATATTTCCAAGCAGTCCGTCTTTACCCAATAGATGCTCCTGCCCAACGAATTCATCCAGACTCCGCGGACGCATCTTCTCAGCAAGTGGCGCATTCTTCGCAACGTTTGCAGAAAACAAAGTATCCATAAGTTGGATTTTAATAGGAAAGCCCGGAAAATACCAGCAGAGAGGGTGAAGGTGTAACAAATGTCATCCTTCGACTCCGCTTACGCTTTGCTCAGGATGAGATATAGTCCTTGATAGCTGTGATTTAAAACTTGGCGAAATAGTTAAAAGGTTAAAAGCGATTGTAAGCAAAGAAGCTGGATTTAAAGTCTGGCAACCTAATTATTATGAGCATATTATAAGAAGTGAGAAAGCTTTAGAACAAATTAGACAATATATAATGGATAATCCCTTGGTTGAAAGAATAGAGCTTGAACAGTTTTATGAATGATTTGCCGATGAATTGTGGAACTGCGCGCCTGATAAATCTACAGGCCTGATAAGTCAGGTAGCTACGGATGGTGCAACAGCGCGCTCGATGAATCGAGCAACTATGATTGATGATTAAACGTGGGGTGGTCGATGGATCTTCGTAAAAAGTATCTTATACCAATAAGCATATTAGTACTCGTCGCTATCGGCTTGGCCTGGTTCTTGAAGCCGCCGAAAGACGCGTCTGAGTTTTACAACGCGATGAGAAGGGCGGATGCGGTTGTTATCTACAGCGGCCAGCCGATTAAGTGGAAGTATGTTGGGACTTACGACAAATCTGACCAGGTATTTAAGGACATAATGTCGGGGCTCTCATTTACGACAAAGAGCGGCAAGGTCTGAAAATGAGCAAGTGGCTACCTACTCCGTTGGTTCAGCGGAGATAAGAAAATAGGCGAGGCCTTCATCCTCCGCGATTCGGGTCTGCTGCAGATTATGTATCAAAATGGAGCAAATGTTAAATCCTCAAACAAAGACAAAATATTCTTTCCCAAAGATAAGCTCGGGGTAGTTAAGAAGCTTGCCACCACCAAACTTAAGGAGCCAAGCACCTGAGTAGGCAAGCAGGCTCAACAGTGAGCCAAAAGCAGCACCGCCGTGGGCGGTACCAAGTAAGTTAAGAAATCGCTTAAGCATTGCCCGTCCTGATATAATCAAACAGGAGATTTATTTTCATCAAGCATGTAGTCGCTCGATTTATCAGGCATGTAGTTGCTCTATTTATCGGGCAAGAAAAGAGAACCAATCAATGCAAGAAGATAAGATAGTAATTCGCGGAGCGAGAGAGCACAACTTAAAAAACATCAACCTGGAACTTCCCAGAAACAAGATCATTGTTATGACGGGCTTAAGCGGATCGGGCAAGTCATCCCTGGCGATCGATACAATCTACGCCGAGGGGCAGCGCAGATACGTCGAGTCGCTATCGGCCTACGCCAGGCAGTTCTTGGGCCAGATGGACAAACCTGATGTCGATCACATCGACGGGTTATCCCCCGCCATCTGCATCGACCAGAAGTCCACATCCAAAAACCCGAGATCAACGGTGGGCACAATCACCGAGATATACGACTACCTGCGCCTGCTTTACGCAAGGATTGGAATCCCCCATTGCCCAAACTGCGGCAAGCCGATTGAGCAGCAGACATCGCAGCAGATTATTGAGCAGGTGGTAAAGTACGCCGATGGAACTAAGCTGCAAGTCCTTGCACCAGTTGTGCGCGGGCGCAAGGGCGAGTACCGCGAGCTTTTTGAAAGGCTTCGCAAGGATGGCTTTGCAAGAGTTCAGGTGGACGGAAACGTCTATAACCTTGAAGAAAATATAAAATTGGATAAGAAAGAGCGACACGACATCGATGTCGTTGTGGATAGAATCGTCATGAAGGACGGCGTGCAGCGAAGGCTTGCCGACTCGATTGAAACCGCGCTTAACCTGGGCGAGGGGATTGTCTCCATCCAGGTGGTCGGCGGCGATAGGCATGACTTCAGCACGCACTTTGCCTGCATCGACTGCGGCATAAGCTTTGAGGAGCTTGAGCCGAGAATGTTCTCGTTTAACAACCCCTACGGGGCGTGCCCCGAGTGCTCCGGTCTTGGTACTAAGATGATTGTCGACCCGGAACTTGCCATCCCCGATGATTCCTTAAGCATAAACGAGGGTGCGATCCACCCGTTTCACTACACGCGCCTCGACTTTTATCCCAAAATGATAAAAGCGGTCTGTGAGGAATTCGATATCGATATGAACACCCCGTGGAGAGACCTGCCCGATGAGGCACACCGGGTTCTTCTTTTGGGGACCAATGGTCAGCCCGTCTATGTGAGGTACCGCAGCATGACCGGGAGGATTAGAAGCTATCACACCACTTTCGACGGTGTGATGAAAAACCTTGCGCGGCGTTACCGCGAGTCGGATAGCGAATACCAGCGCGAGCAGATATCCCAGTATATGACGATGAGACCGTGCCCGGAGTGTAACGGTGCAAGGCTAAAACCCGAGAGCCTTGCCGTGCGTATCAATGGGCTAAATATCCATGAGCTAAGCGAGAAATCCGCCAAAGAGGCGCTAAACTTTATAGCCGCGTTAAGCTTAACCGAGCGCGAGCAGATGATTGCACACCGCATCTTAAAAGAGGTGCGCGAGAGACTTCGCTTCTTAATCGACGTCGGGCTCGACTATCTAACGATAAACAGGTCGTCGGCATCGCTCTCGGGAGGCGAAGCCCAGCGCATCCGCTTAGCGACACAAATAGGCTCGGGACTTGTCGGCGTCTTATATGTCTTGGATGAGCCGAGCATCGGCCTGCACCAGCGCGACAACAAGCGGCTTATCCAGACGCTAAAGAGGCTGCGAGACCTTGGCAATACGCTGATTGTTGTTGAGCATGACGAGGAGACGATGGTTGAGGCGGACCATATTGTAGATATCGGGCCGATGGCCGGCGAGCACGGTGGGCGGGTAATCGCAACCGGCACGATAGAAGACATCATGGCCAGCCCAGGGTCCATCACCGGTCAATTTTTAAGCGGCAAGAGAAAAATTGATATTCCCAAAAACAGGCGAGCGCCGGGAAACGCATGGTTACGCATCAAAGGGGCAAGCGAGCACAACTTAAAAGCCATCGATGTTGATATCCCGCTTGGGCTTTTTGTGTGCGTAACCGGCGTCTCCGGCTCAGGAAAGAGTTCGCTGGTAACCGACATCCTGTCGAAGGCCCTGGCTCGTAAGTTCTACCGTTCAAGGGATCTCCCCGGGCGGCACGAGGCAATTGAAGGACTTGAGCACATCGACAAAGCAATTGAGATCGACCAGTCCCCGATCGGGCGCACGCCAAGGTCAAATCCAGCGACTTACGTTAAGCTCTTTGATGATATAAGAAGTTTATTTAGCCAGGTCCCCGAGGCGCAGATAAGGGGGTACAAGCCGGGTAGGTTTAGCTTTAACGTGCGGGGCGGACGCTGCGAGGCATGTAGCGGCGACGGTACGATTAAGATAGAAATGCATTTCCTGCCGGATATTTACATCCCCTGTGAGGTTTGCAAGGGTGCGCGTTACAATAACGAGACGCTTGAGGTGAAGTACAAGGGTAAGAACATAGCTGATATTCTGGCTATGTCGGTTGAAGAGGCATTGGCGTTCTTCGAGAACGTGCCCAAAATAAAGCGTAAACTTCAGACATTATATGATGTAGGTCTGGGCTATATTAAGCTTGGCCAGCCCGCACCGACGCTCTCAGGCGGCGAGGCGCAGAGGGTTAAACTTGCCGCCGAGCTCTGCAAGGTCGCGACCGGCAAAACGTTTTATATATTAGATGAGCCAACAACCGGCCTGCACTTTGCCGATATCGAGAGGCTTCTTGATGTGCTAAATCGCCTGGTAGCGCAGGGTAATACTGTATTGGTAATCGAGCATAACCTGGATGTTATAAAGACCGCCGACTGGATTATCGACCTCGGCCCCGAGGGCGGCGAAGCCGGCGGAGAAGTAATTGCCGCAGGCTCACCGGAGAGCATTGCCGAGGTCAAGGCCTCATATACCGGCAAGTTCTTAAAGAATCTGCTTGAAAAAGAAACGGTTGTTGTTGGATAAAAATAGCCTCTAGGTGTTTACTCTACTACTTTAACGTGTTAAACTAATAAACTAGCATGCCTTTAATAGATGGCTAGTTATGCCGATTATAGGGGTAGTTGTCCGATTTATCGGACGAACTTACGGTGAAATAGTAACCTGGTGAGCGGGTGAACGGGTGGGCAGGAATAGTCATTCTGAGCGGAGGCCCGTAGTGTAACGGAGGGCCGGAGCCGAAGAATCTCTGTTATATTATCAAAAATTATTGCCCACATCTCTTGCTTTCACCCTGTGAGCTGCGACCTATGAGCTAACACGGAGTGTTTAAGATGCTAAGAATAGCGTTACCAAAAGGAAGTCTCGAAGAACAAACATTAATGCTTTTTACCGAAGCCGACCTTGAGATTAAAAAGCGTTCTCGCGGGTACAACCCCACGATAAACGATCCCAGGATCAGCAAGGTTAAGATACTGCGTCCACAGGAAATTCCCAAATATGTTGAAGAGGGATACTTCGACCTGGGGATAGGAGGCTACGACTGGATTGTCGAGTCGGGCGCCGACGTGGTTGAGGTAGCCGATATGCCCTACGCCAAGACCGGCGCGGGTATCATGCGCCTTGTCATAGCGGTCCCCGAGGATTCACCGATTAAGTCCGCAAAGGACATCCCGCCGGGCAGCCGTGTGAGCACGGAGCTTCCTAACGTGACACAGAGATACTTCGAGAAGATCGGAGTTCCGGTAAAGATATCATTCTCCTACGGCGCGACCGAGGCTAAAATCCCCGAGCTGGTCGACGTCGTCGTTGACCTGACCGAAACAGGGGAGACCCTAAAGCGAAACAGGCTTAAGATAGTGGACACGGTTTTGGAGTCGACCACGCGCCTGATGGCCAACAAAAAGGCCTGGGCAAATCCCGACAAAAGACAGGCGATTGAAGAAGTAAAGACGCTTCTATTGGGAGTCATTGAAGCACGCGGCAAGGTGCTTATAAGCATGAACGTCCCAGAAGATAAACTAGAAGAGATAGTCGCCGTCCTGCCCGCGCTTAAAAATCCCACAGTGTCTAAGCTATATAACTCAAACTACTTCGCAATCGAGACCGTTGTCGAGAAAGCAAGCGTAAACACACTCATACCCCAGCTAAAAGCCAAAGGCGCAGAAGACATCATCGAACTCGCCATCTCAAAAATCATCCGCTAAATCGGTGAACCCGATTGTCATCCCGAGCGGAGCCGAGGGATCTCAATAATATATCAAAAGTTAATGCCCTCATCTCTTGCTTTCATGCTGTGAGCTACGAGCTATCAGCCGTGACCTAAATTAATGCTTGCATTAATTAACAATTTAGTGTAAATATATCGAAAGAAACATAACAAAATGTTTGGTATGTTAGCCTCTCAAGCGGGCACCCAACCAACCAATGGGTGCCCGCTTTTAATTTACACGTGGTAGTTGCCCGATTTATCGGGCGCGCAGTTGCACGACCCGTAGTTGCCTAATTTATTAGGCGCGCAGTTGCTCCACTGATGGAGCGGAAGACACCTCATAAATGAGGCAACTACCTAATTTCTAAGCGAGGGGCAATGTCAAATAAAATCCCAAAACTGCTAGTCGAAGAAATCAACTACATAGAAAATCCTTCTGCAGCCCTCGAAGGCTTGCTTAACGACCCGCTGCCGTTTCTTTTCGATAGCGCTCTTGAGATGGACAAGTACGGCCGGTACTCCATCCTGGGAAGCAACCCAAAAATTATCCTGAGGACAAAAAACCGCTTAATTGAAATAATCAAAAACGGAGAACTTATCCGGCGTGAAGGCGACCCGTTAGAAGCGGTAGATCAGACCATAAAATCCTTCGGCTCTCTTCAAAACGACGATTCCTCAAGGATTCCGTTTACCGGCGGCGCGGTAGGATATTTCGGCTACGACTTAAACCGGCAGATAGAGAAACTCCCCGATATAGCCCTGGACGATCAGAAGATACCGGATATTTATCTCAGCTTCTACACCGAAGCCGTGGTCATCGACCACAGGGATAAAAGAGCCTTTGCAGTCGCATATATACCTGGCGACAGCCGAGGCGATGAATCTAAGGCGAAAAACCGTCTTAACCGGTTGATGAAAAGGGTTAATGCGGGCCGTCAGGCGAGGTATAGCGGCGCGAACGGCAGTGCCGCCGTCAACCTGGCTTCAAATTTCACCCGCAGGGAGTATAGACGTATTATCGATAAAGCTAAAGAATACATAAGCAAGGGTGATATTTTTCAGGTAAATCTGGCACAGCGGTTCGCCGCCGACTTAAAAGTAGATCATTACACGCTTTATAAGAGGCTGCGCGATTGCAACCCTGCCCCGTTTGGAGCCTTCTTAAGCTATGGGGATTTTTCGATCTTAAGTTCCTCGCCGGAGCGGTTTATGTTTATGGACGACCGCTATGTCGAGACCAGGCCGATTAAAGGTACCAGGCCGCACTATAATGACAAAACAAAAGATGATCTCTCAATTAAAGAGCTACGTGCAAGCGAGAAAGATGCCGCAGAGCATGTTATGATTGTGGATGTCAAGCGAAACGACCTGGGCAGGGTTTGTGAGTACGGAAGTGTTACGGTACCCGAACTGATGGTTGTCGAGAGTTACAAGGCTGTGCATCATCTCGTATCGACCGTTGCCGGAAGGCTTCGAGACGGGGTCGGCGCGGTGGATTTGCTCAGAGCGAGTTTCCCCGGGGGCTCGATAACCGGCGCCCCGAAGGTCAGGGCGATGGAGATAATAGAGGAACTCGAGCCGCACCGTCGAAATATCTATACTGGTGCTATTGGCTATATAAGCTCAAACGGCAGGATGGATACAAGCATCGCAATTCGAACGATAACCGTGTTGGGTAATAAGACATACCTGCAGGTGGGCGGCGGCATAGTTGCCGACTCGGATGCAGACGCTGAGTATGAGGAGACCATTGATAAAGCGCGGGCTATGTTTCACGCGCTTGGCTTAGTACAGCGTCACACATAAATTGACGGTTTATTAATGCAGACTACCTATCGACAGCAAAGAATGCTTATCGATCAAAGTAAAGTGACGCTGTACTAGAGAATAGAAAATAGAGAAGTAGAAAATAGATTGAATTATTGTGGGATAAGTTTGAAAGATGAGGATAAAGTTACTAAGAGCATTTTCTATTCGGTCTATTCTCTATTTTCTCCTTTGACTATTTAAGAATTCTTATGGTCAATTGATGTGTGGAGTGTTAAAGGAGGGTAGACGCTAAGTGATCGTTTATATCGACGGCCTGTTTGTTGATGAAGCCGAAGCGAGAGCAAGTGTTTTTGATAGCGGTTTTCAGCATGGGGACGGTCTTTTTGAGACCATGCGCTCATACAGCGGCACAATATTTGCACTTGAAGAACACCTGAATCGGTTGATCGACTCGGCAAAGTTCCTGGAGATCAAAAATGTCCCCAAAAAAGAAGTCCTGTCCGATGCTTGCAAAAATATCTTAGAAGTCAACAACTTAGCGGATGCACGAATTCGCCTGACCATAACAAGAGGACCTCTGGATAAAACATACCCGACGGTTGTTATAACGGCGGCCCCTTTTACCGGATACGACAAGTCGCTTTACGAAAAGGGTATGTCGGCTATAACTCTAGCCGGATACCGGTTTTCTCATAACCCACTCAATAGGATAAAATCAACAAGCTACCAGCTCTCAGCCCTGGCAAGAAGAAAGGCGGCTACCACGGGATGCGACGAGGCCATACTTATGAATGAGCAGGGATATGTAACCGAGGGCTCTTACACAAACGTTTTTGCGATAAAGGAAGAGAAGATCTATACCCCACCGGTTGTCGACGGCCTCTTGCCGGGGATAATGCGCGGTTTTGTAATCAAGACAGCTACCCAAGCCGGCCACTCGGTGCTGCAGCGAAGCATCTATGTCGATGATATCTATAGGATGGACGAGTTGTTCCTAACCAACTCCCTCATGGAAATCATGCCTCTTGTTAAAATCGACAAAAAATCAATCGGAAATAGTAAACCCGGCCCCATAACACACAACTTAATGGAACTGGTTAGTAAGGGTATCTTCAGAACACTCGTAGCGCAGGCCCGTAGCGCAGGGCTTTAGCTCTGCCTTATAAATTTGCAAACATAAGGGCTGCGCTACTAAATCGGTTTGTAAATCACTATAGTGACCACACTATCTGGTTTTGCATAGCTATTGGCGGCTGGGGTCTGTGACATAACGCAATTTAAAGACGTTTGGCCATCACCTTTACTATCATATTTTACCTCTATATTGTTGAATCCCGTATTCTTCAACGCGTTCTTTGCCGTGGTCTCGGGTTTACCAACAACATCCGGCACCTGAACTGTTGGCTGATCTGTAGGAGGCGGTTGCTGTGACTGATTTGGCGGCGGGACGCTCTCTCCGGGTATGCTTATCGAGATCTCGACAACCGTTCCTTCCTTGACCTGCGCCCCCTCAGCAGGATTCTGCTCGATAACAACTCCGGATGGCCCGGTCGAAGGTTTATTGGTTATATTGTAGCCCAGCTTAAGCCCGGTTAGCGTTTGAATCGCCCCATCCTGGCTCATAGTCAGAAGGTTCGGGACTACAACCGGCTTGTGTACGGCACATCTCTTAATATCCTTGGGTTTGATATATTTGCGTATAAACATATGTTTGCTTACCGTTGGGCAGAATTCAGTCGGCAGCAAGTTTGTCTCGTCGCAAAGGTCTATCCAGGTTAATTCCGACCTATTAGCCTTCTCGAAGTTACTCGGCTTAACATCTTTTAAGGCCATCTTCATAAACGCTGCCCAAATCTGAGCCGGGAATGTTCCACCGGCGACCCTTATACCGTGCACGTGTGACATAGGTTTTCTTGTGGCATCACCCTTTTCATTCTTTACAGTTGGAAAGCCTACCCAGACCGAGGCCGCCATGTCCGGCGTGTAGCCGCAGAACCACGCATCATAATAATCCGTAGTTGTCCCGGTTTTTCCTGCGGCAGGCCTGCCGATTCTAGCTCTCGTGCCGGTTCCACCGTTGACGACACTTTGCAGGATGTCGTTAACAACGCAGGCTACTACTTTATCTATGGCCTGTTTTGGATCCGGTTTATGTTCGTAAACCAGACGCCCGTCATTCATCTCAATTTTTTGCACCCCATAGGGCGGATTATGCGACCCGTTGTTTGCAAATGTAGAGTACGCGGAGGCCATCTCAAGCGGTGTGACTCCGTACTTTAATCCCCCCAGGGTAATTGCCGGGTCGGGGTTTAGCTCACTTGTAATTCCTAGATTCTTGGCCGTGCCTATTACCTTATCCACGCCTACTTTAAGCATAAGTGCTGCGTAGACAACGTTTATTGAGAATTGGGTCGCCCTTCGAAGTTGGACAAAGCCCGCCCCAGACTCGCCCGAGTAGTTATGCACCGCCCACTTCTTTCCTCCGCCCATGTCGAAGTCCTGCGGCGATGAGGCGTCAAACCTGTCATCGGGGGATATCCCGTTCATCAAAGCAGCCGTAAGCGTGAAAGGCTTAAAAGAAGAACCGGGCTGAAAGCCGTTGCCAAGCGCGGCGTAGTTAAACTTATTTTTATTATAGTCCTTGCCGCCGACCATCGCCTTAACCGCACCGGTTTTCGGGTCGATCGCTACGAGAGATACCTCTGGGTCGGTAGGCGACGGGAGATACTTCTTCCAGGCAAGCTCGGCGGCTTCCTGCATCTTCGGGTCAAGCGTTGTATAGATCTTAAATCCACGGGAGTTGATATCATTCTCCGAATAGTGCAGGTCGTATTCCATCTCTGACTTAATCCAGTCGGCGAAGTACGGCGCGGCACCGATATAGCTTTGCTGTTTAGGTAAGATGCTAAGCGGTTTGGCTTTAGCCTGCTTAGCCTCACCTGGCTTGATAAAACCCTGCGAGAGCATGTTGTCGATAACAAAATTTCGCCGCTTAGTTGCCTCTTCCGGGTTTTTATACGGGTTGTAAGTCTCCGGACCTCTTATCAACCCGGCAAGAAGAGCACTTTGCTCAATATTTAGCCGGCTTGCCGGGATACCGAAGTAGGCCTGACTTGCCGCCTCAATTCCATAAGCCCGGTTACCAAAGTAGATAGTGTTCAGGTATTTCTCAAGAATCTGCTCCTTGGTGTAGTTATGCTCGAGCTCCGTCGCAAGAAACGCCTCTCTTATTTTTCTCTGGATGGTTTTCTCGGGACTGAAGTAGGCGTTTTTAACGTATTGTTGGGTAATCGTCGAGCCACCCTGCGAGGCGCCGTGACTTTTTAAGTCTCTGAGCAGCGCGCCTATAATACGCACGTAATCAACTCCGCCGTGCTCGTAGAATCGCTGGTCTTCAACCGCCACAACCGCTTTTTGCAGTATGGGGGATACCTGTTTTAAGGGAATAATCGTTCTGTTGTCTACATAAAGCTTGGTTATAAGGGTTCCATCGGCTGCGTAGATGTAGGTGGTTTGATTTTTTATAACGCTTTTAACATCGCCGATATCGGGAAGGTTGCGGGTCGCCTCGTACGCGAAAACCATCGCCGATGCCGCCAACACGATTATGACCGCGATTGCCGTAGTGACGATTTTTCTCTTTAAGAAAAATCCCAGAATCGAACCAAGAAACGTTCGCAAATTACCAGCCTCCGCTAGTACAATTTATACTGCGAAATTTGTACTGAACCTTAGATTGCCATAAACGAACGCATTTTTCTAGTTTTTGTGATCGGTAAATTTGAGGGTTAGCGTTTCTTAGGCATAAGTATACCATAAAAAAAAGGTCCAGGGTCCAGAGGCCAGGATACAGAAATCATTTCTGTCTTCTTATTTTTATGCTGATATGTTACGATAATTGCAGGAGAAGATGTCCGGGAGGTGAACAATTTGCGCGAGAAAGTTGAGGAAGCGCTTGGACGTATAAAGCCCGCTCTTCAGGCGGATGGAGGGGATATAGAGCTCGTCGATGTTACCGATGATGGCGTTGTTCAGGTGAGGTTACTGGGTTCATGTGCCGGATGCCCGATGTCCCAGATGACATTGACGCATTATGTTGAGCAGACCTTAAAGGAGGTTATTCCCGAGATAAAATCGGTACAGAACGTCCTCCTATAAAATTTGAGTGACAAAACGATCGTTACTATAGAATGATTTATGCGGCCGAGGCTTTTAGCCTCGGCTGATGATTTAAGGGAATTTCGAACCGTGAACAAAGGACGAAAATTGGTTAAGAAGCCGGAAATTTTATCCCCAGCCGGCAATATGGAAAGGCTAAAATACGCGATTGCTTACGGCGCCGATGCCGTCTACATCGGCGGACGCGACTTCAGCCTGCGCTCAAAAGCAAGTAATTTCTCCGTAAGTGATATTAATAAAGCAGCTCAGGTAACGCATAACGCCGGCAGGAAGCTCTATGTGACGCTTAATATATTCGCCAGGGACAGCGACCTTGGAAAGCTCGAGAGTTATGTGTCGGATCTGGCGGAAGCCGGCGTGGATGCGGTGATCGTCGCCGACCCCGGCGTTCTGGCTACCGTAAAAAGGGTTGCCCCGGGCCTGCGCATTCACGTCAGTACCCAGGCCAACGTAACCAACGCGGCGGCGGTCGAGTTCTGGGCGGCCCAAGGGGCATCGAGAGTGGTCTTGGCGCGTGAGCTATCCGCCAAAGAGATAGCTGCTATCGCACAAAATACCGGCATAGAGACCGAGGTTTTTATCCACGGGGCGATGTGCGTTTCCTACTCGGGAAGGTGCCTCATGAGCAAGTTTTTTGCGGATAGAGACGGCAACCGGGGAGATTGCGCCCACTCCTGCCGCTGGAAATACTATCTTGTGGAGGAAAAAAGGCCGGGTCAATATCACGAGGTACAAGAGGATGACAAGGGCATATATTTCTTCAACTCCAAGGATTTAGCGTTGATCGGCCATATACCGGAGCTTATGCAATGCGGCCTGGATAGCCTAAAGATAGAGGGGCGCATGAAGAGCACGCACTACGTCGCGGCCGTCACGAAAATTTACCGGCAGGCTATCGACCGGTATTTTAATGATCCCGAGAATTACGAGCCAGACCCGGAATGGTTTGAAGAAATCGAGAAAATTAGCCACCGAGAATACTCGACCGGTTTCTTTTTGGGAAACAAGGGAGAAGAAATTTTGGATTACAGCCGTTACGAGAAATCTCATGACTTTGTCGGCCTTGTGGACGGCTACGATGAGGAAAAGGGTTTGGTAACGGTATCGGTGCGAAATAAGTTGAGCATAGCAGAGCCAATTGAGATACTTAGCCCGGATAATTTAGTCAAAGACTACTATATCCCAAAGATGATAAGCTTCAATGGGGATGCTAAACTTGGGCAGATAGAAGTAGCGCATGCCGGCTTCCGGGTCGGTATACCATCGCCCGAGCCATGGCCAAAGTTTGCGATTTTGCGTCGAAGGGTAGCTAACTAAAAGATGTTGAAGAGATTTTTCCCGGATCACTACTATGAAACTATATACGACATCGACCTATCACATCTAAAAGCAGGTGGGGTCAGGGGACTTATTCTTGACCTCGATAATACAATCGTTGCCCGGAATAGCTCCACCGCCACCGAAGACCTAAAGCATTGGCTCGCCAAACTGAAGGAACATGATATTAAAGCCTGCATCCTCTCTAACAACTGGAAGCAAAGGGTAAGCTCGATAGCAGCCCAGGTCGAGCTCCCACTTGTAGCAAGGGCCGCCAAGCCACGGAAAGGGGCGTTCAAGCGTGCCCTGGATGTCCTCGGGACGAGAAAAGAAGAGACAGTAGTCGTTGGCGACCAGATATTTACCGATGTCTTCGGTGGAAACATAACCGGCTTGCGAACCATCCTCGTAATGCCGATGAGTAACCATGACGGCATTCACACCAAGTTCTTGCGCCACCTTGAGAGAATGATTATGAAGCGGTGGATGAGAGCTCACAGCTCATAGCTCATAGGGCGAAGGTAAGAGACGCGGGTACAAATTTTCTGTCAGCTGTGAGCTATGAGCTATCAGCTAATGTGGGGAGGGTGAACCATCAATATTACTGGAAAAACCAAGATAACAGGCATAATTGGATATCCGTTAACCTATACGCTTTCGCCTCTTATGCACAATAGGGCTTTTGAGGTGTGTGGCCTAAACTATAGATACCTGGCGTTTGTTGTTGAAAAAGCGCATCTCAAAAGCGCGATAGACGGCATAAGGGCGCTTAACATAAAGGGCGTAAATGTTACCATGCCGCATAAAGAGTCGGTAATCCCTCTGCTGGACGAATTATCCAAAGAAGCCCGGATCATCGGGGCTGTAAATACAATAAATAACAAGGAAGGCCGCCTTACTGGCCACAATACCGATGCAGAAGGTTTTATACGCTCTCTTAAGGAAGAAGGATTCGATCCCGCAGGTAAAACAGCTATTATTTTGGGTACCGGGGGCGCCGCAAAGGCGGTAGCGGTCGCCTTGGCGCAGGCCGGGGCCAAAAGCATAGTCGCAATCGGCAGGTCTGTGGAAAAATCGCAGGTTATAACGGACCGTATTACAATTATTTCAAGGGATATTCTGGTAAAATCGCTTACTTTTGAAGGTAATCTGGCCGATATATTTCAAATAGGAGATTTAATTGTTAACGCTACGCCTGTCGGAATGGCGGAAAGCGGAGGCCTCCTGCCAGTACCCTTAGAACTGATAGAAAAAAAGCATTTTGTATACGACCTCATTTATACACCGCAAGAAACCGTACTAATAAAAGGAGCAAGACATAAAGGAGCCGGGGCTGCAAACGGGATCGGCATGCTCGTTCACCAGGCAGCTTTAGCCTTTGAGATTTGGACTGGCATCTCCGCGCCGGCAGAAGAAATGCGTCGGGCGTTAATCCATGGATTAGAAAGCGGAGATCGGCCATATAATGCTCAAAAGAAAGATTAGCGATTATCTGTTTAGTGCTAAAACAGATGATAAAAATCAACCGGATGAAGATCCCGTCGCAGTAGAAAACGATATCCAGTCGATCATAAACTCGTATATCCCCGACGATATTAACGAGCTTGAAGCCCCCGCAGGTCCCCATCCATCCCAAGCAGAATCCATGTCCGAGGTAGAAGCTGCTAAAATCGTAGCTAAGCAGCTACATATCGATTATGTTAAGCTGAGCGATTTTACTATCGACCCTAAGGCGGTATCGATTATACCGGTAGAGGATATCCTAAATTATAATCTGTTACCTATCGGATTTGAGGGCGGTCGCTTAGTCGCGGCGATGTCTGGAAAGACAAATATAGCAGCGATAAACGAGCTTTATGTCAAGAGCGGCTACTACATAGTCCCCGTCGTGGTAACGGAAAGCGATTTGGAAGAGGCTATCGGCAAATATACCAACATTGTTTTGGCTGAATCGGCTGAAAATACCATCCAAGAAATTACAGACGAGATAGATGAAAGCGAAAAGGATATACAACCTGAAGCGCAAAAACTGCTTGGCCTGGAACCTATCTCAGAGGTCGATGTTGCAATGAATATAGCCAAGCAGCTTCATATAGACTTTGTAGACCTAAGTAGTTTTGAAATAAATCCCCAGGCGTTATCACTTGTATCGAACGAGCATATCCGACGCTATAATCTGTTGCCCATAGATTTTGATGGTGAACGTCTCGTAATCGCAATGTCAGATCCGACAAACATTTTTGCGATAGATGATCTACGCGTTATAACCGGCTATGAAATCGTACCGGTTGTTGTGTCAGATAGCGAGCTTCAGGTTGCTATCAATCGCTATAGTACCAGTAATGCGGCTGTTGAAGAGGCCATCGAGAACATAGGGGATCATACCGAACAGAATATTAACCATGTACAGTTCGAGGAAGAATCTGAGGAAGCACCGGTAGTAAAACTGGTAAATCTAATAGTGACCGAGGCGTTTAGAGAAGGGGCAAGCGATATTTTTATTGAACCTCAAGAAAATGAGGTAAGGGTGAGGTACAGGGTGGATGGCGTGCTTCAAGAAGTTATGCGATCGCCCAAACATGTCCAGGCCGGTATTATATCCAGGATTAAGATTATGGCCGGTCTTGATATCGCCGAGCGAAGATTGCCGCAAGATGGCCGATTCGGTTTGGCCATTGATAAGAAACCGGTTGATTTTCGTGTCGCCACCCTGCCTACAATACACGGCGAGCAAGTAGTCTTAAGGGTTCTGGAAAAAGACAATATCATGCTAAATCTTGACGACCTGGGATTTTTACCCGACTCGCTGTCGAGGTTTAAGGAATCATTTAGTAAACCGTATGGGGCAATACTTATTACGGGGCCAACCGGTAGCGGTAAGACAACCACCCTTTATGCCGTATTGAATATACTCAATGTCACGGAGAGAAATTTAATCACGGTCGAAGACCCCGTTGAGTACCGCTTACCAAACATAAACCAGGTGCAAGTAAATACAAAGGCCGGATTAACTTTTCCCAGCGCTCTCAGGTCGATCCTTCGCCATGACCCGGATATTATAATGATCGGCGAGATTAGGGATGAGGAGACCGCCATCATCGCAATAGAGTCGGCCCTTACCGGCCATCTAGTTTTATCGACGCTGCATACAAATACCGCTTCTGCGACTCTGACCAGGTTGATAGAGATGGGCATAGAGCCTTTCCTGGTGTCTTCCGCTGTTGATTGTATTGTGGCGCAAAGGTTGGCCAGGAAGCTCTGCACCCGCTGCAAGGAGCCCTATAAACCCACAAAAGAGGCACTTCTCGAGGCAGGTTTCAAGCTTGATGGGTCGGAGCCCAAAGAATTGCATAGGGCACGTGGGTGTAAGTTCTGCGGAAATACTGGATATCGTGGCCGCATAGGGCTTTATGAGGTTATGATCATATCCGAAAATATAGAGAGGCTTTTAGTAGACAAGGCGACTGTTGAAGAGATTACCAGAACTGCGATCAGCGAAGGTATGCGGACTTTACATGAAGACGGCCTTGAGAAAGCCAAAGCCGGGATTACCTCAATTGAAGAGATTGCAAGAGTCAGCATGTAACAAAGGAATTGGAATGTAGACTATGATTACAGAAAAATCCGATCAAATACTGGCAGAACTGCTTCTAAAAAAAGGAATAGTATCAGAAGATACATTGACTAAAATCGGTGATAAGATCGATAGCGATAGATCGCTGCTCGAGATTCTGGTTAGCGATGGTTTGGTGGATACGTCGGTCATAACCGAACTCATCGGTCATCAAGATTTTAGCTTTATCGACTTAGGCGAATCCAACATAAATCCCTCCGCTGTGGCGCTGCTGCCCGAAGTGTTTGCAAGAAGATACCGTGCGATACCGATCGATCTAGAAGGGCAGGTACTTGTTGTTGCAATGGCCGATCCGCTAAACGTGCTTGTTATCGACGATCTTCACATGGTTACCGGACATGAGATAAAAGCGGTTGCAGCCCTCGAAAGCGAAATAATATCATCGATCAACCGTTACTATAAAGCGACAGAAACAATAAAAGACGAAGTCGATAGCCTGGAATCGGCAGAAAAAGGAGCAACAATAGGTAACCTGCGGGCGGTTTCAGAAGAAGCTCCCGTAATTAAGCTGGTAAATATGCTTATCTTAAAAGCGATAAATGAAAGGGTAAGCGACATCCATATAGAGCCGCAGGAAAAGGAACTACGTGTGAGGTACCGTGTGGATGGAGTGCTAAAAGAGGTAATGCGGTCACCAAAGCATATCCAGGCGGGTGTGATATCCAGACTAAAAATCATGGCCGGCCTGGATATCGCCGAGACAAGAGTTCCGCAAGACGGACACTGTGATCTAAGTGTCTCTGGAAACGTGGTCGACTTCCGTGTGGCAACCCTGCCGACAATATATGGGGAGAGGGTTGTCCTCAGGATTCTTAAGAAAGAGAGCATTCTCTTAAACCTGGATGATCTCGGCTTCTTGCCGGAAAGCCTCACGAAGTTCAAAGATGCTTTCGATAAGCCCTACGGTGCGGTTTTGGTAACAGGGCCTACCGGAAGCGGTAAATCAACCACACTTTATGCAGCATTAAATATATTAAATGATAATGAAAAAAACATCATTACGGTTGAGGACCCGGTTGAATACCGGTTGCCCGGAATAAACCAGGTGCAGGTAAATACGAAAGCCGGGCTAACGTTTGCTAAGGTACTTAAAGCGGTTCTTCGGGCATCGCCGGATATCGTTATGGTGGGTGAGATAAGGGATAAGGAGACCGCGCAGATAGCAATAGAGGCCGCTCTTACCGGACATCTCGTCTTGTCGACGCTTCATACAAACGATGCATCGGGAGCGATCAGCAGGCTTACTGAAATGGGAATCGCTCCGTTCCTAACATCATCGGCGGTTGAATGTGTGCAGGCACAGAGATTGGCAAGACGGCTTTGCCCCGACTGCAAAGAAGCGTATGAGCCGTCGCTTGACGCTCTTAAGCGGGCCGGATTTCCGGTTGATGATAATAATAGACCTACTCTTTATAAACCCAAGGGTTGCCCAAAATGCAACGGTACTGGGTACAAGGGGCGCATCGGTATTTATGAAATTATGCCGCTTAGCGAAGCCGTCGAGGAACTATGTATAAGGCGTGCAACCACCGATGAAATCAAGCAGGTAGCAATCAGCGAAGGCATGAAAACCCTCAGGCAGGACGGCTTTGAGAAAGTAAAGCTCGGGATCACCTCGCTGGAAGAGATAATGAGAGTTATAGTATAGCCAAGCAGCCAATAGCCCTGAGTAAGCCAATAGCCAAGCAGCCAATAGCCAATAATAAGATTTAGCTTTCTCATTGGCTATTTGGCTATTGCCTATTGGCTGCTTTTTCATTGGCTATTTGGCTATTGCCTATTGGCTACCTCTTCATTGCCTATTTGGCTGCTTCAGCCTCAAGCAATCAGCATCAGAATCCGATATTTTAAGGAAATCCTTTTGTTAAAGTTATTTGGGAGGCTAAAATTGCCCGATATTAATGATCTTTTAATGCAGGTTATCGAAAAAGGAGCCTCAGACCTTCATATAACCGCAGGGTCGCCACCGATGGTTAGGGTTCATGGCGACCTCGTGCCGCTTGATTATCAGAGACTTATGCCAGAAGATACTAAGGCTCTGCTATACAGCATTATGAATGAGGATCATAAAAAGCGACTCGAGGAATTCCTAGAATGCGATTTTTCTCATGCCCTTACCGGGCATGCAAGGTTTAGGGTAAATGTATATTACCAGAGAGGAAGCATCGGGGCTGCTTTAAGGATAATCCCTATGCAGATAAAGAAATTGGAAGAACTCGGGCTTCCGCAATCTCTTGAGCTTTTAGCTAAAAAGCCGCGAGGTCTGATATTGGTTACCGGCCCTACGGGAAGCGGTAAGTCTACCACTCTGGCATCGCTTATAAATATCGTAAATGAGACGAAAGCCTACCATATAATTACAATTGAGGACCCGATTGAGTTTATGCACAGCCACAAGAAATCATTAGTAAACCAAAGGGAAGTAGGCTCCGATACCAAATCCTTTGCAAATGCTCTAAAGTTTGTCCTGCGGCAAGACCCGGATGTCATCCTGGTTGGCGAGATGCGGGACCTCGAGACAATCTCCGCTGCATTAACAGCAGCCGAGACGGGGCACCTGGTTTTCGCGACGCTTCATACACAGGACGCCCCGCAAACGATAGACAGAATTATCGACGTCTTCCCGCCGCACCAGCAACAGCAGGTAAGAATCCAGCTTGCGGGGACTCTGCAGGGGATCGTCTGCCAGCAGTTGCTCCCCACCGTTGATGGGGCCGGCCGGGTGGTTGCATACGAGATCATGCTTCCAACACCGGGCATTAGAAACATGGTTCGCGAAGGCAAGACCCACCAGATATACAGCGCGATACAGACGGGGCAGAAGAACGGCATGCTAACGATGGATCAATGTCTTGCCGATTTATACAAATACGGAAAGATATCATTCGAGACCGCAGCCATGAAGGCAAGCGACCCGAATGAGATAAAGCAGTTGCTAGGCCGGACGGCCTAACAAGTGAATGGGTAGATCGTAAAATGTTGCCTGATTTATCGGGCCTTCTACGGTACGGGTGAACGGATGAACAGGCATTGTCATTGCAAGGAGCGAGTGAAACGAGCGACGTGGCAATCTCAGCCCACATTACTTGCTTTCACCCTGTGAGCTGTGGGCTATCAGCTATGAGCTAATTCGAGGATCGATAGAAAAGAGTGACGAGAATTATGGCAACAACATTTGTATACAAAGTAAGAGATGGAAAAGGAAACTTAATAAACGGTCAGATAGACGGCGATGGCACGGCAATGGTTGCGGGAAAGCTGCGCCAGATGGGCTACGTCGTTATCGATCTCAAGGAAAAAAGTCTTGCCCAAAAAGATATAACCCTGCCGTTTTCAAATAGGATAAAAACCAAAGACCTCACGGTATTTAGCCGACAGTTTGCAACCATGATAGGTGCGGGACTCTCGATTACCAGGTGTTTAAGTATCCTTGAGGAGCAAACAGAGCAGAAAGCCTTAAAAGTTATCATCGGCGAGGTTCTGCAGGACGTTGAGCAGGGAAAAGCCTTGTCTGATGCCATGGCAAAACACCCGAAGGCATTTCCCCCAATATATATCAACTTAGTAAAAGCTGGTGAGACCGGTGGTGTGCTTGACACTGTTCTTCACCGAGTTGCCGAGCACTTTGAAAAGGAGGGCTCGATAAAAGGCAAGATAAAGTCGGCCATGGCTTACCCAATAGCCATGTTCGTGTTCTCCATATTAATAACTTTTGCGCTTATTACGTTCGTCGTGCCGGTTTTTGTCGATATGTTTAAGAACTTAGGCGGCGATCTACCGCTGCCCACAAAGATATTGCTTTGGATGAGCGGCTCGATAAGGTCTTACTGGTACATATTAATCCCGGCGGTTTTTGGTTTGGGCTACGGGCTCAGATATTATTCGGGGACAGTCGACGGAAGGTCGAGGCTGGATAGGTTTAAGCTTAACCTCCCGATTTTCGGGGGACTCATAAGAAAAATGGCTGTATCCCGTTTCAGCCGTACGCTGGGAACGCTTATGGCAAGCGGCGTCCCGATCCTGCAAGCTCTGGATATTGTAGCCGATAGCTCGGGAAATACTGTTGTCGCCAGCGCGGTTAAAAACGCCCGCGTTAGCATCAAAGAAGGCGAGACCATATCGAAACCGCTCTCTGAAGAAAAGGTCTTCCCGCCGATGGTTGTCCAGATGATAGCTGTCGGTGAAGAGACCGGTGCGCTCGACTCAATGCTTGCAAAAATAGCCGACTTCTACGACGACGAGGTCTCAAGTATGGTCGATGCACTTACCTCAATCATCGAGCCGATGATGATCCTTGTGATGGGCGGCATAGTCGGCGCTATCATCGTCAGCCTTTACATGCCGATGTTCCAGATTATCAACCTGATTAAATAGTAGCTTCTGACATAATACACCAAATTACCCCTAAAGTTTTTCATCTCACAACCGATAAAAATAGTACCAAATCCTACTAATCGCTTCTACTGGGAGGTGAAATGAGTGAGATTTATCCGAAATGCCAAGGGTTTTACCCTTATCGAGTTGATGGTTGTAATCCTTATTATCGGTATCCTAGTTGCCATTGCTATCCCGGTGTTTAACTCTTCAAGGGAAAGTGCTTACAAGAGGACCTGCCAGGCAAACCTGAGGACCATCGATGGTGCGATACAAACCTATAGGGCGGATACGGGCAGTTTACCGGCTAACATTGCAGCGCTTACCCCGACTTATTTGAAAGCAGTGCCAGCTTGCCCGAAACCAGGTGCTGCCGCGTATATAATATCAGGTGCTTCGTCTGATACTGCCGAATGCCCGACCTATGGTGCATCAGGACACACGTATCCGTAAGATAAAGCCATAAGGCTTTATAGCAAAAAGGGCGGCAGATGTTGCCGCCCTTTTTGTTGCGCTCATAAAAGGTACTCAAACGCATCACTATTTAACCGATATTAGTGGGTATGGAAACTCTTCTTATGATTATAATCTTTATACTTGGCTTAGCCATCGGCAGTTTCTTAAATGTGTGCGCTTACCGAATCCCAAAAGGTGAGTCGATAGCGTATCCGCCGTCGCATTGTCCATCATGCGGCAATCCTATAATACCGCTGGACAATGTACCTGTGCTGAGCTATATCCTGCTAAAGGGCCGGTGCAGAAACTGCGGCGAAAAGATAAGCCTTAAATATCCCACCGTAGAGCTTTTAACTGGGCTACTTTGGGCGGGGTTATATTACCATTTTGGCTTATCCATCCAGCTTATTTTCGGGCTTTTCTTTGCAACCGTGCTAATTGTACTCTCAGCTATTGATTATGAGGTAAAGCTGATACCAGACAGAATACTTCTACCTGCGATGTTAGTCAGTATTGCTTTTCTGATTCTTTATCCGCTAAAAGTCGCATCCCTGCCGGTAATTGCCGGGATAAAACCCTGGTGGGCGATTGGCGGTTTCTTTGCGGGCGGCGGGTTTTTGTACCTTGTCGCCATTCTTGCACCACTTATATTCAAAAAAGAGGCAATGGGCGGCGGCGACATAAAACTTGCCGCATTTATGGGCCTTTACCTGGGAGGATACGTCTTCATTGCCCTTTTTGTGGGCTTTTTCTTAGGCGCAGTGGTCGGAATCGTTCTGATGGCGATGGGTAAAAGAACCGCAAAGGACATGATTCCGTTTGGGCCGTTTCTAGCCGCCGGCGCAGTATTCACCATCTTCTTTGGCCCCCAGATCTGGAGCGGATATCTAAAGCTTGCAGGTATATAGTATCACCTCAAGCGCACAACCTTTTTTACCGATACAAATAGTATAGAAAAGGAGAAAATCATGCCTTTTATCAGCCGCGTTTTAATAAATAAGATGCGGGATGAGAGGGCTTTCGGCATTGTTGAAGCGCTAATAGCGATGACCATAATGGCGTTAGTGCTTATCGCATTGCTTGGGCTTTTAACTGCAAGCGTAAAGGCGGTTTCAAGCAGTAAGCTCTCCACCACGGCGACGCAAATAGCAAATGGGTGCTTAGAGGATATACGATCTAAGGACTACGACTCTGTGGGCATAAGCGGTCGTGACTATGGAGGGACCATCCCTGCACAGGAGACGCGTGTTGACTCCGGCGTTACATATACCATAAATTACGATGTTGTCTGGGTTGATGATACGGTTGACGGTACCGGCACAGCCGATGCCGACGATGGCGGAAAGGATTACAAGCAGGTTATAGTTACCGTCAACTGGACATCGAACGGCGCACCTCGGACGCTTAGCGTGAGCACGTATATTAAGAGTAAGCCAAAACAGACCGACCCGCCAACTGTAAATTTTGTCCTCGGGACATATGGCGATCTTGACCCGAACAAAACTCCTCCGGACGGGACGGTTTTTGGAACGGATGATTCACCTTATAAAACCTGGTTCGATAACGGAACAATCCCACTTGAAGCTGAGGCGACAGACCCCAACAGTGATCTTGTGACAATGCGTTTTCTCGTAGGGCTTCAGACCCCAGATGGCGGGTATTATAATATCAACCCCACCAATCAATACGATAACCTACCGGTTTGTTACTGGAACCCCAATACAATAGATTCATCGACGAGTGCTTATCTCTGGGGTGAGGGGACACATGAGGTAACGGTTGAGATATGGGATGCGCACGGGAATAGGGATGCTAAAAACATCTTCTGGACGATAGACAGGTACGCACCACCGGCACCGACATCGCTTGTTGCGCAGGCTGCAGATAATAGCACGATCAATCTTAACTGGCAGGCGGTATATGATGGAACCGACAAGGTAATCCACTACCAGATATACAGGGAGGGGCCGGGACTTGGCGGAAACTTTAACTTATTGAAGGACTCGATTTTTACGTCAACATCGTTTAGCGATTCAGGTCTGCCGGACTGGTCGACTTACCAGTATTATCTGGTGGCTCTAAGCCCGGGCGGTCGTCTGTCAAGTGCCGGCAATACGGTCACAGCAACAACAATGTTTGGGATTACTGTAACGGTTAGCAACAACAAGAAGACTGCGACTGTGCAGTGGAGTAGCCCTCCCGTTGGAACAAATGTCGACCGGTTTGATGTTGTGCGTAATGGAACAGTGCAGGCAAGCTTATCTGGAAGTATAACCCAGTATTCAGACAGCTTACCTTCGGGGCACGGTACTTATCAGTATCAGGTCAAAGCATATTATGGCGGCAACCTTGTCAACCAGAGTACGACGGTAAGTGTAACGATATAGCGGGGAAGAGATGTCTGGCTTATTGAGCAATCTAAGAAAAGAAGACGGCGTATCGCTCATCGAACTCGTTATTTATAGTGCGATTCTCTTTGTTATCATCGGCGGCGCGTATACGATCTACGAGGGCTCTGAGGCGATTTACTCATCTGCAAGTAGCCAAACTGATGCGCAGAGAAGCGGTCGGATTGCAATGATGCTGATGACTAAAGATCTGCGAATGACCGAGAGTTTTGTGCAGGCAGACGACTATGCGGTCGATATCCGTGCCGACCTTAACGACGATAATGTCTGGGAAGACGTAAGCTACTACGTGGATAAAGACAGCAACGGCAACTACTGTCTGTACACAAAACAAGGCGGTGGGCAAGCCAAACAGGTAGCATACGGTGTTAAAAACATCGACCTGAACCAGCCGCTTTTTACCTATTACGACTCAAGCGATACCGCTATTACAACCGATACGGCGTCTAGAAAAACGAAGACATGGAAGATCGACATCAACCTGGTAATCGATACAACCCCTAACCGGCCACCGGGGGCTTATACACTTAGCTCGAAGGTTACTCTTCGCAATGGTCCGTAGAGAGGGAGCAATTTATGCGTTTTTATTTGCTTAAGGATGAAAAAGGAATAGCGATGGTTGTCGTGCTCGGGATTATGCTTATCCTGACTGTGCTGGCGTTTGCCACGATGGCTGTCTCAGAGAACGACCTGGTCTCATCCTCGCATGATAAGGAGTCGATGGAGGCGCTTCACATCGCTGAGGCTGGCGTGCAGAAGTCGCTCTGGCAGCTAGAAAAATATGGTAACGCAATGTCGCCAAAGACTTTTTCCATAAATGTTGGGAACGGCACAGCAAACGTGAACGCGATACAATCGGGCAGCGATCAATGGTATTGGACGATCGAGTCTACCGGTACCTGCGGTACGGCCCACAGGAAGCTAAAGGTGACAGTGTTCAACTTCTCTATCTGGAACATGAATATGGCACTGGGCAGCAATAAGTCATTGGCCACTGGCGGTAATGGCATACTTGGTACTACATCGATTGATGGTCCATTTTATGTTAGGGGTAATGTTGAGCTGTCCGGTAACTCATCAATAACAACAGGTCCTTTGTTTATAAAGCAGGGGTCGCTGGTCTTTTTAAATAACTCAGCAACACTGGGGACACAATCGGTTCCGGTAAGTGCCTACATTGAGCCGGTTGGAAGTAATGGAGATATTGTGGACAAAAACGGTGGTTTGATTTTAAGCAACCCAAACCAGAACCAGGTCTTTTTAAGCTCGCTTTCAAATCAAGTTCCGGATATTCAACTGCCGCCGATTGATAGTATGGCTAGCTATAGGCAACAGGCGGCGTTGGAATCTACGGAAACCCCGGCACCCAGCACATATCATGATACACAGGTGAGTGTTGACCCTGCAGTGTCGGGTGGCTATAAGGTGCTGGACGATGATGGGGCTATTGCAACAGGAAATAAAAGTTTAAGGCATACGTATCATTTTGACAGCTCGGTTAGCGATTTTGGTACGACAACCTGCGGGTTGGCTTGGATTGGCCATAAGCTCTATGTAAACGGAACGGTTTATGTTGATGGAAACCTGGTGATAGGCGACGGCTTAAATGATGAAGTTCTATACACGGGCAACGGGACGCTTATTGTAAACGGCGAAATTAAGATAAACGGTAAGCTGAGGGCAGATACCGCAACTCATAACATGGACGGCACGCATGCTCTCGGGCTGGTTTCTAACGACGAAATAGAGATCGATATCCATGGAAGCAATATTGCGGATAAAAATAATCCCGATGTGACCGGCGCGTTTTATGCAACCAAGGAAATAGAAATTGAGCAAAACAACACCACGTTTGTTGGAAGCATGATTGCCGGGACGCTGGATTTTGCGAGCGGCACAAATAATTCCCACCTATTTACAGATGATAGCCTGCCTACGTTTTTGCCACCGTCGCTGCCCGGCAGCACCAGCTTTTTGGCTATGACCACCTCGTGGAGAGAAGTTAACTAACATCGAAATTGCCACGGTCGCCGTGCGGCTTCTCAATTACTAATGCTAAAGTATCCCCGCTTTTATCCGATTATTAGTAAAGATGCTGTTTAGGGCTGTAAAGGCCCCTCAGCCACGCCCCGTCCCAAATGTAGAAATGAAGATAACAGTAATTTGAGTCTTAAATGCAGGAGGTAAGTTTTGGCAATGTTGAGCCTGGGCAGAGGGGCTGCCCCTGTTGGTTTGGATATCAGCGGAAATACATTTAGGGTAGCGCAGCTTAAGCCATCCGCTGATAAACCGGTCCTCATAAATTATGCCAGCTTAAAAGCTCCTTTAGGCCTTATAAACGAAGGCGAGATATCGGATATCGATGGCGTTGCAAAGGCGCTTGCCGCATTTTGGCGACAGCAAAGGATATCCGAGAAAAAGGTTGTTGTGGGTGTAGCCAACCAGAAGGTTATTGTAAGGGTTGTCGAGATGCCCTACATGACTGAGACGGACCTAAGAAGCGCCATCCAGTTCCAGGCCAATGACTATATCCCGATCCCTATGGAAGAGGCGATCGTCGATTTTCAGATAATATCCGAGCATGAAAACGACGAGGACGAGAAAGTGATGGATGTTCTCATTGTTGCTGTGCGCAAGGATATGGTGGAAAACTTGATTAACGCCGTGGAGGGGGCCGGTCTCAAACCGGTTATTATCGATGTGTCGTCACTGGCGTTTGCAAGGACGGTTATGGGTAACGGCGTTAAGCCGATTATTGAGGAATTGCCGGATTACCCGGGTGCGACCGCATTGATTAATGTGGGGTCCAACTTAACAGATATCGTGGTGATTGAAGAAGAAGTTCCCAGGTTTACAAGGATAAGCAGTGTCGGCGGCGACACGTTTACCGAGGCGCTGATCGATCAGCTTGGAGTATCGCTTGAGGATGCAGAGGCTCTGAAGATAGGAATTGGTCTTCCTGCGGTTGAAGGGTCTGAAGGTGACGAGGATGTCTTGGAAGTCGATATAGCTCCCGACATGCAGCAGTATGTTGAGGTCGTTAATAACATTCTTGAGCAAGAGATGGTTAAGTTTATAGCCGAAATCAGAAGGTCTCTGGATTACTACCTGGTACAGGCCACGAAGGCAAAAGGTATAGACAAGGTAGTTGTTTCGGGGGGCGGTGCCAAACTGAGGAATTTCCTGCGCCACTTAAAAGAAAACCTGCAGATAGAGGCCGAGCTTGCACACCCGCTTCACAGCGTGCAGGTCAGCAAGAAGCTTAATGGGACAGACATCGATAGCGAAGAGCTTTCTATGGCTATTTGCATTGGCCTTGCAATGCGGGGGATAGAGAAATGATAAAGATTAGAATCAACCTTCTCCCAGGGGAAATTAAAAATAAGCAAAAGGTAGAGAAACTTTTGCTCATTGCAATTCTTGGTGTCGTAATTGTCGCCGGGTTGCTAGGCGGGCTTTATGCATACAATGCGTGGAAAATTAAGGAGGCGGAGACCCGGGTCGCATCACTGCAGAGTCATGTGGCAAAACTGAACGAGTCTATTCAATCGCTTCGAATATACGAGCAAAAACTAAACGATGTTCAGGCAAAGAAGCAGATATTAGAAAAGGCGATAAGCAACCGGATTGTTTGGTCGAAAGTGTTGGAAGAGTTAATGGTTGTAACCCCCAACGACGTTTCGCTAACGTCGCTCTCCGGCAACTCGGACGGTATCACGTTTAACGGACAGGTGGCCGACTTAAATGATAATCCCGATGCGGGGCACAAGCCGGTGGCAAATTGGCTCGTGCACCTTGCGAAGATTAATACTGCGCAAGAGGTATGGCTAACTTCATCGGACAAGCAAAGTAACGCCATTAACTTCGCCAACACTTTAAAGTTTAAGAAGACGCCTATGCCTCCTGCCCCGTCCAATATTTCAGGAAAGTGATGGCATGGATAAGATAGTTGCAAAAAAGCAAATATTAATATTAGTCGGGATTCTGGTCTTGATGCTGGTCGCGTTTTTCATGCTGGTATGGAAACCGCAAAGCGAGCGGATTGCAGATTTGGGAAACCAGCGTACCGCTGAGGAGGCAAAGGTGCAGACCGCTAAGGCTACGCTTACCATGCTGGAGGAGAAGAAAAAAAGTGCCGCAAGTGTTGAGGCCGATTTGGTAAGGATCAAGAAACAAATGCCGACGGACGCCGAGCTACCGGATCTTATAAACCAGTTGCAGGATATTGCCGACGATGCCGGAGTCGGCCTGATTTCGATTAAGCCCGGTACTCTTGCTGCTAAGGGAGATTTCAGCGAGCTGCAGGTAAATCTCACCGTTGAGGGCAGCTATGTTTCATTAATAGATTTCTTAAGAAGAGTAGAGACGGCGCAGAGGATGTTTAAAACCTCTACGATTGATTTAAAGGTAAAGCAGTACCCTGATCTTACCATGAGCACCGCCCTATCGGCCTTTGTCATGGGAAGCGGCGAGTCTTCGGCAACTGTGCCGGCGAAAGCGGCGACCACGGGTACTACGATCAGCCAGAACGTAACAACGGGAAAGTAACAGGGGATGCATATGGGGACTAGGGTAAAATCACCGAAGGCAAATATAAGAGAGCTGGTTAAGACACCGAAAGGCAAGGGAATAGCCGCGGGTTTGATATTAGTATTGCTAGTTTTGGTTGTTCTAATAGCCATAACTTTTGCGTTTCCTATGTTAAACAAGCAGACAGATCAACCGGTTAATTACGTGGCAAAAAGGACCCCGAGCAAACCTACGCCTAAAACCCAGGTCAGCCAAGCAACTACGTCTACAACCACTGCGGATGCCGTCTTGGTAAAGAGCGACCTGTCTGATTACAGAGACCCGTTTGAGCCACTTGCGGTGGCGACAAGCACGGCCGGCAACCCGACGACGGGTGGTTCAACCACCAGTGAGAGCCAGACCGGGTCTAGTGGAAGCTCGGTAGATGTACTGTCTCTTGAGAGCATCACGACGGTAGACGGGCAGAAAACAGCCGTTGTTCTTTACAAAGGGCAGCAGTATACAGTAAAGACGGGGGATCAGATCGATAGCTCGCCATTTCAAGTAACGGACATTGGCGATAGTAATATAAGTTTGCTTTACGGCGACTCCAGGCTGACATTGCAGGTGGGAGACACGATAGTAAAGTAAGCATTTAAAGTGAGTAGGAGTCGGGAGCCAGAAGAATTAAAAATTGAAGTTAATGGGTGGGATTAATCCCACCCATTGGAATAAATGGGAGATTACTAATCGTTATTACTAACAGCTATGAGCTGTGACCTGTGAGCTAATTTATGATAAGTTATACTTATTGTAAACGGAGATGAGGTTTTACGTGTTGAGATATGTAACCGCCGGTGAGTCGCACGGCCCTGCGTTGACCGCGATTGTGGAAGGCATGCCGGCCGGTCTTGTACTAGGTGCAGAGGATATAAATAAGGAGCTGGCCCGCAGGCAGTTGGGTTTTGGCCGTGGCGGGCGCATGAAGATAGAAAAGGACAAGGCCGAGATTCTTAGCGGTGTAAGGCACGGCATAACGCTTGGCTCACCGATCGCACTTAAAATCGACAACCGCGATTGGAAAAACTGGCATGTAAAGATGTCGGCTGAGGAGGTCTCGGAGGAGGTTGAGCCGGTTACGCAGCCACGTCCGGGGCATGCCGACTTAAGCGGTATCTTAAAAACCGGCCAGAAAGATATAAGGAATATCCTTGAGAGGTCAAGCGCGCGTGAGACGGCGGCTCGGGTTGCCATGGGTGCAGTTGCGAAGGCTCTTTTAAGAGAGTTTGGCATACAAGTAATAAGCCACGTTATATCCATCGGCGAGGTCAGGGCTAATTTAGACAAAGTTCCGATGCCGGAAGACCTCGCAAAGATTGATGAATCCCCGGTAAGGTGTTTTGATCCTGAAGCAACTAAAGAGATGGTTGAGTTGATAGAGCGAATACGAAGGGATAAGGATACCGCCGGCGGAGTGTTTGAAGTTCTTGTGTATGGATGCCCCCCCGGCCTGGGCGGCTACGCTTCTTGGGAGGAGCGGCTTGATGGAAATCTTGCCCGCGCCCTTATGGCCATTCAGGCGATTAAGGGAGTCGAGATAGGCGCGGGGTTTGAGGCCGCGTATAAGCCCGGTTCGCAGATGCACGACGAGATATTTTACAGCAAAAGGCGGGGTTACTACAGGAAAACCAATAAGGCCGGCGGCATAGAGGGCGGCATGACGAATGGGGAGGTAATCGTCGCAAGAGCGGCTATGAAACCGATACCGACTTTGATGCAGCCGCTTAAAACTGTAGACATAAATACAAAAGAGCCGGTAGAAGCGATAAAAGAGAGGTCGGATGTTTGCGCGGTTCCCGCTGCTGCGGTTATAGGCGAGGCGGTGGTCGCGTTTGAAATAGCAAGGTCGCTACTTAATAAGTTTGGCGGCGATGCGCTGGAGGATACAATGGCGGCGTATGGCCGTTACCTAAAGAGGGTTCGGGGTTGAAGAACATCGCGCTGGTAGGGTTTATGGGCTCCGGTAAGAGCACCGTCGGGCAGACCCTGTCCAGGAAAATAGGTTACTTGTTTATCGACCTGGACGGGCGTATTGAGGAAAAGACCGGAAGGCCCATCCCTGAGATATTTAAGGAAGATGGGGAGGATACCTTTCGACGGGTTGAAGCCGTGGTTTTAAAGGATGCCCTTGCTGCTAAAAAAGCGGTTATATCCTGCGGGGGCGGTGTTGTCTTAAGGGAAGAAAACAGAGACGCCCTAAAACAAAAGGCGATTGTGGTCTATCTCAAAACGGAGCCGGATGAGCTTTTTGCAAGGGTGGGCGCGACGGGGAGTATGCGGCCGCTTTTGAATGTGGAAGACCCGAGGGCTGAGATTAAGCGGTTGGTTAAAGAAAGAGAGCCGCTTTACCAGGGCGTTGCCGATGCCATAGTTAGCACAACGGGCAGGAGCGTAAACAGTATCATTGAGGCGATTATAAAAGAGCTTAAGGCAAAAGGCCTTAAGATGTAAGATAAGCTATAAGGTGTTAGATTTGATTAAACAGGTTGTCGAGATATCGCTGGGCGAAAGAAGCTACCCAATATATATTGGGGACAATATTCTCCACGGCTTTGTGGACAAGTTTAAGGATAAATTTAACGCGGTAAAGGCCGCTGTGATAACCAACTCTACGGTTTGGGACCTGTACGGAGGCCGGCTTACCGAGTCGTTGACAGCTGGGGCGATCGATTACGAGCTTATCCTGGTGCCGGACGGTGAGAAAGCGAAGTCGTTAAGCGTCGCCGGGCAAGTTTACGGCGGGCTTATCAAAAAGGGATTTGAGAGAAAAGATGTTATCGTTGCGCTCGGCGGGGGCGTTGTGGGAGACCTGGCAGGATTTGTTGCGGCCACCTACGAGAGAGGGGTGCCTTTTGTCCAAGTCCCGACGACATTGCTGGCGCAGGTGGATAGTAGCGTTGGCGGCAAGGTAGCCGTAAACCACGAGTTGGGGAAGAACATGATCGGGGCTTTTTACCAGCCCGCGTTTGTCTATATAGACGTATCAACGTTGAACACCCTGCCCGGGAAGGAATTTGCCGGAGGGATGGCCGAGGTTATAAAATACGCCTTTATAAAAGGAGAACCGCTGCTCGGCCTTATCCAGGAGAAAAAGCGGGCGATTCTAGGCAAGGAGACCGGCGTTTTATCCGAAATGGTGAGGATATGTTGCTCGATTAAGGGTGAGATTGTGGAGAAGGACGAGCGGGATGCCGGGGTTAGGGCGTACCTTAACTACGGGCATACGCTGGGGCACGCTATCGAGTCGACTACGAGATACGACTACTCGCACGGCCAGGCGGTTGCGGTAGGAATGGTTTTTGCCGCAAGATTAAGCCAGAGGCTCGGTATGGTAGGAGAAGACGTGGTTGAGCTTCATAAGCGCGTAATATCGGCGTACGGCCTTCCGGTAACCGTGTCGGGGGCCGGCGCGGTTGAGCTGGTGCAGGTTATGGAAAGAGACAAGAAAAGGACCGGCGGAGAGCATGTCTTTGTCCTTCTTGATGGCGTAGGAAACCCGGTTGTTAAAAATATCGATGAAGATACGCTTGTTTCTGTTTTAAGCGAATTTTTAAGAGAGGTGTAGGATGGGAAAGATACTTATAATTAACGGTCCCAACCTGAATCTACTTGGAAAACGAGAAACCGGTATCTACGGCACGCTAACGCTGGATGAGATAAATAGAATGGTTAGCGATGAGGCCGGACGCCTCGGGTTGCATGTTGAGTTTTTCCAGTCGAATCACGAAGGGGAGATCATCGATAGGGTTCATTCGGCAATCGGTGATTTTGATTGCGTAGTGATAAACCCGGGCGCATACACGCATTACAGCATTGCGATAAGGGATGCGGTTTCCTCCGTTAAGATACCTACCATTGAGGTTCACCTCTCGAATATACACGCCCGCGAGGAGTTCAGGCACAAATCGGTTATCGCGCCGGTCTGCGTGGGCCAGATCGCCGGGTTTGGACCGGCAAGCTATTTGCTCGCGTTAAGGGCGGCGGCGGAGATTTTGTAATTTTTAATTAATCGGTAGGTGGAATTGGTGCCGAATTACGGTAGCCGCTTAAGTAAGCTACGAAAGCGTATGAAGGCGGCGGAGATAGATGCGCTGATTATATTTGAGCCACACAATATATTTTACCTGTGTGGCTCTAATGGTGGTTTTACCGGTGCAAGGATCGGTCTCATCGTGGATGCCGACACATCGACGCTTATAATTGATAGGCGGTATCTCGAAGAGGCAAGGCACACCACATCAGCCGACAGGATTATAGCCTGGACGGAGCCGTCATATAGTGAGCTGGTTAAGATTATAAAAAGGCTCAAGGCCAAAAAGGTCGGCTTTGAGTCAACCTACGTAACTGTGCGGCAGTACGAGAGGTTGGCGAAAGACTTCGAGGGGGTGCAAC
>CADDYS010000012.1 GCA_902810715.1 bacterium | reverse complement strand
GAGAGCTTGAGCAAAAAATAGAGGAGCTTACAAAACAACAAAATGCGCCTTCGCTTCGACTTGTTGAAGAAGCGATTGAAGATGAGATAGGTGCATGTGAGCTAGAGACTAGAGACTAGAAGCTAGAGACTAGAGACTAGAGACTAGAAACTAGATACTAGAAACTAGAGACTAGAAACTAGAGACTAGAGTTGAAGGTCTAGATTGTGGGTTTAAAAGATAAGAGATCTATAAAGATGGTTTTATCTAGTTTCTAGTTTCAAGTTTCTAGTCTCTAGAAGGTTTTATCTAGTTTCTAGTCAGGACCGATAGGTCCGGTCTAGTTTCAAGTTTCTAGTCTCTAGAAGTTTCTAGTATCTAGATAGGAGGCAATAAGTTTGGACAGGTTAATTTATCTTGATTATGCGGCCACGACGCCGATGCGCCCGGAAGTTTTAGAGGCGATGATGCCTTATTTTACAGAGGATTTTGGCAACCCCTCTTCTCTTTACACGTTGGGTAGGCAGGCAAGAGGTGCGGTTGAGGATGCCCGCGACAGGGTCGCCGCCTTTATGGGGGCGGACCCGAGGGAGGTTGTTTTTACAAGCGGCGGAACCGAGTCGGATAACATGGCGATCAAAGGCGTGGCTTTTGCCAACGAGAAGAAGGGCAATCATATAATTACTACCCCGATTGAGCATCATGCGGTGCTTGAACCCTGTCACTTCTTGGCGAAGCGGGGCTACGAGATCACCTATCTTCCGGTAGATGAGCACGGGATGGTCGATCCGGCCGATGTAGAGAAGGCGATCACTGATAAAACCGTCCTTGTATCCATTATGCATGCTAACAACGAGGTTGGGACAATCGAGCCGCTTGAAGAAATCAGCAAAATCACACGTGCAAGGGGTGTTTATCTACATACCGATGCGGTACAAACGTTTGGTCACATCCCGACAAACGTTAACGAGCTTGGGGTTGATCTGCTATCTGTCTCCGCGCATAAACTCTACGGCCCGAAGGGCGTTGGTGCCCTTTATGTAAGAAAGGGAACCCGGATGGTCCCGACGGCGCACGGGGGCAGCCAGGAGAACAACCGCAGGGCCGGTACGCACAATGTGGCCGGAATAGTAGGGCTTGCCAAGGCCGTTGAAATCGCCGAGAGAGAGATGGCATCTGAGGCAAAGCGGCTAACCGAGCTCCGAGACCGCCTGCTTCACGGCATGGTTGATAAAATCCCGAATGCGAGACCGACCGGGCATCCGACAAAGAGACTCCCCAACAACGCAAGCGCCTGCCTGGTTGGCGCAGAAGGCGAGGCAATGCTTCTTAGCCTTGACATGGAGGGCGTAAGCTCATCCAGCGGCTCGGCGTGCACATCGGGTACGCTTGAGCCGTCGCATGTGCTTCTGGCAATGGGGATACCGGCCGAGATAGCCCACAGTTCGCTAAGGCTTACCCTTGGGGACAAGACGACCAAGGAAGATATTGATTACGTGTTGGAAATTCTTCCACCCATTATCGAGCGACTAAGGGCAATGTCACCGCTCGATGAGGCATGGAAAGGAAAGCAGTAGACCGGAGGTTTCTTATATGTATAGCGAAAAAGTAATGGAGCATTTTAGAAATCCGAGAAATGTCGGCGAAGTTGAGAACCCGGATGGTGTCGGCGAGGTCGGCAACCCGACATGCGGCGATATGATGCGCATTACCATCAAAGTTAAGGACGACAAAATCGAGGATGTAAAATTTAAGACCCTGGGCTGCGGCGCGGCGATTGCGACAAGCAGTATGATAACCGAGCTTGCGATAGGAAAGCCGCTTGAGGATGCTGAGAAAATATCCAGGCAGGACATCGCTGATGCGCTGGATGGCCTGCCGGCGCAGAAGATGCACTGCTCGGTCTTAGCCGCCGACGGCCTGCGCGAGGCGATAGCGGATTACCGATCGAAAAAGTAGCGAATCTATATACGCCCTTCTCGCCCCATAAATGGGGCAACTACTATTGATAATAGGCAGAGAATAGAGAATGTCTAACGTAAAAAAACGTGTGGTTTGCGCCATGAGCGGAGGGGTTGATAGCTCGGTTGCAGCCGCTTTGCTTGTTGAGGCCGGTTACGATGTAATCGGCATAACTATGAACATATGGCCGTCGCCTAAGACAGCAGGCGAGGCCGACCGATTTGGCGGCTGCTGCTCGTTATCGGCAACCGACGATGCAAAGAAAGTCGCCCATAAGCTCGGCATCCCGCACTATACCTTCGACTTCCGTGAGGTGTTCAAAGAAGAAGTTATTGAGAACTTTGTCTCTGAATACCGGCGCGGGCGCACACCCAATCCGTGCATCCGGTGCAATCAGTTTGTTAAATTCAAAGCCCTTCTTCACAAGGCCATGGCAATCGGCGCCGATTTTATTGCAACAGGGCACTATGCGCGAATTGATTACGACGACTCAAGGGGCAGGTATATCCTTAAGAAAGGGATAGACAAGAGCAAAGACCAGTCCTATGTGCTTTACGTCTTAACACAGGATCAACTTGCACGCACTCTTTTCCCGCTTGGTGAGTTGACTAAAGGAGAGACTCGAAAGAAAGCCGAAGAACTCGGCCTATCCGTTGCGGCAAAACCGGAGAGCCAGGAAATCTGCTTTGTTCCCGATAAAAATTATCCCAGATTTGTAAGCGAGTACGTGCCGGGATCGGAGCGGCCCGGGCCGATTTATGACAAACAGGGGAACGTTATCGGGATCCACAAGGGCATTATCCACTATACGATAGGGCAGAGAAAAGGATTGGGTATATCCTCGCCGGTTCCGCTTTATGTTATTGCAATAAGAGAAGAAGAGGATGCCATTGTAGTTGGCACTAAAGAAGACCTTGGCAGAACCACGCTCATCGCAGAGGATATAAATTTAATTTCGATTGCCGAATTAAAAGAGCCTATGGCCGTTACCGCAAAAATTAGATACAAGGCCCCTGAGTCCCCCGCGGTGATTTCACCGCTGCTGGAGGGGGAAGTGGAGGTTGAGTTTGAACATCCCCAATCCGCGATAACCCCTGGACAGGCGGTTGTTTTTTATGATGGAGACATAGTGGTTGGCGGCGGCACAATTCTCATGCATGCCGCAGATGCTGCCAATCGCGATCTTTAATGCTCTTAGTCACCTTGTAGCAAATAACTGATACATAAAATGTATTTCAAGAAGGAATTTGTTATTATGGTGTATATATACGCATATCTAATCAATACCCAATCTAAAGGCAGTTATCGATAAGAGTGTGATTCTAGATGAAACCTAAAATAGAAACGCTGATTTCTAAAATCGACCTTATGGTGCTTGGTCTTGTGCTGGAAAAGCCGATGCATGGCTATGAGATAAATCAAATCATCAGCTCAGACCATATGCAAAGCTGGCTTGATATCAGCCGTACTTCTGTCTATTATTCTTTAACGAGATTGAAAAAACAGGGCTTGATAACCGAAGTGGTCGAGAAGCAATATAATAAACCCGACCGGAGTATCTATAGGGTAACAGAGTATGGCCGCAAGCTATTTTTTGATTCGCTTGCAAGGTTATTAGCCGAGCAGGATAAAGTGTTTCTCGACTATAATATAGGCCTTTTTTTTATTAACAAATTTACGAGGGAAAAGGCCTTTGAAGTTTTAGAAAAAAGAAAACGTTATCTAAAGAAGTGGCGTGCGGGTTTGCAGGAGCAACTGAAGTTGGCAAAGAATGGTGACGTATACCCGACCACTTTAAAATTGGTAGTAGGCCACACCCTTGCATTTGCAGAGCATGAGACCGCTTGGCTTGAAACGTTTATCGAAAGCGAAAATAATCCCCCCAACAGGCAAGGCACTGCTTCGGTTTTCTCACTCAGTGGCGACTTAAGCAAAGTGCAGCTTGCAGACGTCATGCGCACTATAACTACAGGGGTGAGGACTGGCACTCTTTATCTTAAACGTGGCGCCAGTCTCGTAACCATAACCTTCATAAAGGGTGAGGTGAGATACGCTGCTAGCTCGTCCGGATTGCTAGGTAAAGGAGATGATCAGCTCGCGGATAACGCCATACCGGATAGGATTTTAAAGCCTTTTAAATGGCCGGATGGCAGTTTTGTTTTTACGCCTGATCTGCTTGTCGAAGAGGGGGGCGTTGCACTTAAAGTTGATAGCTGTAGCCTTATTTTTGCAGGCTGTAGGGTAGTCGATGATTGGAACCGCATAAGAAAAGTAATACCCTCAAGTGACACAGTTTACGAACTCGACGAGAGTCGAAAAGTCCTCGATAAAATAAATCTGAATAGCGACGAAGAGGCGGTGTTAAGCCAGATCAACGGAATGCGAAATATTGAAAAGCTTGCTGCAGCAACCTCGCTGAGCATATTCGACGTAAGCCGTGTGCTTTATACCTTTTCTATCTGCGGGTTGGTTGTTACTGCAAACAAAGATAAGGGAGAACTGTTCGATCTTCTGAAGTTCCTTTCTGACGCGCTATTTGAGAGGCTGATAGCAATAAGGGCTGAAAAGATTGCTGTGCAGGTTGAAGAGGACTTAAACAAACTGGCATCCGAACAAAAGATGTCGTTCATGCTGCGTGAGTTTAAGCTTATAGATAGTATAGATGTCCCGCAAGACATCCATGAATTTGTTAAACTTGCAAAGGAGTTTTATTTTATGCAGCTTGGGTTTATCCGATCTCAGCTTGGCACCAGATTTATACAACATGTTTTAGAGAGCGTTATCAGTCAACTGACGCCGGAGATGCACGATATCTACACTCGGCATGGATTTGATAAATATAAACTGGAAGGATAGCTATTATGGGGGATTTTTTTCAACAAAACCTTTTTTTAATCAGCATTTTTTATAGTCTCAGCTTCTTTGTTATATTCTTTGCCATAGTCCTTGAGAGAGAGCATACTGCAAACTTTGAGTTCGTCAACGCGTTTATGTATTTGGCTGGTTTCGGTTTGCTTCATGGCCTGGGAGATATTCTGTTTGTTCTACCCCATGCCTTTAGTATCTCTCAGACTAATTTAGCGGTTATTTTCAAGGCAGCCAAGTATTTTATCGCCGGTTCGTACATTTTTCTGTACCTGTTCGGGTTGTCGGTATTTTTAGATAAGAGTTCACACAAAATCAGGTGGGTTGTTTACGTATCGCCAATCATTACCCTCGTGCTTTTTATAATTACTATTAACCCATTTGAAAATGTTATTGGAACAGAGGTAATCTACAGGCTGTTTTTAGGGTTCCCATCGGCTATGCTTGCGGCAATGGCTTTGCTAAAGATATCCGCACGGTTCCGACAGCTTAGATTGAAAAAGATCGTGGTTGATTTCAGGGGGGCGGCTGTTTCTTTCTTATTATACGGAATATTTGCAGGACTATTCTTTGCCTCATACCCAAAGAGCATACTGGTACTTGGTATTATGCCCATCCAACTCCTACGTGCTTTGGCGGCAATAGCGATAACCTTCTTTACAATTAGGATTCTAGCGGTGTTTAAGCTTTAGAATAGGGACAATGTGCGCCAAAGCACTTATACGGATTTCTTTTCATATGCCGGCACTTGGTGTGGTTGCGGGGTAGGTCTAAGCCCATATGCTCTTTGATGGCTAAACAAATGCCGTCTATCGCAAGCTTTACGCTGAGTTTACAGCAAGTGCCACGGTACCACGCGATATCTGAGGCCGTGTAGTTGGTGACCTCCATTGCTATTTGCCTCTCTCTTGCTTTTGGGGTATCACAGGTTGCGTCGGTCAATAGGCTAAACACCGCTCCAGAGGCTAGCGCCGCCCCACAGGCACCGTAGTTTGCACAAGTACAGGAAGGGACTTTGTCGGTCCATGTCCTATCCAAGGTTCTTTCAATAAGATCGTTGTTTACTGTGATTTGCCGTCCATTGTAAAAGAAAGGGTCGCTGTTTTTCAGAGCGGCCATAATCGAAGTAGCTACAATCGCATGGTGTTCGCCCCCGATCATGGGGACGGATGGGTGGCTCATCATCTGATCGGCGATCTCTACCGGGTCGTTTGACTCTGTGTTAAAGGCGATATCAGATATTGCGCTGTAGGCGTCTTTGCCATGGCAGGCATCGCACACAAAGTGACCGTTCGGGCAGGATATACTACCGGGTTTAGTCTCTCCGCAGAAGTAGCACGTAAGAGATTCGGGATTGGCTCTATAATCTAGTTTTTCACCGCATACCATGCAGTTTTCCGTATATTTTGCAGGTGCTCAGCAATCGCCCGACGAGCACAAAATATCGCTCATGATGCAGCTCCTAAGTAGCCTGGTAACTAGGTTAGCAATAACCTTACCGGTAAGGTATCTGATTTTGAAATTATACTTTTATCCTACCTTTGTCAAGGTTGATAGGGGCAAGCTTTGGTTTACCCATCAATCGTGCTCTCCTGACGGCTGACTGCTGGCCCCCAATGCCTGCTTCTGGTTCTCTATTGCTTGAAGTATAGGATATGGATTAACGGCACGACCTCCTGCCGGATGCACCTCAAAATGCAGGTGCGGTGCCGACTCGGGCGCATTTCCGGTACTGCCTACAAAACCGATAACCTGTCCCGTGTTAACCCTTACGCCCTTGATGATACCGTTCGCGATTTTGTTAAGGTGGGCGTAGTAGTAAGCATTGCCGTCATCACCCACGAGCCATATGGTTATGCCGCCCAACCCGCGCTCAAGGGGTGAAGTCTGGCCGATAACTCCGGACACACAGGCGACGGTTGGCGTACCGCGCGCCGACATGATGTCGGTACCCTTATGCCTGCGGCCTCCTGAGCGGGGCGATCCCCAGCTATCGGTATAATTGTGCGGACCGGCAACGGGGAAGTTGGGGCCGCCGCGCGTGTCTCCGCGCGACGTCTGGATATTGCTCCAGGATGCCCGCAGTATCGCTGTGGCGGGCTCTCCCCCAAATCTGCGATTTGCGGTTATCCCGAAGCTGGCCTTGACAAAAGCATCTCTTAAGGAGGCCAATTCGTGCTCCATGTCGTTGCGCTTTTGCCTCGCGTTCGCCAACTGTCGGGTTTTCTCTTTCCTCATATCGGTAAGTTTAATCTTGCTGTGGGTAAGGCCGTGCTTGACAGACTCAAGTTCCTCTACCGCTTTTGCGTCGCGGCTAATTGAAAACACGTAGAGGCCTAATCTGTTAATTAAATCGTTGAGGCTAGAAGAAAACGCGAGAACAGAGAGGAGATTGCCTGGTCCTATTTTGCGGTTGTAAGTGGTTTCTTTTTTCAAACGGTTTCTTAATGTGTCTAGCTTGTTTTGTATGTAACTTGAATTTGAGTTATTTTCACGAATCCTTAAATCAATCAACTGGATTTCGGAGGATGATATCTCATATTCTGCGGTTGCTGTTTCTAGAGAGGCTCTGCTATTTGCTATCTGTTCTTGTATTTTCTCAATCTGCTGACCGGAGCTGTTAATCTGAGCTGCCAGGGCCAGCGGCATATTTAGAAGCACAAACACTACTATAAGTAGCGGTAAAATCAACATTAGCTTTCTTACACGCAAATACACCACTTCCTTTCATGTTTCTTACAGCCGAAATGGCAAAAAGGATACTCCGACTTTCATTGGAGCGCTAATTTTAACCTGGTTAAGTTAATGGTTTATTAACTATTGGATTCCTAAGCGGATTTAGATGAGAGTTAGTTGTTAGACATAAGGGGTTTTGTTTATTGCTGCTGGGATATTATTTCGATTCCTGCTTTATCTAATTAATCATTAATAGATTTTTAGCACTAATAGTCTCTTTCTACATCACTCCTTCTCCTTATAGCCCTAGGTTTAAGATTGTGAACGAAAATACCATAATTGTCTAGACCAAAATTTTCCAGCTATATCGATACCGTTAGATTCGCTTAACTGTAAAATATTACTTATACCAGGTAGGAACATGTAGCCGGCCCTTGTGGGAAAAATATTAAAATTTCCATTTTTCTTCCAGAAAAAGCCGGTTAGTTTTGTGGTTGGTTGTCGAGACAACCTGTTTTGCATGAGATAAACGGCAGGTGGGGAAGTTCAGCTATACCCGGTATACCATTACTACGGGGTTATTATACAGGCATAATGAGTGAACGCTGCCTGGGGTAATCAGTAATAGCTCTTGCAATGATTAGTATAATTCTGTTAATCTTGGTTATAGACCAAATAATGTTTTAATTTAGACCACGGATAGGTAATGGCGCCCCTCCAGTTGCTTATCCGGGTCTATTATTTTTGGGAAAAATGCGAAATCATTCAAACCTCTGTCGATACCGCGGTTAAATTTCAGTCAGATATCGCCGATATAAAGGTATAAATACTGTAACTTACAAAAGGAGTAGCAGGCATGCAAACCTTAGGGAAGGCGACAAAAAGCAAGATTCGTCTTACTATACCGGCCAAGGCCAATTATCTGGCGAGCATAAGGCAGTTGGCTTTAGACGTTGCCCGCAGTACGCGCCTGGGCGAGGATGAAATCTTAGATTTCAGCCTTGCGGTTACCGAAGCCTCAAGCAATGCCATCAGGCATTCAAAAAGCGATCTCATTACTACGGTATTTTATGTTGAAGACGGCTGCTTAACCTGCAAGGTGGTTGACAAGGGGTGTGGTTTTGAGCCAAGCGTTACGAAAAGTGCCTTCCCACCTTCAAGTAAACAGGGCGGACGGGGTATTCCTCTTATGAATAACCTCGTTGATGCTATAAAGATCAAGAGCCAGTGCGGCTACGGCACAGAAGTCGTCCTGGTAAAGAGTATTAAAAAAGGGTCCAGAGTCCGGAGGCCGAGGTCCAGGGAAAAGAAGTTAACCAGGGACTAGTGCACTAGAATTGTGTTACTCCGGTAAAGTTAAATTCGCTGATCTTTAGCCATGGCATATAACTTGCGCCAAGCATACCTTCTTTAAGCTCCCTATCCATCGATACCAACTCAACTTTGGAAAGCGCCTCAACAATGCTTTGTGTGAAACGAAGATTTTTAACCGGCGTCTTTATCTCGCCATCCTCAATTAAGAATGTGCCGTCTCTTGTCATCCCGGTAAGAACAGTTCTTATCGGGTCCTCTAGGTTGGTATAATGGAAGCGGCTCACGAGAACTGCACGCTCGCTAGTTTTTATCATCTGTGCCAAAGACGAGCCGCCCGGCGCCATAACTAAATTTAAGGGGAGAGGACCGTAAGGATTAGGTGCGGGAAGCGCGTGTCCGGTTGATTTTTTACCTTCCTTGTTTGCCGTGTAGCTATCGTAGCAGATGCCTTTTGTCACACCGTTTTCAATAAAGACTACTTTTTCTTTGGGGACACCCTCGAAATCAAAAGTAAAGCCGATCGTGCTGGGATCGTATGCATTGTCCCAAATAGATATATTTTGACTCATAATTTGCTGGCCGAATTTATCCTTCATAAAGCTCCGGCCTTCCTGCAGGGAGAGCGCGCCGAATCCGGCAAAGGCCATAAAAGAAACCATATCGGCGACCGCGTTAGGGTATAGGACCACTGTGTATCTGCCTGGCTCAAGCTCCACCGGGTTTTGCCCCCGCACGGTTGTTTTCTCAACCTCAAGAGCAATTTTTTCAATATCAATATCGGCGACATTTACTGCAACCGCGCTCCCAAAGGCCGAGCTGGTTGGAGACATCACAACGGTCTTCAGGCTGGCCTCGCTTATAGTCTCAACCGCATTTACGCCAAGCGAGTTTGCCACGCCTACGGTAGTGTATCCGGTGGATAGGGCGCCGGCGGCGGTAAGGTTTCGCGGCATGATGACGCCAAGCAGTCTTTGTACGGCGGCCGCCCTTTGCCCAGGAGTATAATTAACTGTTGTGTCGGATACCATATCCCGCAGGATAATAGGCCCCGGCTCGGGAAGTGAGACAAAGTCGGGATCGGGTGGGCGATGCTCCGCAATTTTAATTGCTTTGTTGACCGTCTCTTTTATGGAATCTTTATCGAGGCGGTTGGTCGATGCATAGCCTTGTCTTTTGCCGATAACCGCTCTAATCGATATGCTCATATTGGTTTCGGCCACATTCTGGTGGATGTAGTTGTTGGAGAAGCGCGTGAGAGCCGTACTGCGGCTGCTGGCAAGAACCTCGGTCTGGTCCGCTGTTGAGTAGCCTATTGCCGTTTGCATCGCTTCTTCTATTTTGCCTTTATCTATCATCTACCAACACCCACCTTAACGTTTCTAAATCTGGCCGGCGCGGCGCCGTGCGCCACGTGCATTATCTGGGTCGGCTCGCCCTTACCGCAGTTGGGAAGACCCCAGACCCGCCACTCGTCTTTGCCGGCAATCGCATCGCAGGAGTTCCAGAACCCAGGGGTAATCCCGGTGTAGTTTGGGTTTTTGACCATTGCACCAAGTTTGCCGTTTTTAATCTCCCAGCCGACCTGCGTCGCAAACTGGAAGTTAAGCCTTTTGTCATCAATACTCCAGCTTCTATTGGTTGCAAGATACAGGCCGTCCTTAACCTCGCTTATCATTTCCTCCAGAGAGGAGTCCCCAGGAAGAAGATTTATATTGGTCATGCGGATTAGAGGGATACGTCCCCAGCCATCCGCCCTGGCACAGCCGTTACTCTGCCTCCCGATAACCGGAGCGGTTTCGCGGTTGGTTAAGTATCCTACAAAGAGCCCGTCTCTAATAATATCAAACCGCTGTGCAGGTACGCCCTCGTCGTCATAGCCAAACGTGCCCAGTGCGCCCGGGATGGTGGCGTCGGCGTTTATGTTAACGATAGGGGAGCCGTATTGGAACTTATTCAGCTTATCCAATGTTAAAAAGCTGGTCCCCGCATAGCTTGCCTCCATGCCGAGCACACGGTCGAGCTCGACGGGATGACCGCAGGACTCGTGAACCTGCAGCGCAAGCTGGCTTCCATCTAAAATTATCGTAAACTCGCCGCTTGGACACTGCTTTGCCGAAAGAAGCGCTACGGCCTCCTCGCCGACACGCCCGGCGTTCTCATCCAGTCTTAGCCCTTTGATAAACTCATAACCGGCGGTCGCAACATCACCCCCGTGCGAGTTAGGGTAGGATCGCTCCTGGATATCGCTTCCCTTAATTGCGGTAGCGTCAACGGCGGCGCCGGACTCGGTTATCTCTTGTTCAATATAGCTGCCCTCAAGACTCGCAAACACCTTTTTCTCGCGAAATATATCCATCGAGGCACGCGAGATCGAGACTCCCGGGATTTTTCTCACGGTCTCCTCGGCGCGCGAGAGAAGCGCAAGTTTATCTTCAAGCGATACTTTGAAGGGATCGATCTCAACGTGTGTCTTATAGTTATCCTGGATTACCGGAATGGGGGAGAGAACCGCGCTTTCTTTCCTTATCATAGCGCTTGCCTTGGCTATCTCAACCGCCAGCCGTGCAACGCGCTCAATCTCGGCTTTTTCGACGAGGAAGCTACTTGCAAATCCCCAAGAGCCGTCCGCAATTACCCTGACTCCAAAACCGTAGTTCGTTGAAGCGGTGATTTCCTCAGCGCGCCCGTTTTTTATAGCTATCGACTCGTGCTCTTCATCAATAACTCTAATGTCTGCGTAGGTTGCGCCGTAGGTCTTGGCGACATCTAAGGCAAGAGAAGTCAGGTCCTTCATTTACACTCCTTATGAACGTTTTTGGTCATTCGAACGGGATGTAACTTGCATTCCCAAAATCGTCTCTATTTAAGCACGTTCGTTAACAGATTGCAAAGTAAAGGTAAGGAAGGTTTGCGCTTGCAAAAGGAGTTTACTGTCCTGGGATCACGCTTATAATACGGCGGGCGCAGTTAAAGTCATTGCGGTCGCTTAGTCTACTTACTTTTACAAAGTCGTTTCTCTTGGGCGCGTGGATATAGTAACCCTCGCCAAGATAGATGCCAACATGATGTATCGGGCTGCCGAAAAAGACGAGATCGCCCGCTTGCAGCCCTTCATAGCGAACCGGCGCGCCAAGCTGTGCCTGCGATGCGGCAAAGTGCGGCAGATCAACACCGAATTTCTCAAACACTATCTTAACCAGACCCGAGCAGTCTAAACCGATCTTGGGATCTTCGCCACCCCAGACGTAGGGGATACCGAGATACTGGATCGCCTCATAGCAGATCGAGCCGGGCTGTAATGATATCGTATCTTTCTGGGTTTTCTGGGTAAGTTTTGTGACAAGCTCAGCTTGTGCCTGTTCTTGTTTTGCCCGCTCCTCATCGAGGATTTTTTTAGTTTCCGAATCTATGCTTGCAAGAATAGCCGACTCTTGTTTTACTTTGTCCTCGATAGCCTTCTTTCGGCCTTCAAGCTCGATCGTAATCTCCTTCTGCTGCGCGTAAAGATCATCAAGTGCTTTTTTGGTGATTTCAACTTTGGATTTTTGATTCTGCAGTTTTTGCAGAAGTTGCTCGTCCTGCTCGCTTATTTTTAGAAGAAAGCTTAGGCGGGTGAAAAGCTCCGAGAAGCTTGTGTTATTAAGAATAGCATCAATCGGCTCGACATCGCCATGCTTGTAGATTTCAGTAACACGGTCGTTTGCTACCTGGCGCTGCGCATCAAGCTCCGCCTCGTACCAGCGTAGCTTGTCACGTGCCTCATTGAGGCTTCCCTCTATAGCGGATAGCTTAGCGCTTTCGGCATAGTAGTCCGTATTTAAGCGCTCCAGCTCATCTCCGAGCATATCAAGTTCTTGCTTAATTCTTTCAGCTTGTGCTTGTTTAACGGCCAAATCGGCTTCAGCTAGTGCTTGATCGAGGCCGGCCGTGGCAGTTGTTTCGGTATTCGGTTGGTTTGGCGTTACTACTATATTATCTGTCGGTGTCGTGGTTGTCAGATCTAGTGTCGGTGCTGCTATAACTGGACTTACCAAAACAAACAACATCAAGACTGAAAGAAAAGCACTAACAGTCCCGTGGCGAGTCAATTAGTCCTCCTGAATGATTTCTTAAGTGAATATTAACACAAAAAGATGGCGGTTGCTAGTGCTATAAGTAAATAATCCATATGCTGCTAAAATGATGCTACACATGTAGATTATGGCCCTTTTGCTTTTGCAATGTAAAAAAATGTGTGTTATCATCGTAATCGTCGGTAGAAGACTAAACGACGCGGGGTGGAGCAGTCTGGTAGCTCGTCGGGCTCATAACCCGAAGGTCGCTAGTTCAAATCTAGCCCCCGCTACAACGCTCAGACCTTGAAAAAGCCCCTTTTGCAAGGGGTTTTTTCATTTTGGGAAACGATTACCCCGGAAGTGGATTTGAACTTTCGATTCTTTACAAACGTTAGCAGTGTGCTGTTTAGCGGTGATTGCTGGATCTATAAATCATGAATTCTCAAACCTTAAGGTATATTAGTGCTGGCGGGGGAAGTGAATAGTGGCTGCCACCGGTCCTCTTGAATTTTTAAATTAGGCTTCAGGTAGCAAAACTCTTGACGATAGTAATAAAAAGTTCATAATTAGTGACATAAAACACTACTTATAATGAAGGAATTATCATGAATGTCGAAAACCAAACGCTAGGTAAGCTTGGTTCAAGGCTGCTAAGAAGCCTAAGTTCGCAAAATAAAACCGTATTTTCTCTTAAGGATGCTCAAGAGTTGCTACCTGATAAGAACAGCATTGCAGTCAAGCAACTTCTAAGCCGTCTTGTTCGGTCTGGATGGCTTATCCGCCTAAAGAGGGGCCATTATTTGATTGTCCCTCTGGAAGCAGAATCACCTGATATGTGGAGCGAGGACTCTTTTGTTTTGGCTTCCGCTATTGCATCAAAGTCATCAACAGTTTCAGCCAGGGCTTATATCGTTAATCCCAACCAACAAATACAGCCTAGAGAATATGCAATTTCTTATTGGTCAGCTCTTAATTATTATGGCTATACTGAGCAGATACCAAGAACTGTTTTTGTAAGCACGCCCAAGCGCGAGGCTTCAGCATATCAAGAAATACTTGATATGCCTTATAAGCTCGTTTTCTTGTCGCCAAAGAAGTTTTTTGGTCTAACAACGGTGTGGCAAGAAAATAAGCCAGTGCAAATTACGGACAAAGAAAAGACAATAATTGATTGTCTTGACCGTCCTCGGTTGTGCGGTGGAATAGTTGAAGCGGCTAAGGGCCTTTCTGAAGGGTTCAAGGACGGCATTGATTTAGACAAGCTATCATCTTATGCCCATAGAATCGGTAATGCAACTGTCTTTAAGCGTCTTGGCTTCTTGGCTGAAAGCTTAGAGTTGCCGGTTAAGTCATGGCTTAATGAATGGCAAAAGAGCATCTCAAAGGGATATAGCCTACTTGACCCTACCCAGCAGAAGCGAGGCCAGTATAACGCAAGGTGGCATTTAATCATAAATGTTTTTGAGCCTAACTTAATTAATAAAAAGGGTTGCAAATGATTACAAGACAAGAAATTATGAAAATTGCAAGGGAACTACATGTCGATCCCAATACAATTGAACGGGATTATGTGATTTCTTGGTTCTTAAGCGGTATTTATGCTGATAGCGTCTTATTGCAAGCCTTTGTCTTTAAAGGCGGGACCGCTCTTCGCAAAGCTTACTTTCCAAGTTACCGATTTTCCGAAGACCTTGATTTTACAGTTAAAGCAAATCATGAGATTACAGAAGAGGTGCTTAATTCAAGCTTACAAAATGCTGCCAAGACGGCTAGTAAACTTAGTGGTATTTCCTTTGACCTTGTAAGCCTCGAGAAGACCCGTGAAGTTTTTGGGGAAGAAGCTTATGAAGGTAAGGTTGAATATGTAGGTCCAATGGGCAAACGAGCAGGTTCTTTGCCGAGAATAAAATTAGATATCACTTTTTACGAAAAGATAATCTTTCCAGTTAAAAGTCGGCTGCTTATCCATAACTACACCGATAAGGAAGCGTGTGTCAGAAATATCGAGGTCTATTCCATCGAGGAAGTATTAGCTGAGAAGCTGCGCTCAATACTACAAAGAACCAGGCCGCGAGATGTTTATGATCTCTGGCGATTGCTTAGCCAAGATGAATATAGTTTTGATTCTCAAAAGCTCGTAGAGGGATTCTATGATAAGTGCGAGCATAAAGGGGTTGCTTTTAATGGCGTCAGTGAGTTTTTTGAAACAGGAAGGTTTGATTCTCATATGAACGCGTGGGAAAACTCGCTCGGCCATCAGTTAGAAAACGTTCCTGATTTTCAAGAAGTAATCGAAGATTTAAAAACCGCGATTGATATGATTTTTAGTGGGAATGATCACAGATAATATGATTATAGTGCTTTAACTCAAATTTCATATTACTGTTTCTTAGAATATTCTTAATAGAAATACTAGATAAGGATTTCGAGGAGCCCATTAACAGGAGAAAAACTATGATTCACACTAAGCCCGAAGAGATTGAGGCAGTAAGAAATAATCTCACGATCTTTGATGGCAAGCTTAGCAAGACATTGGAGCAGGAGTTATTAAAACCTAAACTAAGAATAGAACAACATCCCTTATTTTTTTCTCTTGCAAATCCCCGAATTTTTCCTCTACTTAAATGTGCACTTGAATCAATTAATAGTTACCATGAGCCAGGATATTTTTCTAAAGCTGTGAAGAAGCTCTCTCAGACCAATATGAATCTGGATCAGGATGCGGTTGTAGCTGAGATAATCGTCGCTGGATACTATTGCACAAAATTCAAATGCAATACGATGATTAACGTTGTTTGGGAGAGAAAGGTAACCGAAACAGGCAAAAACGTTGATATTTCGCTGGTCAGCAATGGAGATAAACCAATAAATATTGAAGTAACCGGAATTCATGATGATGAAAGGATAAGAAAGCATGCAGATTTTAGATACAAAATTAAAGTCGCAATAGAGCAAGGGCTGGCAGATGTCGAAGAGCAGTTATACAAATATATCTTTGAGATACTTGATAAGGAAGATGCTGATTATATTTTAGGAGAGGAATCTGCAGAGGTAAAATTTACCGAAAATGATTTACCCGGTTTCATAGATTTCATTCGAGAGATGAGGAAAAAGGGGCCTGGTGTATATCCGTACTATAAAGAGGGTAGAGCAGTTGCCGCTGTGACAATCAGTCGTTTAAATAAACTAAAAGAAGAATATGCTGCACATATGGATCCTTGGTCTGCATGGATGAAAGATAATGTCCGCATAAGGGGCAAAATCAGAGACAAAGCCAAGGATCAACTGCCAAAAGATGAGCTTAACTTTATATGCATTCCTGTCCTTGGAACGATTATGGATGAGATCGATCTTGAAGAAGCGTTCTTGGGGAGAGAAAAGTGGATTGTTGATCGTAGAACGGGTGCTCAAATGGTTGGTAGGGAAAAAGATGGGGCAGTAACAATAATACAATCAGAAGACCTTTCACCTGTATACGGATTAATTTACTTTACATGGGACTATTCAAAGAGAACGATAATTTATAACCCACTCTTGAGAGTTGAAGACGCTGTTAAAATGGCTATTAGCTAAGAGACGGATTGCATGGTTAAGTCTTGCTTGTCCCATATAGCCTGAAAGGCAACCACAGCTTTAAGAGAATGGCTTGAACTCTATTGCCGGAGTTCCGCAGTGAGTAGACAAACACCGCCCCAAACAGGGCGTTATTCAGCAAGGATAGAAAGTGGCTAAACTGCGTGTAGTGCCTACGGGGCTATCTCGAAGAACTTCGGCGGCTCTTTGATCTTTAGAGCTGCAAATATCTCTTTTTGAGCAGCGGTGATTTCGGTTCGCTGCAGGACTCTGCCGGCTGGCCCTTTAAACTCACCAAGGTGCATGCGACTCAGTTCTGTTTTGATACACCGCCAGGTCTTACCTGTCTCAACTTCGGCCACCCGAATAAGCAGCAGTGCTAAGAAGCACAAGGTAATGTGAGCGCGTATGCGCTCCTCTTTTCGGTGATAGACGGGGCGAAGCTCAAGCGTGTGTTTTAGATCTTTAAACCCGCGCTCGACTTCGAGTAGCTGCTTGTAGCCAAGGGCCACGTCTTGGCAAGAGAGCGTGTCATCCGAGGTTGAAAGCAGGAATTTGCCGTCGAGTCGCTCCTCCGCCTTTATCTTGGCTTTGTCGAGTGCAAGGGTGCCGTCTGAGCGTTGTTTCAGGTAGCGCCCCATGCTTTTGTTGCTGCGAAGCTCACAGGTCGCTTTTTTATGCGGCGCTCCTTTGAGCTGCTTGATATTTGCAAGCTCTGCCTGCAGGCGCGAGACGGTCTCATCGCGCAGCTCTTTATCCTTTTTAGCCTCGGCCGGGTTGTAGCAGAGTATGTAGCGTTTGCGCCGCTCTCCAGCGCCGACTACTATCTCTTTTACCTTTAAGTTGTCTTTTACCTCTTTGAGTCGCCCGGGCCGCGAGAGCGCGGCTTCGGCCAGTGGGCTGCCGGAGCGAAGTTTTTCTCCGGCGATGTATCCTCCACCGGCTCGTTGCATGTAGCGCAAATTCTCCTCTGAGGCAAAGCCTCTGTCTACCATGATGACCCGACCCAGCTTCCAATCCCGAAGGTCGTCCTTGATCCGCTCGATCAGGGACATATCGGCGGTATTTCCCTGAAAGCACCAGGAGCGAACCGGTATGCCCTCACGCGTGACCGCAAGGCCGACCACTGCCTGGGGACGATCGTTCCGGTGATCTTTCGAGTGGCCGTATTTTCTAAATCCGTCTTCCTCCTCGGTCTCAAAGTATGTTGAGGTGGTGTCGAAAAACAAGAGATCGACCTCCAGGTTAAGCAGATTGGCGACAGAGAAGAAGACCTCGCGCTGGATATGCTCTTCAGCTTCGAGCAGAAAGTCCATCGCGCGGTAGGCATGATCATCGGTTGCGTCTCGTGCGTTTTTAATCACAACGTCATCGTTCATCCACGCAACGGCCGAGAGCTTGGAGGTGGGATTAATTGCGCGGTTGGCGACAAGGGCAAAGAGGGTGCGCTCGACGTCCGTTGCAAAATGCCTGTTTTTAAGAAGTTCTTGTACGGCAGATGCGATCCCTAAGCGTTCCCAGAGTGCATCCAAAAGACGTGTGCAGCCAATCGGCTTTGACGAGATAAATGAGATATCCGGGGCTGTCGTTGCTTCAAGCATAACGCCGGGCTCCAAAAACCGAGAGATGCTTTTTACTAAACGCGCGAGCGCATCCCGGTCAAGTCTGTCTTCTCTGCCAAAAGAGTAAACTACATTGGCCTGTGCCTGGCCCTTTTCGTTGCGCTCGTTGTGGGCGAGCTGCAGGTAGCGCACCACCGAGCCGTCTTTGTTTTTCCGGGCGATCGTTCGCAAGTACATGCCTATATGATAGAGCATCTAATGCTTGATGGTACAGGTAATGATTACCATACGTGTGCCTACGATTTTTCAGCGTTTCCGGCGTCCCTCGGGTCTCTGAGCTGCTACTTTAGGTTTTAGGTGGGGTAAATATGCCTATTTACTGCGGAAGATCGGTATTGTATAAAATAGGATTTGAAGCTTATTAAAGCTTCTCAAAATACCCCTCCAGCTTATCTAGCTGCTCTTTTTGGTTCGAATAGTGTTGGATTAGGGCTACATAGAAAAGGGCTCTGTAGAGCCCTTTTTTCTTTGCCTAGTTTTTATAGAAATTTTTATTTGCCAATATTCGAGGTACCAATTAAATATTTATCACAAATTCCCAAAGTTTTAAGCATATTAGTACTGGCAGGGGAAGTGAGTGGTGTCTGACACCAGGATTACGCAAGGGGCGAAAAACAATCAAGACAACAGTAAACGGCAACATGACAACAACAAACACAACTACATATGGATATCTGACAGATGCTCAATGGCTTGGTTTATATTTATTGTCTCGCTCATAACCTAATCCTTTTGCTCCATTAGATACGTTAGGTACTTGGGCTTTTGGATTGGAATATTTTCATATTCTTTAAGCTTTAGTAGGTGATTGTCACCGGATAGTATTATGTGGGCTTTTCCGGCAACAGCGCACTCCAGTATTCTGTTATCAGCCTCATCTTCTACAACGGAAAGCTTTACTTTCGGGTTATAAAGTTTGGCCAACCTGCTAGTTTCTCTTACGAATTCTTGGATTTTATGTTCCGGCCAAGAAAACTTTTCTCGAAGTTTTCTAGCCGTCTCATTAATGATGCCGTCAGAGGCGATCAAGATAACTTGCCGTTTTCTGGCAAGCTCTAAGACTTGCCTAGGTGGGCCGGGGAAAAGAAGGCCCGATATGTAAACGTTAGTATCAAAGACTACCCTTAGCATTTACGAAGTCCTATTAAGAATCTTAAAGAGCTCTTCCTCGTTTTTGATACCATACCTCTTGGCCGTCTTATCACCGAAAGCAAAGAGATCTTGCCACGCCGCTTCGGCTTGGCGCTCTTTATATACACCAATCATTTCCCGAAGTAACTCGCTTCTGGTGCGATTCTCACTTTTGGCCATTTTCTCGATTTCTTCTGCCGCTTCAGGGGGTAGAGAGAAGGTTAAAACCCTCGTTGTTCTTCCCAACATAATCACCTCCATATTATTTATGATTAGTAACACTGAGTATTACTACCATTATTTTACCTCATAATCGGCCTAAATCAACAAGATTTTTACAAAAATGCCGATAAATTTTGTTAAATTTATTTGTGTTCTTTACCGCTTGTAGATTGTAATAATTTCAGCCGAAACCCGGCAAACTTCTCTGTTACGCCGTATTCATCAACTAAATTTAAAATTGCTGTTTGGTAATGCCTTGTCGTAAGTCTCAGCTTTGGCATGATGAGATATGCAGCAAAGACTTCAGCTTGCCGTTAACGAGAATCTGGAATATTTGGAGGACCGTCCCAGCCGAACTTAAGGGTGCTGTACACTTTGTCGATATTTAAAATATAGCTATTTATATGTTTAAGCTGGTGATATTTTGCATACGATTTTATCGCATAGCGTTTACGAATACGGTCATGCATTTCCCCTGGGCCTGGCATTGGTGGCGCTTATTTTTATACTTGGTAATCGCGCCAGGTTTAAGGCCAATCAATACTATGCGTATTATTTAGCCTGCTCAGCCGCATTCCTTGTAGCGAGCATTGCCTATATAATTTCGGTTATTTTAGGCATCCATCTGCTTCATGGCGTTGCCGGGGCCGCCGAGACTGTATGTGTTGCGGCAATCGTGTGGATGGCTAGAAGCGATTATATAAAGGATGGTCGAAGTGGCGTTTGATATTATCATCCGCTCGTTAAACATAATCTTCTGCGCAGTCGGCCTGTATTATATGTTGCGTAGCGGCAATTTAGGGCAAACCAGGTTTCGCCTCGCTCTATTTCTCATCCTGTTTTCGTTTTTTAGTACAAGCATATTCTCTATCGGCTATGATTTTACATCACAGCCGCTTTTTCATCTTTTAATGAGTTATCCGAGCATGGGTATACCGGTGCTTCTTATTATGGATCTCTTCTTAAGCATGCAGTTTGTGGAGGAAAGAAACCGCGAGACTCACAACAGGCAATCCTCTGTACTGCAAACCATCAGCACGAAGATAAACAATATGCTTGATCTTAAGCAGATCGCAAAGTCGACACTCGAGGAGATGCTCGAAATACTTAGCTTTGATGGGGCGTCGCTGTATCTTGCATCAAAGCGCAGTGAGTACCTTGAGCTAATATGGTCTGAGGGCATATTGTACAAGTCGGATATCGATATTTCCATCCTATCAGCCAAAGAGGTCTTCTCTGTCTTTTCCATGACCGAGCAGGGCATCATTTACGCCCGGGACATTACCGGTAACAAGGAATTTCAAATATGCGGCAAGATGGAGGATATGGGGATAAAGAAGGCTGTTGCGGTGCAGCTGCGCAGCCAGCGGGAATTTATCGGCATTATCCTGCTGGTTAGTGAAAAGGGAATGGAGCTTAGTTTTGAGCAAAAGCAGTTTATAAACGACATTGCAATGTGGCTGTCTGTTGCAATACGAAACGCAAAACTCTGGGAGGATTTGCGCAAGGCCTACTTAAAAATCGTAATCTCATTTTCAAAGGCTGTTGAGGCTAAAGACCCCTATACAAGCGGGCACTCGGGAAATGTGGCAAGCCTTTCGGTCAAACTTGCCTCTTATCTGGGATTAAGCAAATCCGAAATTGAAAAAATCTATATAGGTGCGCGCCTGCATGATATCGGAAAGATCGGGATTCCGGAGCTTATGCTTAATAAAACCAGCGCGCTGGTTGAAGAGGAATACAGGATAATTAAAGAGCATGCGTATAAGGGATATGAAATCACCCATCCGATCGATAGCATGATAAAGATATCAGATATTGTTTTGCATCATCACGAGAGATATGATGGCAAGGGCTATCCACTTGGCCTCAGTGACGAGCGGATACCTTTTCTGGCACGCATAGTTGCGATTGCCGACGCGTTCGATGCGATGATCTCAGACCGGCCTTACCGCAAGGGCATTTCATATAAAGAGGCCCTGCTGGTTATCGAACAAAATAAGGGGACCCAGTTCGACCCGGTTCTTGCCGGCCACTTCGTTGAGATGATGAAGGAATCCATTGAGGCGATGGAAAAGGGCGCGGAGCGAAAAGACAAGCCTGCCATTACCGCCGATGAGCTAATGACGCTAATTGGCGAGCTAGCATCTGATGTGGATAACTAGTACTTATTTTTCCTGCGCGTGCGGTACTTTGATTTGAACTCCTTTATAAGTTCTACAACTTCTTTCTTCTCCTCATCGCTTAGCGATTCAATTTCGGAAGTTAATTCAATTGCTTTCTCGTCTAGGACTAAATCGGCTATTTTTGGATTTTTACCTATTTTCTCTTTCGCCCGGTACTCTCTATATTCCTTAAAGTAGGAAGGGCTGATTTTAAGCCCTTTTGCAATAACTTCAATATTCTCCTTAGTGGGCTTTGATTTGCCGGAAGCAAGGTTATGAATATATGTAGTTGATAGTTTTCGACCTATCTCTCTTGCAAGTTTGGGGAAGCTAAAGCCCCTGGTTTCCATAAGCTCCCGCAGCGCCTTCGGGAAATCGTTATATGTACGATTAGTCGATAAGTTTGCGTTCATAAAATAATTATAAGCTCGAAGTTGTAACTTTTGACAACTATTATTGACAACCGGAAAAAGTTTTATTAACCTTCAAGTTAATGGTTAATACGCTGGAGTTTTCGTATGCTCTCTTTTGCAACCAAACTTGAAAAGATCTTGCACGAACGCAACATTAGTCAAAGCGCGCTTGCAAGAAAGATTGGCGTCGATAAGAGCCTCATGAACAAGTGGGTTAAGGGGCGGCATATCCCGTCAGCTCACTCCATGACAAAAATTGCAAGAGAGCTGGACATGACAGAGCAAGATATCTTCTTTTCTTAATTTTCTTTGAGGGGCGATTGGTAATGGAGGGGATAGCAGGTTTTGCCGGACGGTGGTTTACAAAGCTTAAATGGGTTCTAGTCAGTAAAAAATGGGAGTACATTCTAAACAGGCAATTCAAGGAATTATGTACGCACGTAAAATCAGTCGACCAAATCTTAGTCCAGGAGTATGAAGATCTTATTAAGGCGTTTGAGATGGAAGATGATCCGATAAGGCGGTATCGAATTATGACCGGCATTATGGAGATAGAGGAGGTATTGGAAAAACGCCGGGCAATAATGGACCACCTAAGACCTTAAGCTAAACCATCGGCTGCCTTGTTTGCGGGGGCCGGGATTGCATATCCATCGTGCTTATCTCCATCAAATTTATGATAAGCTGGACTTCGTCCGTGCTCATACCGGTGTGCTTTGCAATCTGCACCGCGCTCCAGCCCTTACGGCTTAACTCGTGCACTTCCTTGTGCTTTATCGCGTGGTTGGTTTCAACCGGGGTTGCTGCCGCACTGCTGGCGGTTGGCTGCGGCTGAGGCTGCGAGGATACGATCGGGCGCAGCTCCTCGCCGTACTCGTAATAGTATTGAAGCTGGCGAACACGGTCGTCTGCATCTTCTATCATACGGCTTAGTCTATCGGCGGAGGTTTCCATATCGCCCAAGGCTTTTTGGACCGAGTCCTGGAGTTCTTTAATCAACAGAGAGAGAGAGTTTTCGAGGGAACGAAGTTCTTCTTTGCTGTCTTTTATTTTATCGGTGGCCGATATCCTTCTTAAGATTATCCAGGTTAGCATAGGGATCGAAATCAGTGCAACAGCTAATACGATAATAATCGGCTCAAACCCCATATACATTTTATCCAACTCCTAGATCTTTATGTCGATTATGTGCTCGGAATCTGATGGCTTGCTTTCTTTTTCATCCTCAGGTGATTTACCTGATTGCCTGTGTTTATTGCTCTCGTGCTGCTTTTGCTCTGCGTCTTTTTCCTTGGTGTTGATTTTTACTTCATCCGTTTGGGGTGAAGAGTTGACCTGTTTTTCTTTTGCCTCGTTTTGCTTTTGCAACTCAGCGGCAAACTGTTGCTGTTGCGTTTTTGGCTGCTGTTGCTGGGTTTGCTGCAATCGCTCAACTTCCTGCATCTTCTGGACTATAATCTGCAAATCGGTTGGCCGGATTGACATAGCTCTTCCTTTCCTCTAAGAGCCATTATTACTGCATCCAGTTCTAGCAATCAGCCTGTAATCCTGCAATGAATTATAGCATTTCGCTATGCGGTCACCAAGTAGAAAAATATTACGGAAGGTATGATTACGCTTTTTTCTTAAGCTTCCTTAGCGCAAGCTGCTCTTGAGTTATATACTTTACTATTCTATCCAGGTCTGAACGGCGTATTTTTTTAAAAGTTACGCCGAGCAGATACTCGTTTTTAATAATGCTTTTCGGCACGACACGCACCACTTCGCCGACAATCTCAATCGGCGGCTCGTCGGGGAGTGCGATATTCATTTTTATTGGGGAGCCCGTGTAGATAGTTTTTGCGTTTCTTATAACCATCCCGATACCGTTTCCGCTCAAATCCCAGACCATGCCCTCAACCAGCTTCATTATATCCTCGTACACGTCCCGTTCGACCAACTGGTAGTGAACCAGCACCGAAGGTTTCGAAATCCTAAAATATTGCCTGCGCTGGACGTGGTTTACTTCTCCGAACGGTTTAAGGGTTACGCGGTTGTTGGTCCCATCAGCCTCATCAATTTTTGCCATAACTAGAAAGGCCCCGTTCTCTTCGGGTATGATGATTTTCACGGTGCTTGATGAGCTTTTCATGGGGGTGGATTTTCTTCCCAGTGCATTGCAAACTACGAGCTCATGGTTAGGGATGTTACTGACGCCAAAAGGCCAGGATTGGCCCTCTTCGTCCTCGACGTAGACTATTTGGCCGGTTTTTATTAGCTCCAGTGCCTCAACCTGCATCTTCTACTCCAAATGCCCACTTTTCTAAACTGCATAAATACTGTAAAACCTTGTATATTAGTTATCGGCCTGATGTTTAAAAATAATAGTTTTTAGCGGCAAATTTCTTACATGTCATCCTGCAGGTGCGAGAGCCGCTCACGAAGTTTTAAAACCGCTTTTGTCCTGATTTGGGATACTCTTGACTCGGATAATCCTATAACCTCACAGGTTTCTCTGAGGGTTAGACCTTCGTAGTAGTAAAGAGTGACGACCAATCTCTCCTGCTCGCTTAGGGAATCTATCCCCTTGATTAGGGCATCTCTGACTTCGGTTAATTCAACCAGCTCAATGGGGTCGTTTGAGTTTTTATTTTCAATTCGCTCGCCAAGCGTTACGCCGTTCTCGTCATCCTGCAGTACTAGGTCATCGAGTGAAAGAAGGGGGAGCCTGCTTACTTCAGCAAGCATACTGTTAAATGATTCTGTATCGACCCCAAGCTCTTTGGCTACCTCTTTATCTGTTGCGGCTCTTCCAAGACGGTTTTCAACCTCGGCGTAGGCTTTGCCGATCTGCTTGGCCTTTTGCCGCATCGACCTGGGGACAATGTCAAACGCCCTGAGGCCGTCCAGAATGGCCCCGCGAATCCTTGGAATGGCGTAGGTCTCAAACTTTAGTCCTCGGGTGTGGTCGAACTTTTCTATAGCGTCGATTAAGCCGAAGGTGCCGTAGCTAACGAGGTCGTCCCTGTCAATCTCGGAAGGGAGGTTACTCTTGATTCGCTCGGCCACGTACTTGACCAGGGATATGTTTTCCAATATTAGCTCCTCTTTTGCTTGCGGGTTGTTGTGTACCTTATAGAGCACCCATTTGCTTGGAGCAGCCAATGTCTTATTCATTTTTCACCGTTCCCAAATTGACCTGCTTAAATGCTGCTATTCACTCTTATCGGTCTCAATTCTTCTCGGCTTAAATGGTTCAAACACCTTCATTTCAGGATTTTCTTCGCTACCTGCTGCGAGGTTGAGGTTTAAGTCCTCTTGCGGCAGGGAGGTGAGGTCAAGGTTTTGCCCTTTGCGGAACGATTTTGCAAAATCCTCGGTTGCTTTGTCTTCTGCAAGGCGGTTCTCTTGCTCGAGGGCCTTATTTAGCTCAATTATGGACTCTTGGGCTGCCTTAACCACGACCGATTTTACGATGGTTAAAGCCGTCCAGACCAAAACCGCGCTGGTTACAAAGACAAGGAGGAAGCGCGTGGTTATTATAAAAAACAAATCATCGCCGGTTAAGAATGCTACGAGAAGGGAGATAAGGCTTATTGCCAAACTAAACAGGATTGTTATCTTATTGATAGACTCATTGGACATCTAATACTCCATCACATCAACTAACCATAAGAGTCTTTAAATAGCCAGAGAAGAAAATAGATAATAGAGAATAGACCGAATAGAAAATGGTCTTAGTGACATTGCCCTCATCTTTCTAACTTATCCCACAATAATTCAATCTATTTTCTCTTCTCTATTTTCTATTCTCTAGTACAGCGTCACACTTCTTTTGATCGATAAGTATTATTACTACTGATAGGTAGTCAGTACAATAAACCGTCATTTTATTTGTGACGCTGTACTAGCCTCTCCTGTGCATACGGCGCTTTCTTCCGGCGCGGTCAAGCTGTTCTCTAAACAGGTGACCGATGATGCGGTCGCGGTCACGCTCCTCAATAACTGAGAAATGCACGCAAAGGAGACTTCTGCCAACTACCGGTTGATCGGGGATACATCTTATTACTTCGCCGACAAGGCTTATAAAATTGCCGTTTGAGAGCTCAACCTCGGTTATAAGCGGCGTTCCTGAGGGTAGCTCGTCCTCTTTGGGGATTATAAAAGCTATGCCGTTTCCGCTTAGGTCCCTTACCGGGGCCTCGGTTAACTCGGTGTTAAAGATATCTTCAGGGCCGCTTACGGCGCGATATCTTGCCCTTACAAACGGTCTTATAAGGCGGAAAAACTCCCGGCGCTGGGTATGAGCCACGTCTTCAGTAAGAGTTAAGTTCAGCTTCAGTGGGTCGTATTCAGCGTCGCTTACTCTCGCCTTAAGATTGTAGATACCGTCTTCAGCAGAGTAGGTGATAGCGAGTTCGTCGCCGCTTTTTATCTCAACCTGGCGGTTACGTTCGAATAAAAGCTCGCAGGTTATGTCTTTGAAATCCTCAGAAACATAACCTATGGTAAAGGGCCAGTTTTCACCGGGGCTTACCTCGATGGTAATCAAAAGCCCGGGCTTTAAAAACTTGCTGATTTGCATAACCCACCTATCTTTCGAAAAATCTTGAAAGAAATCCGCGGAAACCGTTTCTTCCGGCAATTTGCCGGATATCTTTTTTGCTGGTCTTGTCAATGGTTTCCGCAATCCGCATGATGCACTTTGCGGCTCTTGAATTTGGGTATCCGAGGATAAGGGGTGATTGTTTTACAACCGACATATTGACCGATGGGTCCGTTACGATATAGCCGAGAACTTCAATCCGTTTGCCAAGGAACTGCTTTGTTGCCATAATAATCCGGTTTGCGATATCCTGGCCCTCTTTCTCGTCGGATACCATGTTTACTACTAGTTTTATATCGACGCAAGAGTCTCTTTGCGTTAGCACTTTTATCATACCGTAGGCGTCTGTTATGGCTGTGGGCTCGGGTGTGGTGATAATTATCGCCTCACGGGCTGCCAGGATAAAGGAGATTATGTCCTTGGATATCCCTGCGCCGGTATCTACAAGGGTGATTTCAAACTCGCGCTCCAAGTTGGCAAAGCTCTCAAGCAGTTTTTGCTGCTGCTCGTCACTTAGGTTGGCAAGCTCGGGGATGCCGGAGCCGCCGGGCACAATCTTCAGGGAATAGGGACCCTTTACCAGGATTTCTGGTAAGGTTTTTTCTCCATCAACAAGCTGTTTTAAGTTGTACTTCGGGTTTATACCAAAGAGAACATCGATGTTGGCAAGCCCCAAATCGGCGTCAAAAACCATGACTTTCCTGCCGCGCTTAGAAAGCGCGATACCCAGGTTTGCAACAAGGTTGCTTTTTCCGACCCCACCTTTTCCGCTACTTACCGCAATAACCCGGGTGGTGGATGGTTGAGGCGTTGGCGCAGGGGTAGGTACAGATATCGGCGCTGTGGGCTGGATTAGCGGCGGCGGTACGGGCGGTGAGGGTAGGGGGGCGGCCGCCGGGGTTGCATTTGCAACGTTTGGCTGTAATCTTGCCCCGAGCCCTATCTCTAAGCTCTCAGGCTCGGCGATTATATCGCCCATGGTTGGCAATGTGGTGCCCCTTACAGGCAAGTTTTTCTCGGACCTTCTTGCCGCCGGGTCAAAGATTAGGCTAGCGCGGTCTCTTTCTTCTCTGATTTTTTGAGCTAACTCTCGAAGTTTTTTGGCTTGATCATTCATCTAACGGCACCCCTAATATGAGATTGGCAAGTTTCTGTGACTCGGCCACCTTGATATCTTCGGGGACGTTTTGCCCTACCGTAAGATAGGAGATGGCAACTTTGGATTTGTTTACTATATTGAGCATTGTTCCCGGTGTGTTGGTTTCATCTAACTTGGTGAAAATTATTCTGTTTATCGGTACGACTGAGAAACGTTTGATCGCATTCATTTGATCCGACATCTTTGTTGTCACGCTTAAGACCAGATGTATCTCGTCGGGGGAGCAGACATTCATCAGCGATGCAAGTTCATTCATTTGTGTCTCGTTAAGCGGGCTTCTGCCCGCCGTATCTATTAGAACCAGGTCTTTATCCTCGTGTCTTTCGAGGGCTTCTCTTGCGTCCTGGCTATTAAAGACAATCTCAATCGGCGCACCGATAATCTCCGCATAGGTTTTCAGTTGATCAACTGCGGCGATTCGGTAAGTATCGGCAGTTAGAAAGACAGCCTTTTTGCCTTCGTAGAGACAGTATCTTGCCGCAAGTTTTGCGATGGTGGTTGTTTTTCCCGCGCCGGTTGGGCCGATCAGTGCGACGACCTTTCTCTGTTCGTCCCCAAGAGAGAGCGGCGGGCTTACCGGAATCATTTTGGCCATCTCGCTTATTAGTTTCTCTTGCAGAATCTGCGGAGTGGCAAGTTGCGATGTTGTGAGCTGCTCCTGCACCTGCTTCATAAGCTTTTTGGCTATCTCATCTTCAACTTTGGACTGCAGTAGCTTCTCGTAAACATCCAGGAAACAGGCCGGAACCTCCTGAAAGAGGGGATCGGTCAGTTGATTTGCAATGGTTCTTACAATTGACTTTATCTCCTCGACCTCGAGTTGTATTTGGTCGAATCTTGTCTCGATAGCTTCACCGGTGCCGTTTTTAGATATCCCGTTCCCGTTGGTGTTCTCTTTCTGCTCCATCAAGTTGACATCAAGCGCGGCGGTTATCTCGACCGAGTTATTTCTTAAGAGGCGCATGGGCCAGGACCTTTGCAGGCGGCGGGTATGAAGTATTATAGCCTCGGGACCTAGATCGAACTTTACCTTGGCTATTGCTTCTTCCATGCTTGAGGCCTCATAACGCTTTATCTTCACGCTAGGCTCACCATCCCGACAGATTGTAGTTCAAATTCTGATGCAACTTCATTGTAAGATAAAACAGCCAAATTGGGCAGCTTTCGCTCAAGAATTTTTCTAAGTGGCCGTCTTATATTTGCAGAGCAGATAATCACAGGATTTCTTCCCTGGGCAAAAGCTCTCTCAACTGAACCGGAAAGTTCATCCATTATCCTCTGCGTAGTTGCCGGATCAAGTGATATCATGATGCCCTGGTCGGTGTACTCGACCGCTTCAGAAATTTCTTTTTCAATTAGAGGGTCAACCGCTACCACATCTAGCCTGCCATCTTCCGATTGGTGCTGCTTGCAGATGTTTCTGCCAAGTGACCGGCGAACATACTCGGTCAAAAGTTCGGTATTTTTTGTGACCCGCGCGCTATCGCCAAGTGTCTCAAGAATGCTGACCATGTCTCTTATTGAGACTCGCTCAGATAGCAGGTTCTGGAGCACCTGCTGTATTTCACCGACGGTAAGCACGTTGGGTACGATCTCCTCGACGACTACTGGGTAATGCTGCTTTATGCTGTCTAGAATTTGCTGTACATCCTGGCGGCCTATAAGCTCATGGGCATACCTCTTAGATATCTCGGAGAGGTGGGTTATAACCGCCGATGTCGGGTCGACAACCGTGTATCCCATCACCTCAGCCTGCTCCCGTGCTTCCGGGACGATCCAGACGGCGGGTAGGCCAAAGGCCGGGTCGCTGGTCTCTATACCGGCGATTCGCCCTGTGGTCATACCCGAGTCGATTGCAAGCAGGTAATCCGGGATTATCCCGACCTTTGCAATATCGACCCCTTTTATCTTAACCCGGTACTCGCTTGCCGGGATCTGGATATTGTCCCTTATGCGAATCGGCGGTATCACGTAGCCAAGCTCCATAGCAATCTGCCGGCGCATCAGGGTTATGCGGTCAAGAATCTCACCGCCCTGATCCGGGTCGACAAGCGGGATCAGGCTGTAGCCGATCTCAAGCTCAATCGGGTCGACCTGAAGCATATCTATCAGGTCCTCGGTGGTCGCGGGTTTTTCCTCCGTGCTCTCGCCCTCTTCGGCAAGGGTCGCCTTCCGGGCTGACTGGTTCATAAAGTATGATGCCAGCCCGGCCAGGCCCCCTATGAGGAAGAAGGGGAGCTTGGGAAGCCCCGGCACCAGCCCGAAGATGGCAACTAAGACTCCCGCGATCATAACCGCGCGAGGTTGGGTGAAAAGCTGCTTTGTTAAGTCCCGACCAAGGTCGTTATCTGAGGCCACCCTGGTTACGATAACGCCGGATGCGGTAGAAAGAAGTATCGTCGGTATCTGAATTGCAAGACCCGCCCCGATCGCGATGCGCCCGAAGGTCTGAAGCGATGTGAGAAGGTCCATATGTTGCTGGGTTGCTCCGACTGCAAATCCGCCGATCAAGTTAACGGCGGCTATGATTATGCTGGCCGTAGCATCGCCCCGCACGAACTTAGAAGCACCATCCATCGCCCCGTAAAAATCGGCCTCGCGCTGTACGTCCCGGCGCCTTTTTCTTGCCTCATCCTCGGTTATCAGGCCGCTGTTTAAGTCGGCGTCGATTGCCATCTGCTTGCCAGGCATAGCATCGAGAGTAAACCTTGCCGCTACTTCAGATATCCGGGCGGTTCCGGACGTAATGACTATAAATTGCACTACGGTAAGGATTAGAAATATAACGATACCGACGACGTAGTTATCGCCGATGATAATCGAGCCGAACGCGTTAACGACGCTTCCCGCCGCCCCGGTCGACAGGATAGATCTTGTAGTTGAAATATAAAGGCCCAACCTGAAAAGAGTCATGACCAGGAGCAGGGTAGGAAATATAGAGAATTGGAGCGGCTCGTTGTTAAACATAGTGACTAAGATAACAACAACCGAGATAACCAGGTTAAAAATCAAGAGCGCGTCTATCAAGGGACTTGGAATTGGTATAATTAGGAGCGCAATAATCAGCGCGATGGTGAGCGCAAGAATAGCATCGCTATATCTGCTGATTTGTACAAACAATGATGTATCAACTGCTTGATCTGTGGCCATATCTATTCCAGCGTTAGTTCTGCAACTGCATATCTCTTGCGTGTATATTTTATACTATTTGCGCTTGAATATCTATCAAAGCGCTAATTTTATAGGTGTTTTACCCTGGACCCTTGGTTAATCTGATAAACATACGCGAGTATTTCCGCGACCGCCTTATAAAGTGAATACGGTATCTCCTGGTCCACTTCGACCGACTTAAACAACGATTGCGCCAACACCTTATCCTCAACGATTGTGACATTATGCTCTTTGGCGATGTCTCTTATTCTTTCTGCTGTCAGGCGCTGCCCTTTTGCGACAACTTTCGGCGCGCCCATTGTATCGGGGTCATACTTTATAGCCACCGCCAACCGGGTCGGGTTTGTGATGACCACATCTGCGGTCGGCACCGCCTGCATCATGCGATTCATGCTCATCTCCATTTGCTTGCGCCTGATCTTTGATTTAATCTGAGGGTCTCCCTCGGACATCTTGTATTCTTCCTTTATCTCTTGCTTGGTCATCTTGATGCTTTTCTCAAACATGTATCGCTGGTAAACGTAGTCAAAGGCGGCGACTATCAAAAGTACGATACCGCATTTTATCCCAATCTCATAAGCTATTGAACCGAACGTTGAGAGCATCCCCCAGATATCCATGTCGATAGTGTCTATCATGTCGGCATAGTGACCCATTATGATGGAGTAGGCGAGATAACCGACGATAGATATCTTAGTGAGGGATTTTAGAAGCTCGACCAGAGCTTTCGGGGAGAATAGCCTTGAGGCCCCGGATACCGGATTAAGCTTCTTCATATCCGGGGTAAGCGGCTTTGAGGTAAATAAAAAGCCGATTTGAATGATGCTGGCTATGACCCCTACCGCCAGGGCAATTAAAGCTATAGGAAGTACCGTCTTTAAAAAAAACACCGTGAGGTTTAGAAAAAGAGTCGAGACTACCTTCTCGTTTAGCTCAAGCGAGGCCGGGCTTGAGAGAAAGAACCGCATAAGATCGCTTAGACTCTCAAAAATTCCTTGGCCGAGCATCCTAAGGGAGATAAACACCGTCAATATTATTAGAGCGGAGTTTACCTCCATGCTTCTTGCAACCTGGCCCTTTTCCCGAGCATCTTGTCTTCGTCGGGGCGTTGCTTTTTCTGTTTTGCTTTTTTTATCCATCGTCTCTTCCGTTCCTACTTGATCGAGCTAATGAGTTGCGACGGCATTTGGTCAAATACCCTCATCACGTATGCGGTAAAAAATGCGAGCGTTGCTATTAGAGTTGCAAAGGCAACAATGATTTTAAGCGGAATCCCGACGATAAAGACATTCATCTGCGGCACCGTCCTTGCAACTATGCCCAGGGCCAAATCTGTTATGAAAAGAACGCCTATAGCGGGACCGCCGATTTTAAGGCCGATAACAAACATGTTTATTACCATATCGATGAAGTTGCCGGTGACCGACGGCGTAATTGTAAAGGTCGTGAGCGGGGCTATCTCAAAGCTCTTCGCAAGTGCGGTAAGAAGGTAATGATGTCCGTTTATCGCCAGGAAGATCAAAATTGCCAGCAGGTTTTTAAACTGACCGATGACCGAGATGGAGATGTTGCTTAGCGGGTCAATTACGTTTACCATTCCAAAGCCCATTTGAAAGTCGATTATTTGTCCGGCGAGCAAAAACCCCATAAAAACGAGAGTTGCGGTAAACCCGATAATAGCTCCCACACTTATTTCCTTGGCGACTAATAAGGCAAAGTCGATTACACTGATTTGGCTAGCTATATTGGGGCTTTGGATAAAGGGAAAGAGGGCGATCGACGTCATAAGCGCAAGACCGATTTTGGTTTGCGGCGGTATATTTCGGCTGCCCAGGACAGGGGCAAGGAAAAACACGCCCGAGACTCGGGTAAGTATGAGCAAAAATGTTAACAGGTGCCTGGCATCTGGCTGCAGTATATCCAATACAGCTCTCCTTAACTTACTTAAGATAGCTGGGCAAGTTTATAAACAAGTTAGCCGTAAAGTCAATGATTTTATGAAGCATCCAGGGCCCAAAAAGCGCAAGCGCAAGCATAGTTGCAAGCACCTTCGGTATAAAGGTTAAGGTAAATTCCTGTATCTGGGTTACCGCCTGCATTATGCTTATTGCCAGGCCGGCCACCAAACTAAAAAGCAGCACCGGCAAAGCCACCTGCAGGGTAAGCATAAGCGCGTTTTTCCCGACTTCCATGGCCATAGAATCAGTCATATTTCTTCACTCCTGAGGTTAGTTAAATCCCATAACTAAGGCTCTAGTAATTAGATGCCAACCGTCAACCAACACAAACAACAATATCTTAAGCGGAAGCGATATCATGACCGGTGGGACCATAAGCATACCCATGGACATGAGCACGCTTGCAACCACCATATCTATTATTAGAAAGGGGATAAATATCAAAAAGCCGATTATAAAGGCCGCCCGCAGCTCGCTTATTATAAAGGAGGGGATAAGCACGTAAGTGGGGATATCCGACTGGGTTCTCGGCCGCTTGATCTTCGCCAGGTGAACAAAGAGGGAAAGGTCTTTCTCGCGCGTTTGCTTGAACATGAACTGCCTTATCGGCTGGGACGCGTTATCGTAGGCCTGGTCGTAGCTTATTTGCTTGGCAGTATACGGTTTGATTGCGTGGTCGTTTATCTGCCCAAAGACCGGCATCATGACGAAAAGTGTCAGGAACAGCGCAAGTCCGATCAGTACCTGCGTGGGCGGTATCTGCTGGGTGCCGAGCGCGTTTCTGATAAAGGCAAGGACTATGATTATTCTTGTAAAGGAAGTCACCATTATAAGAAGGGCCGGTGCAAGGGAGAGCACCGTCAAGAGCAAGAGCACCTGCAGGCTCACCGCAATATCTTGCGGGCCCTTAGCGGCCTCGACGCCGAAGGATACCTTAGGCAGAGGAAGGTTGCCCGATACTACACCATCGGTGCCGGGCTCGGCGGAGACGTAGCCGCTTAACACGGTAAACATGAGAATAAAAACTATTATTTCGATTCTTACCAGGCGTTTTCTTAACTTGGGTGAAATCCCGGTCAATTCTTGTCTTCACCCCTATCCTGCTTAGATGTTGGCCCTTGGCCCTTCGTTTTTCGCTCATGCTCTTTGATCTCATCTAAAAGTTTTCTGATATTATCACCGGTTGAGTAGAGATCGTCTTTCCACTCCGTATCGTTGCTAGACCTGGTCTCACGCCGCTTCCTTACAGCCTTTGACGTTTTTGCCTGCGGTTGGTTAGAGAACCGCTTCGTAAATTTTTCAAGGACTCCCTGGAACGGCTGTAGGGGCTCCGGTTTTTTTGCAGCGGCCTTCTTTAGCTCATCCACTTGCCCGGTATCCGTAAACTCGCTTAAAGGATTAATACTGTTTCCCGATAACCCAAGCGCGAGGACTTTACCTGCTATCTCCACCAGACATATCGCTTTGCCCGGGGCAAGGTACCTGACCTCCAAGACGTTGATCAGCTCGGCTCCGCCGCCGGTTATGGCGTTGTATTTGGTTGTAAAAAGCTTAATCCCATAAATAGCGAGAAAGCCGACGGCAAGGACGAGGGCTAGGTAAAAAATGTACTTGATTATATCCCATACAGTTGATATAAGCTGCACAAAAAGATTTCCTTTTTCCTTTGGCTTTCCGGGGTCTTCATATTCACCGATTAAAAACTTGCCGTCCGGCGTTGAATTCGGCTTGGCGACCCCAGGGGGCGTCTCTTTTGCGCCGCCTGCCGTATCGGTTGAGGTCGTAGAATGGGTGCTTTTAAGGTTTGAGGTAGGTAACAGTCCAGGCTCCGCAGCAGCGATCCCCGATATAAATAGGGCTAAAAGAAGAGAGAGAAGGAGCGAATATATTATTGGATGGTTAATCCGGCCTATACCTACGTGCATAGCTGCGTTTCCTATCTAGACTGTTGCTTGATTTATTGCGATTTACGGTATGGTAGTGATGGCTTAACCGGCACTGCTACACTTATAAATATCCCAGAATTGCCTTGCTAATGCAATACCCTGTATAACCGGCAAGCTACCGGTAAAATTTCCAAGTTACTATTTAGTATTCACCCAATTTGACGATAAGTACAGTAATTATCGCTCACTAGGGGGAAAGATGTTGAATAGATTTCCTATCGGTACCAAAATCATTTTTTTATTTGTGATAATGCTTGTACCGGCCTTTTTACTAAGTGTAAGTAATTTTGGATTGCAATCAGGCGCAAAAAATGGCATCTCCGCATACCGCGATATATTGGGCAAAACCCGTACAGTCGGTGAACTTCAGCTTGCAATTGAGCAGAGTAAAATGCCGATCGGCGATCTGATAATCTACAAAGACCCGTCGAAAATGCAGACGTATAAGGAAATCCGCGCCGATATCGACAGAAAGATAGCCGATCTATCAAAATCACTATCCACCCCTGAGGCGCGGCGGCTAACTGCGGGCATCAAAGAGGACCTTACCATGGTCGATCAGAAAGCCCAAGAAGTTTTTGCGGGTTATAACGCAAAAAACGCGGGGACGAGAATGGATGATTTCGATATCGCTGCGGATAAGGCCAAAGGAGATGTCGAGAAACTCAACGGGCTTATAAAAAACTACTCAGCGGCGCTTGCAGGGCAGATATTAGCGACTGAGAAACGCGCAAATATCATAAATATCTTATTGCTGTTCATATCGGTAATTTTGTTTACGGTAGTCCTCGTTATACTGAAATCGCATATTGTTGAACCGTTAAAGAAAATGCTGCAGAAGATATCCGAGGTATCAAAAAACCTGTCCCGGTCTTCGCAGGAGGTTGCGCAAAGCTCAATTCAAATTGAGAATGCAAACTCCAGGGTAGCCGGTTCTATTGAGGAGTTTTCCCATGGCTCAGAGGGGCAGGCTTACGGCGTTGCCGGAGTTAACGACCTGGTGGGCCAAATAACTACAGCAATGGCTCAGGTTGCAACCGGTGCATATGAGCAAGCGAAAGATGTCGCCGAGGCCCATAGTATGTTAGATCAACTCTCCTCCTCCGTTCAAAGCGTGCTTGAAAGCGCACAGACGGTGGCCATGGTTGCATCCGGGAGCCTCGGTACCGCGGATAAAGGAAAAACCGCTGTTGATAAGGCGATAGGCGGAATGGAGCTTATGAGGGATACGGTTCTTGCAGCGGCCACCAAAATCCAGGCACTGGGAGAAAAATCAAAACAAATCGGTGAAATCATAGAAGTAATAGACGACATTGCAGAACAGACCAACCTGCTTGCCCTTAACGCAGCAATAGAGGCGGCAAGAGCAG